>JBKKAZ010000106.1:0-3429 GCA_046714435.1 Casimicrobiaceae bacterium
TCTACCGGATGCTCAACCGCGCCGGCGAGACGCTCTACGTCGGCAAGGCGCGCGATTTGAGGAAGCGGGTCGCGAACTATTTCCAGAAGTCCGCGCACGAGCCCCGGATCGCCGCGATGATCGCGCAGGTCACCGGCGTGGAGACGACGGTGACCCGTTCCGAGGGCGAGGCGCTGCTGCTCGAGAACAACCTGATCAAGGCCGAGGAGCCGCGCTACAACATCCTGTATCGCGACGACAAGAGCTATCCCTATGTCTGCCTGACCGGTGACGCGTATCCGCAGCTTCGCTTCCATCGCGGAGCGCTCGATCGCAAGCATCGCTATTTCGGGCCGTTTCCAAGCGCGAGTGCGGTGCGCGAGGGCATGGCGACTCTGCAAAAGGTGTTTCAACTCCGCACCTGCGAAGACACGGTGTTCGCCAACCGCTCGCGGCCGTGCATGCTGCACCAGATCCAGCGCTGCACGGCGCCCTGCGTGCGCCTGGTCAGCGAGGCCGACTATCGCGACGACGTGCGCTCGGCGGTGCTGTTCCTGCAGGGCAAGACCGACGAAGTGCGCACGGAGCTCTCGGCGCAGATGGAAGTGGCCGCGGGCAAGCTCGCGTTCGAGAAGGCGGCCCGGATCCGCGACAAGATTTCGCGGCTCAACCAGTTGCAATCGCGGCAATTCGTGGAGAGCGCAACCGCCGGCGACGTCGACGTCGTTGCCGCCGTCGCCGAAGGCGGGCTGACCGCGCTGAACGTGGTAATGGTGCGTGGCGGACGCCACGTCGGCGATCGCAGCTTCTTTCCGCGGCATGCCGAGGGGGTATCGCTCGCCGAGGTGGTGTCCGCGTTCCTCGAACAGCACTATGTCGAACGGCCGGTCCCACCGACCATCATCGTTCCCAGCGCGCAAGGGACCGAGGCGCTGGCAGGCGTCCTGACCGAGCAAAGCGGGCGCGCCGTGGCGATCGTCGACAATCCCGGGGGCGAGCGGCGGATCTGGTCGAAGATGGCCCTTGAAAACGCCACCTTCGCGGTTCGCCAGCGCCTTGCGCAGAAGGCCACCCAGGAAGACCGCCTTGCCGCGTTGCAGTCAGCGCTGTCGCTGCCGGCGTCCGCGCAGCGCATCGAGTGCTTCGATGTCTCGCATACCATGGGCGAGCGCGCGGTTGCCGCCGGGGTGGTGTTCGACCGGCTCGCCATGCAGAGCGCAGAGTACCGGCGCTTCAATGTCACGCCTCCCGCCGGTGGCGACGACTATGCAGCGCTACGCGAAGCGCTGTCCCGCCGGGTGGCGCGCATCGTCGCCGGCGAGTATCCCGCGCCCGACCTGCTGGTGATCGACGGCGGCAAGGGGCAGGTCGGTGTTGCGGCCGAGGTGCTTGCCGAGCAGGGCCTGCACCAGACCGTGCTGATCGGCATCGCCAAGGGCCCGGAACGCAAGCCCGGCCTCGAGGACATCGTGTTTCCCGATCGCGCGCAGTCGCTGAATCTGCCCCCCGATCACCCCGGGCTGCACTTGTTGCAGCAGATCCGCGACGAGGCGCACCGATTCGCGATCCAGGGCCACCGCGCCCGGCGCGCGAAAGCGCGAACCACGTCGTCGCTGCAGGAGATCGCGGGCATCGGCAGCAAGAAACGGCAGGCATTGCTCGCCCATTTCGGCGGACTGCGCGGCGTGCAGGCGGCTGGCGTCGACGACCTTGCGCGCGTGCCGGGCATCTCGCGCGAGCTGGCGCAGCGCATCTACACCGAGCTGCACTGAACGGCCGCTGCGACGCGTCGAGTCGTTCACCGCTTGAACAGGATACCGGCGTGCCACCGAACGAAAACGACGGACTCGACACCGATCTCGAGCTGCACAGCTCGCCGCTGGTTCGCGGCGCGCTGATCGCGGCCGGGCTGGTGGCGGTCGTGCTCGGCATCGTGGGCCTCGTGCTGCCGATCGTCCCGACGACGCCGTTCCTGCTGGTCGCCGCGGCCTGTTTCGCTCGCGCGTCGCCCGCGTTCTATCGGCGCCTGGTGGCGACCAAGGCGTTCGGTCCCGCGATCATCGAATGGCGACGTCATCGCAGCATCCCCTGGCGCACCAAGCTCATCGCGATTGGGCTGCTCGCGGTCTCGCTGGGTTGCTCGATCGTGCTGTTCGTGCGGCCGGCGTGGCTGCAGGCGGTGGTCGCAGCGATCGGCGTCGCGCTTGCCACCTGGCTTTACCGAATTCCGTCGCGAGATCGACCGGTTTGGCGCGGCACAGGGTAAGAATCCGGCGATCGCGGCACAACTCGTCGTTGGGCGCATGTCGCTCAGGGAGCCAGGGCGGTCCCGCCCGGGTAGAATGGCGGCGCGCGTCTCCATCGCGCCGCAAGCCGCCGATGCAGCTCAACATCCCGATCGCGCTCACCTGGCTACGCATCGTGCTGATCCCGGTGTTCGCCGGGATCTATTACCTGCCCGACGCGTGGCTCCTGCCGGCCACCCGCAACTGGGCGGGAATGTCCGTGTTCGCGATCGCCGCCATCACCGACTGGCTGGACGGTTACCTGGCACGACGATGGGGCGAGACCTCGGCGTTCGGGGCGTTCCTCGATCCGGTCGCGGACAAGCTGATGGTCGCCGCCGCTCTGATCGTGCTCGTCAACCTCGGACGCGCCGAAGCTTGGCTTGCGATCATCATCATCGGTCGCGAGATCGCGATTTCCGCGCTGCGCGAGTGGATGGCGTCACTCGGCAAGAGCCGCAAGACCGCGGTTGCATTGATCGGCAAGATCAAGACCATCGCGCAAATGACCGCGATCATCGCGCTCCTGCTGTGGGAGCCGGTGATACCCGGTGTGTCGACGCCGCTGGTGGGGACGATCGCGCTGTGGGTCGCCGCGATCCTGACGCTGTGGTCGATGGTCCACTACCTGCGGCTGGCGGCGCCTCATTTCGTCGAGTCGCCGATCACGCGCACCGGCGCGGGCTCGCAGGCGGAGCGCACCGTTGACCCGCGTGCCCCGAAAACGCTAAAATAGCAAGCTTCGCCTCCCAGTTCCCCGATAGCTCAGTTGGTAGAGCGACGGACTGTTAATCCGCAGGTCCCAGGTTCGAGCCCTGGTCGGGGAGCCATATTAATCAACGGCTTGCCTTCGTGCAGGCCGTTTTCTCTTCTGATCGGGGTAGCGCTGGGGTAGCACTGGAACGGATTTCGTCGCTGCCGCTGCGTTTGGCCGCCTCATCAGTTCCGGATGATTGCGCGCGTCGGATGAACGTCGCAGGCTCGCCCGATGGATCAGCCCACGTTACGCCCCTGCCCGTTCTGCGCGCACGAAAAGCCGACCCTCGTGGTGGCCGGAGAGGATCGCGTTCGCGTCGTCGTGGTGACTTGCACCGAGTGTGGGGCGTTCGGCCCACCAGCCAAGGGCGACGATCCACCGGGCACAGCCGAGCATGGGTGGAACTCG
>JBKKAZ010000107.1:0-17954 GCA_046714435.1 Casimicrobiaceae bacterium
CGCCTGCAGCCTCCGCCGCGGCGTGAAGCTCACGGTTCGGCTGGCGCGACATTGTCAGCAATAGCGTGCCCCGCGTCAGCAACCGATCGGCCATTGCGGCGCCTAGGCCGCGAGAGGCGCCAGTCAAAATCGTCAGCGAGCGAGCGTCCTCCATCAGACGCCCTGCTTCAAGCTCGCCTCGATGAAATCGTCGAGGTCGCCGTCGAGCACGGCCTGCGTGTTGCCGACTTCAACATGAGTGCGCAGGTCCTTGATGCGCGATTGATCGAGAACGTACGAGCGGATCTGGTGGCCCCAGCCGATGTCGGTCTTGGTGTCCTCCAGTTTCTGCTGCTCGGCCTGGCGCTTGCGCAGTTCCAGTTCGTAGAGCTTCGCTTTCAGCATCGCCATCGCCTCGGCGCGGTTGCGATGCTGCGAGCGGTCGTTCTGGCATTGCACGACGATGTTGGTCGGCAGGTGCGTGATCCGGACCGCAGAGTCGGTCTTGTTGATGTGCTGGCCGCCGGCACCCGACGCCCGGTAGGTGTCGACCCGCAGGTCCGCGGAATTGATCTCGACCTCGATCGAATCGTCGACCTCGGGATAGACGAACACGCTGGCGAACGAGGTGTGCCGCCGTGCGTTCGAATCGAATGGGCTCTTGCGCACCAGCCGGTGCACTCCGGTCTCGGTGCGCAGGTACCCGTAGGCATAGTCACCGTCGACCTTGAACGACGCGCTCTTGATTCCCGCCACGTCCCCCTCCGAGACTTCGAGCACGTCGACCTGGTAGCCCTTGCGCTCGCAGTAGCGGGTGTACATGCGCAGCAGCATCTGCGCCCAGTCCTGGGCCTCGGTACCGCCGCTGCCGGCCTGGATGTCCATGAAGCAGCTGCCCGGGTCCAGCGGATGGTGGAACATGCGCCGGAACTCCAGACCGGCGATCGCCTTCTCGAGCCCGGCGACGTCCTCCCGGACCGACACCAGCGTCGCATCGTCGTTCTCGGCTCGCGCGAGCTCGAACAGTTGTGCGCTGTCGTTGAGCCCGCTGTCGATCGAAGCCAGCACGCCGACGATCCGGTCGAGCGACTTCTTCTCCTTGCCCAGCGCCTGCGCACGCGCCTGGTCGTCCCACACTTTGGGGTCCTCGAGCTCGCGCGTGACCTCGGAAAGCCGCGCCGACTTCACTTCGAAGTCAAAGATACCTCCGGAGCTGGGCTTCGCGGTCGCGAAGACCGGCCAGCGCGCTGGCAATCACGTTCAGCTGCTCGGCTTCCATGGCAGGTCTTTCGGCGGCGAGGGTAGACGGCGAATTATACGCGGCGCAGCGGGTTCGACGCGCCGGCAGGCGCGGCTCCACGGCAACATCGGGGAGCGATTGGCAATCCTCCCCCGATCGCCTACCATGGCGTCCCGCGCCGCTCGCCAGGGTGGCCGCCGAACTTCCGGACTCCCGCCATGCCCACCTTGTTTATCAACCAGGAGCGCGTCGACATCTCTCCGAACGTTCCCGGCGACACGCCGTTGCTGTGGATCCTGCGCGACTACCTGTCGCTGACCGGCACCAAGTATGGCTGCGGGATGTCGCTTTGCGGTGCCTGTACCGTGCACGTCGAGGGGACTCCGGTGCGTTCCTGCACGACGCCGCTTTCGACGCTCAAGACCGGCGCCGAGATCACGACCATCGAGGGCTTGAAGACCCGCGAGGCGAAGGCGATCCAGGCCGCGTGGGAGAAGCTGGATGTGGTCCAGTGCGGTTACTGCCAGTCGGGACAGGTGATGGCGGCGAGCGCGTTGCTGGCGAAAAACAAACGTCCTACCGACGCCGACATCGACGGTGCGATGGCAGGCAATCTCTGCCGCTGCGCGACCTACTCGCGGATTCGCGCCGCGATCAAGGAAGCGTCGAAGGCGCTGGGTTGATCGGTGCGATCACGATGATCCAGCTTCGCGTCACCAATGTATCCCGCCGCGCCTTCATCAAGGCGGGAAGTGCTGTTTCCGCGGGCCTGGTGCTCGGCGTCCACCTGCCGGCCCTCGCGCAAACCGGCGCGACAGGAAAGCCGGGAGCGTCCACCGGCGGCCCGGCGTTCGCACCCAACGCATTCATCCGCATCGGTACCGACAACACGGTGACGGTGATCAGCAAGCATCTGGAAATGGGCCAGGGCAGCTATACAGGACTCGCTACGATCGTTGCGGACGAACTCGATGCCGCGTGGAGCCAGGTGCGTGTCGAAGGGGCCCCCGCCGACGCATCGCGCTACAACAACCTGCGCTGGGGGCCCGCGCAAGGAACCGGCGGCTCGACCGCGATCGCGAATTCATGGGACCAGCTCCGGCAGGCGGGCGCCGCGGCCCGAGCGATGCTGATCGGCACGGCTGCGCAGCGCTGGAACGTGCCCGCATCGGCGCTGACCGCCAAGGACGGCGCCATAATGCACGCCGCGTCGAAGCGCAGGGCGACCTTCGGCGAGCTTGCCGCCGCCGCCGCCGCGATGCCGGTCCCGTCCGAGGCGAAACCGAAGGATCCGAAGGACTGGGTCTACATCGGCAAGCACGCGCCGCGCAAGGACACGCGCTCGAAGTCCGACGGAACCGCGACGTTCACGCAGGACCTGAAACTGCCCGGCATGCTGACCGCTGTCGTGGCGCATGCGCCTCGCTTTGGCGCACGCTTCAAGAGCGTCGATGCCGGCGCAGTGCAGGGTATTCCCGGCATCCGCGAGGTCGCCCAGATTCCGAGCGGCGTCGCGGTGCTCGCGTCCAACTTCTGGTCGGCGAAGCAAGGGCGCGACGCGTTGAAGATCGAGTGGGACGAAACCAACGCCTACAAGGGGTCGACCGCCGAGATCTTCGCGAGCTACCGAAAGCTCGCCGAACAGCCCGGTACGCCCGCGCGAAGCGACGGTGACGCCGGCAAGGCGATCGCAAGTGCGTCGCGGACGCTCGACGCGGTCTACGAGTTTCCGTACCTCGCGCACGCCGCGATGGAGCCCATGAACTGCGTGATGCGCCTCGCCGACGACAACTCCGTCGAAGTGTGGAACGGCGAGCAGATGCAGACCGGCGACCAGATGGCGATCGCGAAGACGTTGGGTATCAAGCCCGAGCAGGTGAAGATCAACATGCTCTACGCAGGCGGAAGCTTCGGGCGCCGCGCAAGCACGCACGCCGACTACCTGGTCGAGTGCGCCGAAATCCTGGTGACGCTGGCGCGCGCGGGCAAGCGCAACATTGCGGTCAAGCTGGTGTGGACCCGCGAAGACGACACCAAGGCCGGCTACTATCGCCCGGCGTTCTTCCACACGCTCAAGGCGGGACTGGACGCAAGCGGCAACATTGTCGGTTGGCAGCACCGGCTGGTCGGCCAGTCGATTGCGACCGGCACGCTGATGCAGGCGAGCATGGTGCAACGAGGCGTCGACGCGACTTCGGTCGAGGGGGCGGCAAATCTGCCGTATGCAATCCCCAACCTCAGCGTGGACCTGCATTCGCCGCAGCTGCCAATACCGGTGCTCTGGTGGCGATCGGTGGGTTCGACGCACAACGCCTACTCGACCGAGACGTTCATCGATGAACTCGCAGTGGCCGCGAACAAGGATCCCATCGAGTTCCGGCGCGGCCTGTTGGCCAAGCATCCCCGTCACCTCGAAGTGCTGGACCTCGCGGCGAGGAACGCCGGCTGGGGCACCCCGCTCGCGGCCGGCAAGGCCGGTGAGAAGCGGGCGCGCGGCGTCGCCGTGCACGAGTCGTTCGGAACCCTGGTCGCCCAGGTGGCCGAGGTGACGGTCAAACCCGACAACAGTTTCCACGTCGATCGAGTGGTCTGCGCGGTCGATTGCGGCATCGCGGTCAATCCGGACAACGTGCGCGCGCAGATGGAAGGCGGGATCGGCTTCGGACTTTCGGCGGCGCTCCACGGCGCGATCACGATCAAGGACGGCCAGGTCGAGCAATCGAACTTCCACGACTATCCCCTGCTGCGCATCAACGAAATGCCGCGCATCGAGGTTCACATCGTGCCGTCGGCGGCCGCGCCGAGCGGCGTCGGCGAGCCTGGAACGCCCGTCATCGCACCGGCCGTCGCGAATGCGCTGGCGGCGGCGACAGGCAAGCGGCTTCGCAGCCTGCCGCTCAGGCTCGCGTAGGCACCAGGCCCGCCGCGAGCGATCCGCCCTGCGGACGATGCACACGCCCTCCGGATTCACGCCTGCCCACGCCATGCCGGTCGCGGTGCCGGCGACGGCGATGGTGTTTGCGTTTCGCGGCGACCGGATCCTGGTCGGCGGAGACGAGCGCGTGCCGGTGATCCTCACGCGCATCGAGTTCGACACCACTGGGCTTTCTGGTCGCTGCCACTACCTCGGCGATTACCAGGGCGTCGCCTGTGTCGCCAACACACTTGCGGACGACGCGGTCGACGTGGAAGGCATGCGCTACGCGGGCCTGCGCTCCTTGTTCTTCGCCATTCCCGAGCCGCTGGTCGCGATCGCCGCGCGCGCGTTCCAGGTCATCGAATGGGATCGCACCCACCGGTACTGCGGCCGCTGCGGAACGGCCACGCACGACAAGGAAGGTGAACGGGCCAGGCAATGCCCCGCCTGCGGCTACGTCGCCTATCCGCGCGTTTCGCCAGCCATGATGGCGCTCGTCACGCGCGGCAACGAGCTGCTGCTCGCGCGCTCGCACCGCTTCCCCGCGGGCATGTACAGCGCGCTGGCCGGCTTCGTCGAGCCGGGCGAGACGATCGAGGACTGCATCGTGCGCGAAGTGCGCGAGGAGGTCGGTGTCGAGGTCGGCAGGCTTCACTACTTCGCCAGCCAGTCATGGTCCTTTCCCCACTCGCTGATGATCGCCTTCACCGCCGAGTACGCCGGCGGCGAGATCCGCTGCGACGACGCCGAAATCGCCGAGGCGCGCTGGTTCGCGGCCGACGCTCTGCCGCCGCGGCCGCCCTCGTTGTCGATCGCGCGGCGATTGATCGACGCCACCGGCGCGCGGCTCCGCGGCGAGGCGAGTTCGGTGTGACAAGGCGAGTTTCCGGGCGAATCGCCGCGCGCCGGCTGCTAGAATGATTGATTGGCAAGGCAGCACAGCTCGTTCGATGTCTCGACCACTCCGGCTTTCCCGACTGATCCTGCTCGGCGCAATCGCGCTGGCGCCGGCGGCGTTGTTCGCGCAGGCGGCCGCCATCCCCGAGCCTCCGGCCCCGCCGCTGCCTGCGGAGTTCACCGAAGAGGCTCGCCGCGCCTATTCGCAGGGGCTCAAGGAAGCGCGCGCGCTGCTGGACGCCAAGCGCTACGACGAGGCGATCGCCAAGCTCGACGTGCTGTCGCAATCGCGTCCCCGCGAAGCGCAGGCGCGCTTCCTCAAGGCGGTAGCGCAGGCCGACAGCTCGCGCACCGAGGAAGCGGCCGCCACCTTGCGCGCGCTAACCGCCGACTTTCCCGAGTTGCCGGAGCCGCGTAACAATCTCGCCGTGCTCTACGCAGCGCAAGGCAAGTACGCGCTCGCCCGCGAGGAACTCGCGCTGGCGATCGCCGCGGCGCCAGACTACGCGGTCGCGCGCGAAAACCTCGGCGACGTCTATGTCCAGCTCGCAGCCGCCGAGTACGAGCGGGCTGGCATGCTCGACAAGACCAGCCGCACCGCCGTCAACAAGCTCAAGCTGGCGCGAGAACTGCTCGCCGCCACGCATCCCTGAAATTTCCCACTGCCACGGAGCCTCGTTCATGATCCGTCAACTGCTCTGCGTTCTCGCCGTCGCACTTTCGACGCCGGCGCTGGCCGCGAACCCCCAGGTCGAATTCGACACCACCGCCGGCAAGATCCGGATCGAGCTCTATGCCGACGCCGCGCCGAAGACCGTCGCGAACTTCCTGGGCTACGTGAAAGCGAAGCATTACGACGGCACGCAGTTCCACCGTGTCATCGACGGCTTCATGATCCAGGGCGGCGGGTTCACCGCGGACTTCAGCACCAAGCCGACGCGTCCGCCGGTGGTGAACGAAGCCGAGTCGACCAGCAAGGCCGGCATCCTCAACGTGCCGGGAACGATCGCGATGGCGCGTACCAGCGACCCGCATTCAGCGACTTCGCAGTTCTTCATCAACGTCAAGGACAACAAATTCCTGAATTTCCGCTCGCCCGACGCACAGGGCATGGGCTACACGGCGTTCGGCAAGGTCGTCTCCGGCATGGACGTCGTCGACAAGATCGCCAAGGCGCCGAAGGGCGGCGCGAAACCCCCGCCCGGTGCGCCGATGGACCCGAAAGACGTGCCCACCGAGCCGATCCTGATCAACAAGGCCACGGTCGTCGATGCGCCGGCCCCGGCCGTGAAAAAGTGACCCGATCATGAGCAATTTCCGCCTCGACACCAATCACGGCGCCATCGTCATCGAACTCGACGACGAGAATGCACCGGCCTCCACCGCCAATTTCCTCCAGTACGCGCGCGACGGCCACTACGACGACACCGTGTTCCACCGCGTCATCGACGGTTTCATGATCCAGGGCGGCGGCTTCTCGCCCGGCATGAAGCAGAAGCCGGTCCGCAAACCGATCGCCAACGAAGCCGGCAACGGTGTCAAGAACCGCAAGTACACGGTCGCGATGGCGCGCACCAATGACCCGCATTCGGCGACCGCGCAGTTTTTCATCAACATCGCCGACAACGACTTTCTCGACCACAAGGGGCCGAGCCCGCAGGGCTGGGGCTACGCGGTCTTCGGCATGGTCGTCGAAGGCACCGACGTGGTCGACAGGATCCGGCTGGTAAAGACCGGCCGCAGCGGCATGCATGAAAACGTTCCGCTCGAGGACATTGTGATCCGCAAGGCCGAAGCACTCCCCGCCTGACGCGGCGACTGGCCAGCCCCGCGAAGCGCGCCGCGATGAAACCGCGGCTGTTCCTCTCCGATCTGCACCTT
This sequence comes from Casimicrobiaceae bacterium, assembly GCA_046714435.1. Classification (GTDB taxonomy): domain Bacteria; phylum Pseudomonadota; class Gammaproteobacteria; order Burkholderiales; family Casimicrobiaceae; genus VBCG01. Next base: position 6,915 of record JBKKAZ010000107.1, read on the forward strand.
TCGCCCGAGCGTCCGGCGACCGAGGCGGCGTTCGGCGCGTTCTGCGAAGGTCCGGCGCGCGCTGCCGCCGCGGTCTACATCCTGGGTGACCTCTTCGACTGGTGGATCGGCGACGACCAGCTCGCCGATCCGTTCGCGGCCGGCATCGCGCGCGCGATCCGCGGTGTCACCGACGCCGGAGTCCCCGTGCATGTCGCGCACGGCAATCGCGACTTCCTGCTCGGCGCGCATTTCGCCGTGGTGACCGGCGCGTCGATGCTGCCCGAGCGGGAGCGCCTGGACCTCGACGGTACGCCGACGCTCATCTCGCACGGCGACGAGCTGTGCACCGGGGATGCCGACTACCAACGCTTCCGCGCGCGAATGCGCGATCCGGCCACCCAGCGGCGGCTGCTGCGCCTGCCTCTGTTCGCGAGGCAGCTGGTGGCACGCTGGCTGCGCCGGAAGAGTCGCGACGCGACGGCACTCAAGCCGGAGTCGATCCTCGACGTCGACCCGGCGGCGGTCGCCGAAGCCTTTTCGACCTTCGGGGTCACGCGCATGATCCACGGCCACACGCACCGGCCGGCAACTCACCGTACCGAGATCGGCGGCCGCGACTGCGAGCGCATTGTTCTGGCCGACTGGCGCGACCACGGGTACTACGTAGAGGTGGATGCCGCCGGCGCGCGGCGCCGCGAAATCAGCGCCTGACTCACCCCCGTGTCATCCCGAGCTTGCCCCGGGATCCGCTGTTCAGCCGGACCAGGCGGCGCGCGTGACGATCAAGGCGGAGCGTCGAGCGGCCGGCATGGCACGTCAATTCGCGGCCGGATGACGCCCGCGCTGGCGGCGGCAAGTTGCCGGACCTGGGGATTCGGTAAACTGAACCTCGGACCCGACCTGTGCCGGGAGCGAGGGAAACAGCGTGGCCCGCGAGCAGCGCAAACTGGCGGCGATCCTCGCCGCGGATGTCGTCGGATACTCGCGCCTGATGGGCCGCAACGAGAGCGGCACGCATGCGAGGCTGCTCGAGCACCGGAAGGTCCGGTTCGAACCGGTTCTCGCGCGGCATGGCGGCCGGCTGGTCAAGCTCACCGGCGATGGCGTGCTGGCGGAGTTCGGGAGCGCCGTGGACGCGCTGTCCGCCGCGATCGAGTTCCAGCAGGCGATGGCGGAAGCAAACCGGAACGTCCCTGCGAGCGACGCCATCGTGTTCCGGATCGGGATGCACCTGGGCGACCTGATCGTCGACGGCGACGACCTCTATGGCGATGGCGTTAATGTAGCGGCGCGCCTTGAAGGCGAGGCGCCGGCCGGCGGCATCGTGATCTCTTACAGCGTGCATGACGCCGTGGCGGGGCGCCTGAAGGCGACCTTCGACGATCTCGGACCGCTGGTCCTCAAGAACATCGACCGACCCATCCAGGCGCAACGGGTCGGATGGTCGCCGGCGGATTGGACGGCTCCCGCGCCGTCCGACGCCGCCGCGGCACCGCGGCCGGCAGGCCCGCCGCTGGCGCTGCCCGACAAGCCGTCGATCGTCGTGCTTCCGTTCCAGAACCTGAGCGGCAATCCTGACCAGGAGCACTTCGCTGACGGCGTGGTCGAGTCGATCACCGCGGCCCTGTCGCGCATCCGGAGCTTCTTCGTGATCGCGAGGAACTCGGCGTTTGCCTACAAGAACCGCCCGGTCAACTTAAGCGAGGTCGGCCGCGAGCTTGGCGTTGCGTACGCGCTGGAGGGCAGCGTTCAGCGCGGTGGTTCGCGCGTGCGCATAACGGTGCAATTGGTCGAGACCGCCGGCGGGACGCATCTATGGGCCGACAAGTACGACGGCTCCCTCGACGACATCTTCGACCTGCAGGATCGCATCACCGAGCACGTCGCCGGGGCGCTCCAGCCGTCGATTCGCCAGGCCGAGATCGAGCGCGCGCGACGCAAGCGCCCCCAGGACCTCGGCGCCTATGACTACACCATGCGCGCGATGCGCCACGTCTGGCTGCTGGAAAAGGACGAGGCGACGCGTGGGCTCGAAATGCTGGAGCGGGCCCTCGAGATCGATCCCGACTATCCGCTCGCGCTCGCGCTGGCGGCGTGGTGCTGGGCGCAGCGGTCGGTCTACAACTGGACCAGCGACACGGCGACGGCCAAGGCGGAAGCGTTGAAGCTCGCCGATCGCGCGGCGAGCGGCTCGACGGACGATCCGCTGATCCTCGCGGTCCTCGGTACGGTACACACGTTCGCGCGCAACTACGGCGTCGCGCGGGTCATGCTCGAGCGCGCGGTCGCGCTCGACCCGAACGCCGCCTGGGCGTTGAGCCGCCTCGGCTGGCTCGACGTGTACGCCGACCGGCCAGACGAGGCGACGGCCTACTTCGAGAAGGCGCTGCGGTTGAGTCCGCTCGATCCGATCAACTTCAACAACTATGTCGGACTGGCCAGCGCCCGGCAGGTCGCGGGAGACGACAATGCCGCAGCGGACCTGTTCACCCGCGCCCTTCAGGAGCGCCCGAACGCGCTCTGGATCCACCGGAACCTCGCAGCGGCGCTCCACGCCGCAGGTCGTCGTGCCGAAGCGAGCGCCTCCCGCGACGCGCTGCTCAAGGCCTATCCGGACTTCACCGTCCGGAAGTTCAGGGAAGCGATGGTGTTTTCGCCGGTGGTGCTCGACAGGATCTCGGCGCAGCTTTGCGCGCTGGGCGTGCCCGAAGGGTAACGCCTACGGCATCTGGAATCCGGGCGTCGACCGCGAGATGGCGCGTTCCTCGTCGTCCATGTCCTCGGCGATGCCCTCGAAGAGTGGCGTGGTGAGGTAGCGTTCGCCCGTATCGGGCAGCATGCACAGGATCACCGCGCCCGGCTCCGCCTTTTCGGCGATCCGCAGCGCGACGGCAAAGGTCGCGCCCCCGGAGATCCCGGTGCAGATCCCTTCCTTCTGCGCCAACGCCTTCGCCCACTTGACTCCTTCCGCCCCGGCGACCGGGATGAGCTCGTCGTAATAGGAGTTGTCGAGCGCCTCCTGCAGCACGAGCGGAATGAAATCCGGCGTCCAGCCCTGGATCGGATGCGGCTCGAACGCCGGGTGGCTTGCCGCCGGAGATCCGTCGCTGCCGCGCTGCTGGGCATGGCCGCTTCCGACCAGCTGCGCGTTCGCCGGCTCGCTCAGGATGATCTTCGTCCCGGGGCGCTCGCGGCGAAGCACGCGCGCGACTCCGGTCAGTGTTCCGCCGGTGCCATAGCCGGTCACGAAATAGTCGAGGCGCTCACCCTTGAAATCCCCCATGATCTCGCGGGCCGTGGTGGACTCGTGGATTTCCGCGTTCGCCTCGGTCTCGAACTGGCGCGCGAGGAACCATCCGTTGGCCTGTGCGAGCTCGACGGCCTTCTGGTACATCCCGAAGCCCTTCTGGGCACGTGGGGTCAGTACGACCTTGGCCCCGAGCAGGCGCATCAGCCGGCGGCGTTCGATCGAAAAACTGTCCGCCATCGTCACGACCAGCGGATAGCCCTTCTGTGCGCAGACCATGGCGAGACCAATGCCCGTGTTTCCGCTGGTGGCCTCGACCACGGTCTGTCCGCGCTTCAGCGTGCCTTTGCGCTCGGCCGCCTCGATGATGTTTAGCGCCAGCCGGTCCTTCACCGAGGCCGCCGGATTGAAGGCCTCGGCCTTTACGTAAATCCGCACGCCCTTCGGGCCGATATTGTTGACACGGATGCACGGCGTGTCGCCCACCGTGTCCAGCACGCTGTCGAAGAGACGACCACGTCCGTTGGTGGTTCTGACCTGCGTGCTCGGCGGCATCGTGATGTCCTTGGTCGTCAATCGCGGGGACCCGAGTATTCAGCGATCGACCGTGCCGGTCAACCGTCCGCGGCTCGCTGCAACCGGCCCCGCGTCCGGCCGGCTGCAGGCCGGGCGCCCCGTGAAGGCGGTGGCGTTCCGCGCGATCTGCGAGGGGCCGGCCCGCGCGGCGGTCAGGGCGAAGTGTCCAGTGCCTGCCGGAAATCGGCGATCAGGTCGGCAGTGTCCTCGATGCCGATCGAGACGCGGATCAGCCCCTGCGCGATCCCCATCTCCGCGCGTCGCTCGGCGCCCATCTCCCAGAAAATGGTATGCGCGACCGGAATCGCGAGGGTGCGGTTGTCGCCGAGATTGGACGACAGCACCGCCACCTGCAGCCGGTTGAGCAACTCGAAAACGTCCTGCGCAGGATCGAGCTCGAAGGCCAGCAGCGCGCCGTAATCGCGGAAGTGCTCGCGCGCGATCGCATGCTGCGGGTGCGACGCCAGCCCCGGAAAGTAGACCTTGCGCACGCGCGGGTGCGCGGCGAGAAAGTTCGCGAGCGCGGCCGCGTTCTCGCACTGGCGCGCCATGCGGAGCGCGAGGGTCTCGGCGCCCACCGCGATGTGGTGCGCCTGCTCGGCGGCCAGCGTGCCGCCGAGGTCGCGCAGCCCCTTCTTGCGGACCTGGGTGATGCCCCAGCTCTTCGGATCCGGCCCCCGGTAGGTGGGCAGAATGTTGGGATAGCGCGTCCAGTCGAACAGCCCGGTGTCGGTGACGCTGCCGCCAAGCGCGTTGCCGTGGCCGCCGATGTACTTGGTCAGCGCGTTCACTACCAGTCCGGCACCCACGCTGCGCGGCCGGAACAGCCACGGCGAAGTCATCGTGTTGTCGACCACGTAGAGCAGACCGCGCTGCGCGCACAGCGCGCCGATGCGGGCGACGTCGGCCACCTGCGTGCGTGGATTGGCGATGGTTTCTACGAACACCAGCCGGGTCGCCGGCGTGATCGCCCGCTCGACGTTCGCGACCTCGGTCGCGTCCACGAACGTGACCGCCGTTGCGTGCGATTCCAGTGTCTGGAACAGGCTGTTGGTGTTGCCGAACAGGAACTGGCTCGAGACGACGTGGTCGCCCGCCTTCAGCAGAGAGGTGAATACCGCGGCGATCGCCGCCATGCCGGTGGCGAAGCAGACCGTCGCGACGCCCTCCTCCATCGCGGTGACCTTGGCCTCCAGCGCCGCCGAGGTCGGATTGCCCTGGCGGCCGTAGACGAAGCCCGCCTGGCGGCCCTGGAACACCGCCGCGAGATCGCGTGCATCGCGATAACCGTAGGCAACCGAAACATGCAGCGGCTTGTGCAGCGCGCCGTGCTCGATCGGCGCGTTACGGTCGCTGTGAAGGACCGCGGTCGTGAATCCGCGCGGAGGGGGAGTTCGGCTCATGGTGGCACCTGCGCAAACAAAAAACCCGTCGAGCTTCGGAGCAGGACGGGTTTTGTGTGCCCCGCCCGGAATCTCCGGGCTGGAGCTGTCCTCGCTTTAGCGGCACTTGTCGCGCGCCCCGCAAGCTGAAGCTCAAATCGGCGCAGGAGGACTCTACCACAATTGGGCGCCAGCTGTCACGCAGGTGGATCGGCGGGTACGCGCCGCCCGTCGGTCCTGCGGCGCCATCGCGCGCGCTCATTCGATCTTGCGGTCGGCGCGCTGCAGGATGGCCTGCGGGAGGACAAGGCGGAGGGCCGCGGCCGCCTTGGCATTGACGACCAGCTCGTAGCGCGTCGGCTGAAAGATGGGAAGATCGCCGGGCTTCGCGCCTCTGAGGATCTTGTCGACATAGCCGGCAGCGCGCCGGAAGTTGTCCTGAACGTCCGCTTGGTAGCTCAGAAGGGCCCCTTGCTCGGCGGTGCCAGGCCAGAAGTGGACGACCGGCACGCGGAGCACGGTTGCTCGATTGATCAGTTCCGCCGCGTACTCCACAGCCAGCGCTTCGGTGGCGAGCAGTGCGTCGGGAGGGGACTTTTCGAGAGAATCGAGTGCCTTCTCAAGCGAGGCGCGATCCTTGGCGTACAACGACATTATGTTCAAACCGAGCGACGGAGCGGCAGACTGCGCGCGCGCCTCGATCTTGGGGGTGGCGGGAAACTCCGGGTTGACAAGCAACATCACCCGTGACGCGTTCGGCAACGCGACCTTGAGCAGCTCCAGACGCTTGACGGTGGCTTCGTCGGTGAGGTCGGATACGCCCGTGATGTTGCCTCCGGGGCGAGCGAGGCTCTGCACGATTCCGGCATTCACGAGATCGCTCGACGTGGCGACAACGACGGGCACTGTCGTGGTGGCGTCACGGGCGTGGCGCGCGGCAGTGAGCCCGGCCACAACGAGCACGGCAGGCAATTCCGCGACACTTTCATTGATCAGCGCCCGCACGCGGGCGGGGTCCCGGTCTCCAAAGCGGACGTCGATTCTAACCGTCCGCCCTTGGACCTGTCCTGCCTGGCGCATGCCGTCGAGGAAGCTATCCTTGAACGGACGAGTACCCTCCTCATTGCCACCGAGGATCATTACAACGCGGGGCAGCCGCGTCACGGTCTGGGCCCCAACCGAAAATGCGACCGCCGGAAGCAAGGACGCGACCCCGCAAAGCAAGAGAGTCCGCCGCTCTATCACTGGATCACCTGGTCGGGAATGGAGCTCAAAGCATCCTACGCCTACACGCAGGATTTGGACGCCGCCAACCAGTGCCCGCTTCGGGCCGATAGCCGAAATTCCAACTGAGACATTACCGGCCAACAGGGATCCTCGTTCAGCGCACGAGGTGCATACGCGCGATCTCGACCAGATCAGGATCGTCGTCGCCGCGCGCCTCGTCGCGATCGTCAGCGAGTTGCGACAGATAGCCCGCGGTGATGTCGCCGGTGACGTAGTGCCCGTCGAAACACGACGCCTCGAATTCGGCGAGCCGCGGATTCGCGCCGCGTACCGCCTGCTTCAGCGCCTCGAGCTCCTGGTAGATCAGCAGGTCCGCGCCGATTTCGACGGCTACCTCGGCCTCGCTGCGCCCGGTCGCGACCAGTTCCCGCGGGGTCGGCATGTCGATGCCGTAGACGTTGGGAAAGCGCACCGGCGGCGCGGCCGACGCGAAGTACACCTTGCGCGCACCCGCTTCCCTCGCCATCTGCACGATCTCGCGCGAGGTAGTGCCGCGCACGATCGAATCGTCGACCAGCAGCACGACCTTGCCCTGAAACTCGCTGCCGATCGGGTTGAGCTTCTGGCGCACGCTCTTCCGGCGGATTGCCTGCCCGGGCATGATGAAGGTGCGCCCGATGTAGCGGTTCTTGATGAACCCCTCACGGTAGGCGAGGCCCATGTGGTTGGCGAGCTGGAGCGCGGAGGGCCGGCTGGAATCGGGAATCGGAATGACGACGTCGATATCCTTCGCTTCGGGCATCGCCGCGATCCGCTGCGCCAGCGCAGCTCCCATGTTCATCCGTGCCTGGTACACCCAGGTGCCGTCGATCCGCGAGTCCGGCCGTGCCAGGTAGACATACTCGAAGATGCAGGGCACCAGCCGCGGATCCTGCGCACACTGGCGCGCGTGCATCGACCCGTTGAGATCGACGAACATCGCTTCGCCCGGCTCGACATCGCGCAACAGCTCGAAGCCGAGCGCCTCCACCGCGACCGATTCCGAGGCCACCAGGTACTCGTCGCCCCCCAGCGCGTCGTTGTGACCGATGCACAGCGGCCGGATTCCGAACGGGTCGCGGAACGCAAGCAGTCCGTGACCGGCGATCATGGCAACGACCGCGTACGCGCCACGGCAGCGCTTGTGCACGCCGGCGACGGCGCGGAAGATCGCGTCGGGATCCAGCCGATGGTGCTGCGCGGCGCGCTCGAGCTCGAGCGCCAGCACGTTCAGCAGCACTTCGCTGTCGCTATTGGTGTTGACGTGGCGGAAGTCCTGCTCCCGAAGCTCGCGCTTCAAGGCCTGCGAGTTGGTGAGGTTGCCGTTGTGGCCGAGCGTGATACCGAACGGCGAGTTCACGTAGAACGGCTGCGACTCGAGGTCCGAGTACGCCGAACCGGCGGTCGGGTAGCGGCAGTGGCCGATGCCCGCGTTGCCCAGCAGTTCGCGCATGTTGCGGGTGCGGAACACGTTCTGCACTAGCCCCGGCCCCTTGAACATGTGGAAGGCCGGGCCGTCGCCGGTGGCGATGCCGGCTGCGTCCTGACCCCGATGCTGCAGCAGCAGCAGCCCGTCGTAGAGCAGCTGGTTGACGGGCGTGTGCGCGACCACGCCGACGATGCCGCACATAAAGGTTAGACCTTTCGCCCCTTGGGTTGCGTGGAACCGCCGATGTTGTCCGGATAGCGCAGCCGCTCCGCCCACGCCGGCGGTAGCCAGGGCCTGAGCGACAGCGCCGCGCTCTCGAACGGCGGTGCAAGCCACGAATTCTGCCACCAATCGCGCTCCGGCAGCGCAGACAGGCCCGCGAAGAGCACGAAGGCCAGCACGACCAGCGCACCGCGCGCGATGCCGAACACCAACCCGAGTCCGCGATCGACAAACCCCAAGCCGGCCTTGTGGACCACGGCACGCAGCGGCCAGGCGATGAGCGCACCGGCGACGATGGCCAGCACGAACACCAGCACGAACGCGATCGCGTAGGGCAGCAGCGGATAGTCGTGGAACGGGGGCAACAACGCCGCGATCGGCCTGGCGAACACGATGGCTGCGATGAATCCGGCGACCCACGCGAGCAATCCGATCAGCGAACGCACGATCCCCCGCGCGTACGCGAGCAAGGCCGAGAGCGCGAGGACGCCGATCACGGCGAAGTCGAATCCGGTCATGATTTGCCGACGACGTTCGCGCGCATGCTCGTGCCCGCGAACGCGCGCGCCGTCGTCAGTTGGCCGGCGGAATGATGCCGCTGTGGCCTTCGGCCTTGAGCGTCGCCTGCGCCGCCTGGGCCGCGGCCTGCGTGGGGAACGGCCCGACGCGCACCCGCCACAGGGTGCCGCGCGACGAATTGTAGGGCTCGACGTAGGCGGCGTGCCCCGCCGTTTTCAGCTTGTTTGCGAGCGCGTTGGCACCCTTGTCGTCGGAAAACGCCGCGAGCTGCACGTTGAATGCGCCGCCCGGCGATTGCGGCGCGGGCTTGCTCGACGCCACCGGAGTGCCGGTGCCTTTCGATGTCTCCGCGACGGCCGGCTTCGGCGGTGCGGCCAGCGGCGGGACTTCCGGAGGCGAGGCCTTGGGCGCCTCGCTTGCGGGCTTTTGCGGCGTGGCTGGATCCTTCGCGGGCTCCCTCCAGGATTCCTTTGCAGCAACCGGCGCCGACGGAGACGGTGCCGATTTCGCCGGCGGCTCGGCGGCGCGCGCCTTTTCGCCGACCTTGTTCACGAACTTGCCGTCGTCGATCGGCGGGATCTTCACCGACACGTCCTCGCCGAGCGGCTTCGGATCGGTTTCGAGCAGCATTGGAACCAGCACTGCTGCGGCGAGCGCCAGCACGATGGCACCGACCAGGCGCCGCCGGGCACGGCGGCGCAGTTCGTCGATTTGCGGCGGGATCGCTTCGGGCATCGGTCGATGGAAAACGGATCAGGACTTTGGCGCGCGGTTCGCCGCGAGCACGGCCGCCACGGTGAGGAAGGAGCCGAACACGACGATTCTATCAGCCTCGCTCGAGCGGGCCAGCGCGTCGCGGTGTGCGCTCCGGACATCGTCGAAGGTGGCGATCGCCGAAGGCTCCACGCCCGCGGCGAGCAATCGATCGCGCAACGATGCCGAACTGGCGCCACGCGGTCCCGGCAGCGTGGCAACTTGCCACCGATCGACGCGGTGCGCGAGGGCTGCAATCACGCCGTCGATGTCCTTGTCCGCGAGCATGCCGAAAACCGCCGTGGTCCGTGGATGGAATCCCATCGACCCGAGTGCGTCGGAGAGAGCGCGCGCGGCATGCGGGTTGTGGGCGACGTCAAGCACGATCGCCGGCCGCCCGGGCAGCACCTGGAAGCGCCCCGCAAGCTCGACTTTCACCAGGCCCTCGCGAAACGCGCCCGCCGTCACCGGCAGTCGGTCGCGAAGCGACGAGAGCGCGGCGATGGCAGTGGCCGCGTTGCCAAGCTGGTAGGCGCCCCGCAGCGCCGGATGCGGCAAGCCGAATCGCGGTCCCCCGGGCCCGTAGTAGCGCCATTGCGTGCCTTCCGCGATCGCGCCGTAGTCGACGCCCCTTACCAGCAATGGAGCCCCGGTGCTCTTCGCGTGCTCGACCACGCTTCGCGGCGGGTCGGAATCGCCGCAGATCGCGGGGCGTCCGGCGCGGAACACGCCCGCCTTTTCGCGGCCGATGTCCTCGCGCGTGGCGCCGAGATAGTCGACGTGGTCGATGTCGACCGAGGTCAGCACCGCGACGTCGGGGTCCACGATGTTGACCGCGTCGAGGCGCCCTCCAAGGCCCACTTCGAGAATCACGGCGTCGGGACGCTCGCGCGCGAACAGCAAGAGCGCCGCTAGGGTCCCGTATTCGAAGTAGGTGAGCGGAGTCGGCGGATCGGCAAGCACTCGCGCGCGCTCGACGACGTGGAACGCGTCGATCAGCGCGTCATCGTCGACCGCACGACCGTCGATCATCACCCGCTCGTTGTAGCGCTCGAGGTGTGGGGAGGTGTACAAGCCAGTCCGGAATCGCGCGCTGCGCAGCATCGCGTCGATCAGCGCGCAGGTCGAGCCCTTGCCGTTGGTTCCGGCCACCGTGATCACCGGACACGCGATCGCCACCTGCATGCGCTCGAACACGGCGCGCACGCGGTCGAGCCCCATCGCGATCGCCTTGGGATGCAGCGTCTCAAGATAGGCGAGCCAGCCTGCGAGGTCGGCTCGGTGCGGAGCGGGCACGGTCGTCACCTGCAGTGGCTGCGTTTGGACGCGGGCCAATGTCTGCCGGCCCGGACTCTAAATCGACTTGCTACTAAGACAGGGGTCACGTCCGCTCAGGACGAAGTTGTTCTCGGCGGGAACAGTTGCATCCATCTGAGACCATTCTCGACTTTCCAGTCAACCCAACCACGATTGCGGTAAAAGTCATACGCTCTAAGCGTCGTGTCTACGTCCGTAGTAAGCCAAGCCCTACTACAGCCAGATGCCCAAAGCCATTCCTCCGCCAAAGCCATCAACCTGTTTCCAATGCCCTTGCGCTCGAATTCGGGAAGAACAGCGATTACCCACAGTTCTCCAGTGCCACGATCAGCCATGCAGAACCCAAC
>JBKKAZ010000108.1:0-1517 GCA_046714435.1 Casimicrobiaceae bacterium
GAGGTGAAAAGCCGCCTGTTCGGACATGCGCTGGTGTCGCTCCCGTTCTGTGTCTACGGAGGACCTGCGGCCGACGACGACGACGTCGCCCGCGCGCTGCTCGAGGCTGCAGCAGCCCGTGGCCGCGATTTGGGGGTTGACCATGTGGAGGTGCGCAATCGAGCGCCGATGCGTCCCGATTGGGCCCGCCAGGACCTCTACGTGACCTTCCGCAAGCCGCTGCTGGCCGACGTCGAAGCCAATCTTCAGGCAATCCCCCGCAAGCAGCGCGCGATGGTCCGCAAGGGCGCAAAGCACGGACTTGCGAGCGAGATCGATCGCGACGCCGCGCGCTTTTTCGCGCTGTACGCCGACAACATGCACCGTCACGGCACGCCGCCGTTCGCCCGCCGCTATTTCGAGCGGCTGCGGGACACCTTCGGCGACGACTGCGAGGTCCTCACTGTCGTCGACGCGCGCGGCAATCCGGCTTCGTCGGTGCTGTCCTTCTACTTCCGCGACGAGGTGCTGCCGTACTACGCCGGCGATTCGGCCGCAGCGCGGGACCTCGCCGCCAACGACTTCAAGTACTGGGAACTGATGCGGCGCGCCTGCGAGCGGGGGCTCGCGATGTTCGACTACGGCCGCAGCAAGCGCGGCACCGGCAGCTTCGCGTTCAAGCACAACTGGGGCTTCGAGCCGACACCGCTCGCCTACGAGTTCCGCCTGTTCCACGGCGACGGCGTGCCGCAGAACCATCCGCACAATCCCAGGTATCGCGCGATGATCGCGCTCTGGAGGCGGCTGCCGCGGCCGGTCGTGAATGCGCTCGGGCCGCTGGTGGTTCGAAGTCTCGGCTGACGACGGCATGGCATCGATTCTGGGACACCGCGATACGCCGCAGCCCCGCGAGCAGGGCGGTACGCTCGCACGCCATGCCCCGCTGCTGGCGGCGACGCTTGCCGTGCTTGGCATCCTCGGCATCCACGCGGAGACCACCGCGTCGATCGTCGCGATCTGGAATCGCTCCGAGACCTTCGCGCACGGCTACGTCGTGGTTCCGATCTGCCTTTGGCTCGCCTGGCGCAAACGGGCGTCGATACAGGCAACCCCGGCGCACCCTTGGTATCCGGCACTTGCGATCGTCGCCGCCTTCGGCGCGCTGTGGCTGGTGATGGCGGTGGCCGACGTGCTGGGGGTGCGCCAATTCGCGCTGGCGTTCATGCTGCAGGCCGCGATCGTCGCCGTGGTGGGCCTGCGCGTGGCGCGCGTCGCCGCGTTTCCGTTGCTGTTTCTGCTGTTCGCGGTACCCGCCGGCGAATTCCTGGTGCCGACGCTGATCGACTGGACGGCCGATTTCACCGTTGCGGCGCTGCGAGCCACCGGGGTGCCGGTATTTCGCGAGTCCAACCATTTCGTCATCCCCTCGGGCGCGTGGTCGGTGGTCGAGGCCTGCAGCGGGCTGCGCTATCTGATCGCGTCGGTGATGATCGGCGTCGTTTACGCGGCGGTGAGCTATCGCAGCCCACGCCGCAGGG
>JBKKAZ010000109.1:0-14243 GCA_046714435.1 Casimicrobiaceae bacterium
GATCTGCCCGGGCGCCGACGCGGCCTGGCCGACGGCGAAACTCAACGACGAACCGAACACGCCGCCGATCATCCGGGTCACCGAACCCAGCGGTCCCATCGCCATGCTTATGAGCGGAATGCCTCCCTTCGCGTCGGCCTCGGCGGTGGCCGCGAGCAGCGTCAGCACGTCGTTGCGGTCGCGCGGCATCACGGCGACCTTGGCGACGTCGGCGCCGAGACGTTCCGCCTCGAGGAAGCGCTGCACCAGAAATTCCCGGCCCGGCGTGTAGCCGAAGTTGTGGTACGACAGGATGAGCCGCGTTTCGTGCGCGCGCGTGCTGGCGCGGACACGACGCACGTGCTCGGAGTCGTTGCCCATCTCGAAATCGATGAAGTCGACGAGGCCGCTCGCGCCGATAGCGTCGTAGAGCCGAACGACCTCTTCGTCGCCGATCGCGATCGGTTCGCCGCCTTCCCGGGTCGAGCGGCGGGTGAAGATGATCGGCAGCTCGCCCGCGGCCGCGCGCAACGCGCGCGCAACGTCGAGCACCGCCGCGGTCTCGCCGATCCCCTCGAAGAAATCGACGCGCCACTCGATGACATCGGGCCGCTTCGCGACGACGCTCGCCGCTTCCGAGAGAATGCGGTTGGGGCTGCACCCGACCAATGGCGTGCAGATCAGCGGAGTTTCGCCGCCGAGTTTCCTGCCGCGCGTCTCGATGACCTTGACTTGATTCATGCCGCTCGCTCCGTTACGTTCGCATCCACGATCCGATCGCGCGTCACCGCGACGCTGGCCGCCGCTCACGCCAACGGGACCGTCAGTCTTTCGATCAACGGCCGGGTCTCGGGCCGGACGCCGCGCCACCATTCGAATCCTTCCGCCGCCTGTTCGACGAGCATTCCGACGCCGTCGGCCTGCCGGCGCGCTCCCGCCTCCCGCGCGAGCGCGAGGAACGGGGTCATGCCATTGCCGTACACGAGATCATAGGCGAGGCAGCCGGGGGCGAAGGCGGCGCGGGTGATCGGCGGCAACTCGGCGCGCATGCTTGCCGATGTCGCGTTGACGACGAGATCGAACGCCTGGCTCCCGAGGTCGGGATAGCCGCCGGCGACCAGGTGGCCAAAGCGCGCGAACATCTCGCCCAGCGCCTTGGCCTTTGCGACCGTCCTGTTGGCGATGACGAGCAGCGCAGGCTTCTGTTCGAGGAACGGGAGCAGCACGCCGCGCGCCGCGCCGCCGGCGCCCAGCAGCAGCACGCGGCGGCCCTCGAACGCGAAGCCGAGATTGCGTTGGATGTCGTTGACGAGGCCCACGCCGTCGAAATTCTCGGCATGGATGCGTTCGCCCTCGAACTTGAGCGAGTTCGCGGCGCCGGCCAGGCGCGCGCGCTCCGAGCGATCGCTGGCGAGCGCGAACGCCTCGAGCTTGAACGGCATCGTGACGTTGCCGCCACGGCCTCCTCCGGCGCGGAACGCGTGGACGGCCGCCGCGAATCCGTCGAGCGGGGCCTCGATCGCCTCGTAGGTCATGTCCTGCCCCGTCGCGAGGGCGTAGGCGCCGTGGATCATCGGCGACTTGCTCTGCCTGGCGGGATTGCCGAAAACTGCGTAGCGGTCGGCCATGGGCATCTTTGCGACTCGATGGCCGTCGCTTCAGTATGCGACTCGCGCGACTGCGCGGAGCTCATCCGGGGTCGCCGTACCGAAGCCGAAGAACTCGAGATACGCGGGAATCATTTCGAACAGCATGTCGGTGCCGACCAGGAAGCGACAGCCCTTCTGCTGCGCCGCCCTGAGCAGTGGCGTGATTTCTTCCTTCATCACGACCTCGCCGACAAACGTTTCCCGTGCCAGGCGCGCGACGTCGAACGGGAGCGGGTCGGCGGCCTTCATGCCGAGCGGCGTCGCGTTCACGACGAGATCGTGCCCCGCCGGGTCGTTGCGGCCGACCCGCACGTCGAGCCGCGGATAGTGCGTTCGCAGCCGTGCCGCGAGACCTTCCGCCGACGTCGCGCGGAGGTCGAACAGCGAAATCGAGTCCACGCCCTCCGCCGCGAGCGATGCCGCGATCGCGGAGCCCACACCCCCGGCGCCCACGATCAGGCATTTCGCGCCGGTGAAGACGAAGCCCTTGCGCGCGAGGCCGCGCGTGAATCCCGTTCCGTCGAACATGTCGCCCAGCAGCGTGCCGTCGGGTCGTTTCAGGATGGCGTTGCACGACCCGGCAATTTTCACCGTCGTCGTGCATTCGTCGACCAGGCCGACCGTCGTGACCTTGTGCGGCATCGTCACCAGCGCGCCGCGAAGGTTGGTGAGTTCGAACAGCGCTTTCAGCACGCGCGGGTAGCTGTCGGCCTTCACCCCCATCGGCACCACGACGGCATCGATCCCCGCCCGGTCGAACCACGGGTTGTAGATGTACGGCGCCATGAACGACTCGGTCGGATAGCCGAGATGCGCGATCAGCGAAGACTTGCCGCTGATCATTCGTGCCTGGTGCCGCGGGAATGCCCGCGAGCGCCCGTCATGCCGTCGTCGCCGCCGGGGCCCGCGACGCGTCGTCGCGCGCCCCCCGGTCGCGGCCATTCGCGTCGTCGAGGTGGCTGCGGGCGACGCGGATGGCGAGGCGCGCCACCTCTTTCGGACCCACGGCCCGGGTCAGCGCGGCCCGGGGAATTTCCAGCGCATACGGGATGTCCTGCGGCAGCGCGGCGAGAATGCCGCGCACGTCGATCCCGCCTTCGCCGGGAAACTGCCGCTCGTCACGCGCCGTGTGGATGATTCCGGCCATCGTGGGCGGCACTTCCCTGGCGGCATCGCAGACGTGGGCAAAGCGGAACCATTCGCGCGGCAGCTTCGCGAGCTCGTCGGCGCTCGAGTCGGAGCGGCCGAAGTGGAGCATGTCGACGAGGATGCCGGCGTTGCTCCGGTTCACCGCCCGCACGACCCTGGTCGCCTCCGCCAGATTGCCCGTCTCGGTCCAGTGCGGGAACTCGAGGCTCACGAAGATGCCGAGCGGCTTCGCCAGATCGCAGAGCTTGGCGAAGCGCGCCGTCTTCCGCTCGCGGTCGGGATCCGGCAACTGCGCGATGACGTGCTGCGCGCCGAGTTCCGCGGTCGCCTCGAGCTCCGGAATGAAGCTTTCCGGCTCGAGTGCGGGATCCATGCGGAAAAGTTCGCCGTCGTGCACCGTGACTCCCGTGTCGGCGAGTCTGGCCTTGGTTTCCTTCATCAGAGACGCGTCGCGCGCCAGGTCGTACAGCACTTCGTCCGGCGTCACCCGCGTCATACGCAGGCCCACATAGCGGTAGCCGGTACGCGCGGCCACGTCGACGACCTGTGGGGGCGTCAGCGACAGCACCGTAAGGTGGGCCAGCGAGTAGTCGTGTTTCATTGTCAGGAGCCCTCCATGCCGCAATGCGGGGCGAACTCAGTCCGCGTGCGCCGCGCCGCTGGTGCTGGCGTGATGCACCTTCTTCCCCGGCGAGTAGATGTCCATGATGTTCCAGTGGCCCGCGGTCGGCACCGGCTCGTTCTGCATCATGACGTCGAGGACGACCGGCTTGCCGGACGCGATCGCGCGCTCGAGCGCGGGCTTGAACTCGGCCGCGGAATTGATCCGCACGCCCTCGATGCCGTAGGCCTTTGCGATGGCCGCGTAGTCCGGCGACCAGGGCTTGCCGTCCTTCTCGAACACGGTGCCAAAGGTCGTGCCGAAGTGCGCCTTCTCGAGCCCGGCGATGGTGCCGAACGCGTAGTTGTTCATGATCACCCACACCACCGCGATGTCTTCCTCGAATGCGGTGGCGAGCATCGCCGGGTTCTGGCCGAAGCCGCCGTCGCCCACCAGCGCGACCACGACGCGGTCGGGGCGCGCGATCTTGGCGCCGAGCGCGGCCGGCGCGCCGAAGCCCATCGTCGCGTAGCCGCCCGGCGTGAAGATCGTGCCGGGCTCAAGGATCGGGAACTGCTGGCCGACACCGTTCTTGTTCCAGCCCACGTCGGTGGTGATGAGCGCGTCGCGGGGGAGCGCCTCGCGAACGTCGGCGAGGATCCGCTCCGGCCGCATCGGGTAGGCATTGCTGGTCGCGTGCGCCTTGTTGCCAGCGACGAAGGCCTTGCGCGCCGCGGCGATCTCCTCGAGGAGCTTCGGCCGCACGATGCCCTCGGGAACCAGCTTGCGGGCCACTCGATTGAGCACCGTCAGCGCCTGCTTGAGGTCGACAACCGCTCCGATCTCGACCGGGAAGTTGCGGCCGATCTCGGCGGGGTCGATGTCGATGTGGATCAGCTTCGACGGCGGGAAGTTGAACGTGTACTTCGGCTCCCACGAGCTGCAGTCGGCTTCGGAGAACCGGGTGCCGAGGCCGAGAATCCAGTCGGCACCGCGGCATTGCTCGTTGATGAACTTCGTGCCCCAGAAGCCGGTCATGCCGAGCACCAGCGGGTGGTCGTCGGGGAGCGCGCCCTTGCCCATCAGCGTATGCGCGACGGGGATCCCGAGGTGGTCGACGAATGCGCGCAGTTCGGCGGCAGCATCGGCCAGCATGATGCCGCCGCCGGCGTAGAGCACCGGACGCTTCGCCGCAGCCAGCTTTTTCACGATCTCGGCTGCGGCCTCCTCGTCGAGCGAGGGCTTCGAGAGCTTCTTCGTGTTGAGGCGCAGGCGGTCGAAAAGCTTGACGTCGACTTCCTTCGAAAAGATGTCCATCGGCACGTCGACCAGCACCGGCCCGGGGCGCCCGCTCTCGGCGAGCGTGAACGCCTTTTCGATGATTTCCGGGAACAGGTGCGGCGAGTCCACGCGCCAGGCGCGCTTGACAAAGGGCCGGTAGATCTCGAACTGGGAAGCGTCCGCGTGCAGGTTCACCTCCTGGTGCGGATGCTTGCCGAAATAGTGCGTCGGCACGTCGCCGGCGATCACCACCATCGGGATCGAGTCGAGCGCAGCGTTGGCCACGCCGGTCGCCGCGTTGGTGAGGCCGGGCGAGAGGTGCGTGAGCAGCACCGACGTGCCGCCCGACGCCCGCGCGTAGCCGTCCGCCATGTGCGCGGCGATCTGCTCGTGGCGCGTGTTGACGAACTTGATCTTCCTCGACTTCGACAGCGCGGCGAGGACGGCGATGTTGGTGTGACCGCACAGGCCGAACACGTGCTTCACGCCACGGGCCTCGAGATACTTCACCAGCTGGTTGGCGACGAAATCCTTCATCGGGGTTCCTTGGAATCGGGGGTCTGCGCTGGGGTCGTCAGAGCGTCAGTCGCACGTGCCGCTGGACGCGAATTCGGCGGGCAGCTCGCGGCGCGCCGGGCCGCTGTACCGGAAGGGAATCTCACGGGGCATCGGGCCCATGATCCGGCGGCCGCGCTGCTTCTGCTCCCACGCGTGCGCGAGGATGCCGACGGAGCGGGAGAGGATGAACAGGCCGCGGCCGAGTTCCGGCTCAAAGCCCAGTTCGCAGAAGATGACGGCGGTGATGCCGTCGATGTTCATCGGAATCGGGCGCTTCTTGAGCGTCTTCAGCGCGACCTCGACCGCGTGCCCGATCGTCGCCCAGCGGCCGGAGACGATCCCGGCGGCTTCCGCCTTGGCAACGAGCGCGAACAGCGGTGCCGTCCGCGGATCGACCGGATGGAAGCGATGGCCGAATCCGGGGACGATCTTTTCGCCGGCGTCCATGCGCACCCGGATGACGGCGACGGCCGCGGCGACGAGATCGCCTTGTTCGCGGGCTTTCGCGTCGATCTCGCGGTAGAGTTCCATGCACTGCTGGCCCGCGCCGCCGTGGATGTCGTCGAGCACGTTGATCGCCGAGGCCATCGCGCCGTTGACCGGCAGCCCGCAGGTGACCGCCATGCGCGCAATCGCGATCGACGGCGCGTGCGGCCCATGGTCGACGCCGGGCACCAGCGCCGCTTCCAACAGGTCCGACTGGCCGCGCGACGGCAGTTCGCCGCGCAGCATCAGCCAGATCATGTCGGGGAAGCGCACGCGGCCGATCAGGTCCTCGACCGGATAGCCGCGGATCGCGATCCTGCCCGGGTGGATGTCGATGATCGCCGTGTCCCACCACGCCGAGGCGTCGGCGAGGGTTTCTTCGGGAGTCTTGTCAGGCACGGCTGTCTCGATTGGTTTCGGCGTCGTCCCCGCGAAGGCGGGGACCCAGTGGCGTTGTGTAAAAGACGGTGGGTTCTCGCCTTGGGGGGGACGACGGATTACGTCGTGATCGTCTCGATCTCGAGCTCGGCTTCGAGTGCCGGGTCGTAGAACGAGCCGAACAGCTCCTCGTCGGACGGCTTGTCTTCCTTGATCGGCACCGACACCCACGTGGTGTTCAGGTAGTGCTTGAGGTGTACGTTCTCCGAGACGACGTTGCCGCCCCAGGTGCCGCAGCCAAGACTCGAGGTCATCGGCATGCCGTTGTTGAACGCGCCGGCGTTCGCCTTCGACTGCGGCTGACGCACCATGATCCGCGAGACTGGCGCCGCCATCGCGAGCCGGTGGATGTGGTCCTGGTCGAACGAGTAGATGCCGCAGGAGTGGCCCTTGCCGCCGACCTCGTAGACGCCGCGCATCATCGCGAGCGCCTGGTCGAAGCCCTGGTATTTGTAGACGGCGAGCAGCGTGGTGAGCTTCTCGCCCGAGAACGCGTGCTCCTTGCCGATGCCGTCGCCATGCACGATGATGAACTTGCGGTCCGCCGGAATCGTGAACCCGGCAGCCTTCGCGAGTTGCTGTGGCGCGATGGCGACGGTGTCGGGCGTGCGGTGCGCCTCGTCGTCCCACATCACGCGGCGCAGCGCCGCCTTCTCCGTCTCGTTGGCAAGGTAGCCGCCTTCCTTCTGCAGCTGGGCAAGCAGCTTGTCGAAGATCGAAGCCTCGATGATCAAGTTGCCGTCGGCCGAGCAACCCGAGCCGAAGTCGGAGGTCTTGGAGAGCCGCGTGTTGCGCGCCGCCTCCTCGACGTTCGCGGTCTCGTCGATGATCATCGTCGAGTTGCCGGCGCCCACGCCGTAGGCCGGCGTCCCCGAGCTGTGCGCGGCGCGCACCATCGCTTGGCCGCCGGTCGCGAGGATGAGATCGGCGCGCGCCATCAGCGCCTGCGACATCGGGATATTCACTCTCGTCAGGCATTGCAGGATGTCGGCGGGTGCGCCTTCGCGCTCCAGCGCCTCGCGCATCAGGCGGACCGTCTCGAAAGTGGTCTTCCTGGAGCGCGGGTGGGGCGAGAAGACGACGACGTCGCGCGCCTTGATCCCGTAGATCGCGTTGCCGGCCGGAGTGAGGTCCGGATTGGTCGTCGGCACGATGCACGCGATGATTCCGACGGGCTTGCCGTATTTGACGATGCCCTTCTCGGGCAGCTCTTCGATGATCCCCACGCTCCTCTGGCGCAGCGCGTCGCGCAGTACGCCGCGGATCTTCATCCGCTTGCCCATGCGGCTTACCGGATCGCCGAGGCCGGACTCCTTGATGCCCATGTCGACCAGCCGCGTGAACGTGTGCTTGTTCGCGACCGCCCAGGCCACCGCCTGACAGAGGCGGTCCACCCGCGCCTGGTCGTAGGTCTCGATGATCGCCAGTGCCTTGCGGGCGCGGGCGAAGACCTCGTCCAGTTCCTGTTGCTGTTCCTCGGTAATGCCCTTCTTCGGTTCGGTGGCGGTGGCCATGCAATGTCCTCGTCGTTCGCCTGTGGTGTCGCGCGCGCTGCGGCCGGTCACGATGGCAACCGACACCGTCGCCGACCGGCGTGGCCCTCCCTCGCACTTCCGTTCTCGCGGACACCTGTGGCGGCGAGCGCGTGTCGTGAGAGCGACGATAGAACCGGGTCCGAAGGGGGTCAAGGGCGCATGTCGACATTGTGTGCGCCATGCGCCCACAAATAACGATAAACGTGGCAAAATGGCGATATCTTGCTGGCTGTGGAGCTGAAAACCGGACCGATTGTTCGATAGGCGCCCACGACGATCGGGGGTAAGCGCGCGGTCGGACCCCGTGCCCGCACTGGATTCGAAAGGTGGCAATGGCAAGAATCGCGACGGCAACACTGGCGCAGCGGACGGAGCGACCCGACCCACCGGGCGCCGTTACCAGCTCCGTTACGTTCACCGATCCGCACGCGCTGGCGGTGGACACGATCGAGAAATTCGCCGACGACCCGGATTTTGTCACCGCGCTCGCGCGCGGCCTCGCCGTGCTGCTGGCACTCTCGGACAAGCGGCGCCGCATGTCGATCGCGCAGGTGAGCCATCGCACGGGCATCCCGCGCGCCGCGGCGCGTCGTAGCTTGCACACGCTCTCCAAGCTGGGCTTTGCCGCCGTCGACGACGCGCGCCGGTTCTATCTGCGGCCGCGCGTGCTCTCGTTCAGCCATGCGTATCTGTCGGCGTCGCCCATCGCCGTGCTGGCCCAGCCGATCCTCGACCGCCTGGGCGAAACGCTCCGCGAAGCGTGCTCGCTCGCGATGCTCGACGGCGACGAAATCGTCTACCTCGCGCGCTCCGCGACCTCGCGCATCATGTCGCCCGCGCTCAACGTCGGGCGGCGGCTGCCGGCGTATTGCACGTCGATCGGTCAGGTGATGCTCGCGCACCTCCCGCCGAACGAGCTCGAGGAGTACCTCGCGCGCGTGCGGTTCCATCCCTACACCGAGTTCACGCCGACCTCCGCCGATGGGTTGCGCGCGAAAGTGAACAAGGTCCGCGAGATGGGCTTCGCGTTCGCGAGCCAGCAAATGGAGTCGCGACTGTGCACGCTCGCGGTGCCCGTGCGCGACACCGGGGGGCATTTCGTCGCGGGGATCAACGTCATCCTCCAAGGCCGGCTGGTGGCGGCCGAGGACATGGCAGCGCGGTTCCTACACCCCCTGCAGGACGCGGCGCTGGAACTCGGCTCGCTGCTCCTCCCCTGAGCCGCCCGCCGGCGCTCGTCGCCCGGCCGGTATAATCCGCGCCGGTTCGCGCGTTTGCGCGAGGTCGGTGGTTCCTGTTCCGCGCGGGACACCTCGTCTGCGCATGCGCTTACGCGTCGCCGGCCTTCGCCCCGGGTTCTCCACTTCCATGAATGTCCTGTTCGAGGACGACGGCCAGCTCAAGGCCGGCACCGTCCTCGCTGACCACGACGCCTCGCTGCAGATCGAGGCCGCGTCCGGCAAGCGCCTCAAGGTGAAGGCCGGCAGCGTGCTGTTGCGTTTTGCCACGCCCTCGCCGAGCGAGACGATCAGCGCGGGACACCAGCTCGCGGGCGAGCTCGATCCGACCTTCCTCTGGGAGGTTTCCGGCGACGGCGAGTTCGGCTTCGACGAGTTGGCGCGCGAGTACTACGGCAGCAACCCGACGCCGCCGCAGCAGGCTGCCGTCGCGCTGCTGCTGCACGGCGCGCCGATGCATTTCTACAAGCGCGGCAAGGGCCGCTATCGCAAGGCGCCCGCGGATGCGTTGACGGCGGCGCTGGCGAGCATCGAACGCAAGCAGCGCGATGCCGGACAGGTTGCGCAATGGGTCGCGCAGCTCGACCGGCGTGAGCTTCCGGACGCGCTTGCGGCGAAGCTTTCGATGCTGCTCTACCGGCCCGAGAAGAACGCGCTCGAATGGAAAGCGCTTGCCGCCGCCTGCGAGCAGCAGAAATCCAATCCGGTGGCGTTGCTTGCCGCCTGCGGCGCGATTCCTTCGACGCACGACTACCACTTCAACCGTTTCCTGGCCGACGCGTTTCCCGGGGGCGTCGCGTTCGCGGATTGCGGATCGCTTCCCGCGTTGCCCGAGTTGCCGCTCGCACCGGTGCGGGCGTTTTCGGTCGACGACCACACGACCACCGAAGTCGATGACGCGTTCTCGGTACGCGAGCTCGCCAACGGCAACGTCGAGATCGGCATCCATATCGCCGCGCCGGCGCTCTCGATTGCACGGGGCAGCGCGCTCGACGCCATCGCGCGCGAGCGGCTCTCTACGGTTTACATGCCCGGACGCAAGCTCACCATGCTGCCCGAGGCCGCGGTCGAAGCGTTCACGCTGAGCGCCGGCAGCGAGCGTCCGGCACTGTCGCTGTATGTGGAGACCAGCGCGGCGGGCGAGCCGCTGCGTAGCCACACCAGGATCGACCGCGTGCCGGTCGCGGCCAACCTGCGCCTCGACGAAGTGGGGGAGGCGTTCGCGAACGAATTGCCCTCCCCGGACGATCCCCAGTGGACGACGGAGTTTCGAGCGCTGTGGAAGCTTGCCCGGCATCTTGGCGCACTGCGCGGGAAGAACGACATTTCGCGCATCGACTACAGCTTCTACGTCGACTGGGACGCTCCCTCCGGCCTTGCCGAGCCCGGACGAGTCGCGATCGTGCCGCGTCCGCGCGGCTCGCCGCTCGACAAGCTGATCGCCGAGCTGATGATCCACGTCAACGACAGCTGGGGACGGCTGCTGGCCGATCACGGCGCGGCCGGGCTGTATCGCACGCAGTCGATGGGCAAGGTCAAGATGAGCACGCGCCCGGGCGAGCATCAGGGTCTCGGGCTCGCGCATTACCTGTGGGCCAGCTCGCCGCTTCGCCGCTACAGCGATCTCGTCAACCAGCGCCAGCTGATCGCGGTGCTGGCCGACGCCCGCCCGCCGTATGCCGACAACGACGCCGAGTTGTTCGCCGCGCTCGCCGATTTCGAGGCGACCTACGCGCAGTACGCGGAATTCCAGGACCGGATGGAGCATTACTGGTGCCTGCGCTGGCTGTTGCAGGAAAACGTCACCGAGACCGCGGCCACGGTGATCCGCGAGAACCTGGTCCGCTTCGATTCCCTCCCGCTGATCACGCGCCTTTCCGATCTGCCGCATTCGCCGCCCGATACCGCGGTGCGGGTTGCGATCGGAGCAATCGACCTCCTTCAGGCGACGCTGGAATGCCGGTTTGCCGGCAAGCTCGAGGCTTGAGATGCGGTCGGCGGAACCTTCGGGCTGACGCGATTGACTCGTCTCCGCCCCCGATGCGGGTGCATCCGCCGGTCCCGGATTGCCCGGCAGCCGGGGAATCGGCGCCTTTGCCGTATATCCGCCACAGCCGACATTCCAGCCGGCGCCCCATGACAGCGGCATTGCGGCGGTACAATGCCCTTCGTGTGATTGCCCGCAGTCCCTGACGCGACTTGCCACGCCGGCCCGCCTCCGCCCGCACGCCCGCCTCGCCGGCTCCGGCGATGGACAACGTCGTGCCGGTGAAGCGTGTACGCAAATCGCCTGCCGCCAAGAACGCGGCCCCCGCGCCGCCCGCGCCATCCGCCGAACCGGCACCACCTCCGGCCCCTGTCATCAGGCGGGTGCGGACCGCGAAGATCACGCCCGTCGGCGCATTGCCGCCCGCGAGAATCCCGCCCGAATCGTTGCGCAGCGATCGCAACGACAAGTTGTTGGCCTGGACGCTGGGCCTGTCGGTGGCGATCCACCTGGTCGTGCTGTCGATCCATTTCGCACCAAGGGTCATGAAGGATCTCGGTCGCGGACCACCGATCGAAGTCGCGCTGGTCAACGCCAAGACCAAGGAGGCGCCGGTCAAGGCCGACGTCCTCGCGCAGGCCAACCTCGACGGCGGCGGCAACACCGACAAGAACCGGCGCGCCAAATCGCCGCTGCCGGTGCTGCCGAAGGACAGCGCGCAGAACGAGATCACGGTCGCGACGCAAAGGCTCGAGGAACTCGAGCGCAAGGCGAAGGAATTGCTGACGGCGATGCGTGCGGCGCAGTCCGTGGCGATCGCACCCCAGGCGCCCGTAACGGCCGAGCAGCCCGACCTGCCGACTTCGAACGAGATGATGCAGCGGACGCTCGAGGCGATGCGGCTGGAGGCGCAGATCGCCAAGGACATGGACGCGTACCAGAAGCGCCCGAAGCGCCGCTTCGTCGGCGCACGCGCCGAGGAGTACCGCTTCGCGCGCTACGTCGAGGACTGGCGGCTCAAGGTCGAGCGGATCGGCAACCTCAACTACCCCGAGGCGGCGCGGCAGAACAAGCTCTACGGCAGCCTGTTGCTCACCGTGTCCATCCGCGCCGACGGCAGCATCGAGGGCGTCGAGGTGTCGAAATCGTCGGGTCAGCGCATCCTCGACGCGGCGGCGGTGAAGATCGTCGAAATGGCGGCTCCCTACGCTACGTTTCCGCCGGACATCCGGCGCGACACCGACGTGCTGCATATCACGCGCACCTGGTCGTTCACCAAGGCCGACGAGCTGATCAGTCAGTAATCAGATGCCAGATGTCAGATGTCGGATGTCAGCGGCCGCGGTGTCCATCATGGCTGTGCAAGCGCAGTTGACATCCACAACGGACAACGGTGCTGAATGCGCGGCCACCGAATACGCCGACGCGACTGACATCTGGCATCTGGCATCCGACATCTGACATCCGATGCCTGACCGCTACGCCGTCGTCGGCCACCCGGTCGCGCACTCGAAGTCGCCGCAGATACACGCGGCGTTCGCCGAGCAGACCGGCCAGGACATGGTCTACGAGCGGATCCTGGCGCCGCTCGACGGCTTCGTCCCCGCGGTGGAGGCGTTCCACCGCGAGGGTGGCCGGGGGCTGAACGTCACCGTGCCGTTCAAGCTCGAGGCATTTCGCCTGGCTGCGCTGCACTCCAGTCGCGCGCAGCTCGCGGGCGCGGTCAATACGCTGATGCTCGAGGACGACGGGCGCTGGTACGGCGACAACACCGACGGTGCGGGCCTCGTGCGCGACCTGACGGCGAACCTCGGCATCGAGATCCGCGACCGCCGCGTGGTCGTGCTGGGGGCGGGGGGCGCCGCACGCGGCGTCGTGGGACCGCTGCTCGATTGCATCCCCGAGCGGCTGGTGATCGCCAACCGCACGGTCGGCAAGGCCGAGGAACTCGCGAAGTTGTTCGCGCCACTCGGTCCCGTGGTGGCGTTGGCGATCCCCGCGCTTGCCGGACAGGAGTTCGACCTGGTAATCAACGCGACGAGCGCGGGGCTCGCCAGCGACGCCGAGCACAAGTGGCCCGAATCGACGTTTGCGCCCCACGCGTTCGGCTACGACATGATCTACGGCGACCAGCCCACACAGTTCGTGCGCTGGGCCACCAAGCAAGGCGCTGCGCGGACGGCTGACGGCCTCGGGATGCTCGTCGAGCAGGCAGCCGAGAGCTTCCTGCTCTGGCGAGGCGTGCGGCCCGCGACGTCGCCGGTGTTCGCATTGCTGCGTCCGCGCTGACACGACCGTGCGTGGCGCTCGGCCACTGCGCTGGCTAGGCTATACGTTCGCGGCGATTGCCGCCGTCGTCGTTCTGGTGCACGCCTGGTATGCAGCGCAGATCCTCCGGTGGCGCTTCCAGCCGGTCGCCGAGTCGTCGTTCATGAGCTATCGGATGGACGCGCTTCGGCTTAAGGAACCGAAGACGCCGCTGAAATATCAGTGGGTGCCCTACGAGCGCATCTCGAATCACCTGAAGCGCGCGATGGTCGCGGCCGAGGATGCGCACTTCGTCGATCACGAGGGCTTCGACTGGGACGGCATCCAGAAGGCGCTCGAGAAGAACGAACGCCGCGGGCGCATCGTGGCCGGCGGCTCGACGATTACGCAGCAACTCGCGAAGAACCTGTTCCTGACACCAGAGCGAAGCTGGCTGCGCAAGGGGCAGGAAGCCGTGATCACGCTGATGCTGGAAGCGTTGCTCCCCAAGCGGCGCATCCTCGAGATCTACCTCAACGTGATCGAACTCGGCAACGGCGTGTTCGGCGCTGAAGCGGCCGCGCGCCGCCATTTCGGCGTCGCGGCGGCGGACCTTTCCACCACGCAGGCGGCGCGGCTCGCGGCGATGGCGCCCAACCCTCGCTTCTACGAACGCAACCCCGGCGCGCCGGGGCTTGCCCGCAAGGTCGCGATCATCCTCGCGCGGATGCCTTCGGCCGAGCTGCCTTAGCTGACGCCGCGAGGCAACCTGCGTTGCACTTGCTCGTTGAATCTACGCATTCTTCTTCGGGTCCTCGCGCCGTTCCGCATACCAGAGCTCCAGGCCTTGCCGCTGCTTTACGGCCTTGGATCCGCGAAGCGCCAAACGGAACATGACCATCAGCACTTCGCGGGCAGAATGTGTGCGTAGTTTCCGGCCGGACGTGGTGACCGCCTGCCGCAGGATGACGAATTTGCCATGGCGCTTTAACGCTCGGCTCATGACCAATTCTTCGGCACCATAGAGCGCTTCGTCGAAGCCACCCACGGCCGCAAAGGCGCTGCGAGTACAGAACAGGAAGCAACCAGCCGCCA
>JBKKAZ010000110.1:0-3039 GCA_046714435.1 Casimicrobiaceae bacterium
CTGGTACAGGCCGTACTGCAGGTACGCGAACGCGCGATTGTGTCCGCGACTCCCGAAGAAAAACGAGGGATCCGGGTTGAGCTGGAACGGCTTGCCCGACAGGCCGTAGAAGGTCTCGTACATGGCGCGGCTACTGGAAGGTGTGGCTCGCGCCGACGAACACGGCGGCTTCGCGGTAGCCGTCCTGGAGGTTGGAGTCGAACGACACGTACCGCGCGCCCGCGTACGCCGTGGTCCTGGGCGAGATCGGGCGTGTCAGCGTGAGCCTCAGGCTCCACTGATCGCTGCGGCCGGTGAACGGCTCGTTCGCCTCGGTTCGCACGGCGTCCCCCGAAAGCGACAGCGAGGCCGTCGCCGTCAGCGCGTAGGTCCACACGGCGCCGCCGCCGTACTCGGTGTTGTCGCTGAATCCTCCGAGCTGCGGAGGAATAGCGACGCCGGAACCTGTGATGGGTTCGGTCCGGTTGCGATAGACGGAGAAGAAGATCGAGTTGCGCACGCCGAGGATGCCGTAGGTCGCGCTGGCCGATTCCTGCAGGTAGACCTGCTGCGCGTAAAGGTTGAGCGGATCGGAGAGGACGAACGGCAGACCGCGCTCGCGAAGGTAGGTGATGATGAACCTCGCCCGCTCGGCCGGGTCGGGAATGCGCGACGCCAGCAGCTGGTTCAGGATACCGGGGAGGAAGCTGCCGGCGGGCAGGGACGCGAGCTGCTCCGGGTAGTTGGTGACGTTGCGTGACGCGCGCAAACTCAGCGCAGTCAGCGGACTGCGGTGATTGAAAAGGAGGTAGTACGACTCGCCGAAGAAGCGATGCTCCCAGCCGGCGTCGAGCAAGCTGCGCTCGTCCGGGCGCCAGGTGAATCCCAGTCCGTAGGTCGCGCCGTCGTATTCGGTGAACGCGAAATTGTTGTGCTCGTAGCCGCCGGTCACGAAGAATCGCCAGGCCGGCGAAGGCTGGTACACGCCGCGCAGCCGCGCCTGCTCGAGCAACTGGCTGCGTTCCTGATCGGAGTACTGGTACGAGGTCCGGCTGATGTCGGCGCCCCAGCCGATGGGCGTCGGCTCGCGGTCGATCGACCCGGTCAGTACGTTGGTATAGAGGGAGTTGGCCCCGGTGGGCGCGTCGCTGAGGTTGCTCCAGAGGTTCTCGTCGCGCAGCCGGTAGCGGACGTTGCCGCCGATCACGCCCTGGAGGTAGGGCGCGACGCTGTAGCTCCCCGCCGTGTAGCGATTGTCGGTGGCGTTGGCGAGGCCCGGCGGGCGCGGGCCGAACGGGTTGTAGTAGGTCTGCGAGACATTCGCGGCTGCGTCGATGAAGAAGAAGTCCTTCACGACTTCCACGTTGCCGCTGAGGTCGACCAGCGGCATAACGCTGTTGCTGTCGCCGCCCGTCCGGGCGTACAGCACGATCGGCGCGCCGATGTAGCCGTTCAGCCGCGCGCGCGCCGACTGGTAGTCCACGCGAAGACCCGGCGTGATCTGGAAGACGAAGTCCGAGTGCCGCTCGTTCCGGGGCTGCAGGTCGACGTTGTTGGTCCAGGTCAGCTCGCCGGAAAGCATCGGCGTGACCTTGAACGGCTGAGCGGCGAGCGTCCCGGCGCCAAGCAGGAATGCGGCGGCGACCGCGGCGGAAGCACGCGCGCAACCCGCGCTCGGCCGGCCAGCCCGCTCAGCGCGCGCCATCACCCGGGTAATAGCCGTAGGTGCCCGCTTCGTTGGGGCTGGCCTTGTTCAGCATCATCAGCACCACTTCGCAATTCTCGATGGTGGCGAGCGCCTGGTCGAGATGGTTCTGCGACGTCGTCTCGGCGGCGACCACCATCACGATCTGCCCCATCTGCGAAGCGAGCACGCGCGCCTCGGTCGTCGCCAGCAACGGCGGCGAGTCGAAAATGATGATACGGTCGTGGTAGCGCGTTGCAAGCTCGGCAAGCAGGCTCGCCATCTGCTCGCTCGCGAGCAGTTCGGTGGCGCGCCGGTGCGCCGAACCCGCCGGCAGCACCGTCAACTTTTCGACGTTGGTCTTGACCAGTGCATCCCCGACGTCCAGCTTGTCGTCGGTGAGCAGATCCAGCAGCCCCGGCGCTTCGGGCACGCCGAGCAGCCGCGGGAGGCCGGGATGCGCGACGTCGCCATCCACGAGCAGCACGGTATTGTCGTATTCCATCGCGACGCTCATCGCCAGATTCAACGCGGTGAAGGTCTTGCCCTCGGCGGGCAGCGCGCTGGTCACCATGACCAGGTTGCCGTTCTTGAGCTTCGCGCCCGCCCGTCCCAGCGCATTGCGGATGATCGGTCGCTTGATCACCCGGAACTCGTCGGCGATCTGCGTGGTCGGCGCGCCCGGGGTCACGAACCCGCGCGCCTTCAGCCGTTCGAGATCGATAACGACCGTGCGCGGCGTGTGCGCGGGCCGGGCCGTGGCCTTCTCGCCTTCGGTGGCGGGCGCCATGGACGCGCGGCGCGGCGGCACGGGCTGTGGGGCGGGCCGATGCGAAATCGCGGTCTCGGCGGGTTTCGGCGGTGAATCCTTGCGGGCCTCGAGCGCCCGGATCACGGCTTCGGGTGTGGGCGTCACGTCAGGCGCCTGCGCGCCGCCGCGATCGGGTCCGCCGTCGCCTTCCTGCTCGCCACCGGAACGCCGCAGCTCCGCGAGCCGCTTGGCGGCCTGTTCGATCAGGCTCATGTTCGTCGCTCCCTCAGGCCGTCCGCCACAGCAGCAACGCAAAGGCTGCGACTGCGGCGAATAGCGCCATCAGGCCGGAAACCCCGCCCGCGAACAGCAGCGAGCGCCATCGACGCGTCCGAGCCAACGCAGGACTCGGCAGCATCGACACCAGCCCCAGCACCGGACGATTGGTCGACTCGCGCAGCCCGCGGGCATCGTGAAAGGTGGGCGCGATCTGACTCGCCACGAAGCTCATCACCAATCCGGCCGCGAGCGAGACCAGGAACGCGACACCAAGCAACGCGAGCCGGTTCGGAGCGACCGGCTGAGGCGAGACCCGCGGCGGGTCGATGACGCGAAATTGCGCGCC
>JBKKAZ010000111.1:0-5159 GCA_046714435.1 Casimicrobiaceae bacterium
ATCCGCGACTGCTGCTGCTGGATGAGCCGAGCATGGGACTCGCACCGCGGCTGGTCGCGGAGATCTTTGCGCAGATCGCGGCACTGAAATCCCGCGGGACGACGATTCTGCTCGTCGACCAGAATGCGCGCGCCGCGCTTGCCATCGCCGATCGCGGCTACGTGATGGAAACCGGACGCGTGGTGCTCGCGGGTTCTGCGCGACAGCTGCTTGACGACCCGCAGGTGCAACAGGCGTACCTCGGGCTGTAAAGGCTCCAATTCACAAGACAGGAAACCAGGAACGAACATGAAAGCAACATTGCAGGCCGGGCTTGAAGCAACCGTGAAGGTCGAGGTCGATCGCGAGCGCACGATCGGCTTCATGGGCGAGCAGGCGCGTGTCTATGCGACGCCGATGCTGGTGCGCGACATCGAAGTCGCCTGCCGCGAGCTGCTGCTCCCGCATCTCGACCTGGGCGAGGACTCGGTGGGCACGCGCGTCGAAGTCGATCACCTGGCGGCTTCGCTTATGGGCATGCAGGTCGAGCTGACCGTGCGCATCGTCGAAGTGAAAGGTCGCGCGGTCATGCTCGAGATCGAAGGACACGATCATGTCGAGCCCGTCTGCCGGGGCCGGCACAACCGGTTCGTCGTGGACGTCGAGAAGACCAAGGCCCGCCTCGCGGCCAAGGCGGGGAGGGCCGCCGCGTGAACGCGCGCGCCGGCCCTGTCGCCCGCGTCCCGACGTACTGTTACCAGTGCGTGGCGGGCCCGGATCTGCTCACCGTCAAGGTCGTCGACGGCGTGGCCACCGAGGTGGAGCCGAATTTCTGCGCGGCGGCCGTGCATCCGGGGGGCGGCAAGGTCTGCGTGAAGGCGTACGGGCTGGTGCAGAAGACCTACAACCCGCATCGCGTGCTCACACCGATGAAGCGCACCAACCCGAAAAAAGGCCGCGACGAGGATCCAGGCTTCGTCCCGATCGGCTGGGATGAGGCGTTCACGCTGATCGCCGACCGGCTCAACGCGATCCGCACCGAGGGGTTGACCGATGCATCCGGCTATCCGCGCGTCGCGGCCAGCTTCGGCGGTGGCGGAACACCGCAGTCGTACATGGGTACGTTTCCCGCGTTTCTCGCTGCGTGGGGTCCGATGGACATGGGCTTCGGATCGGGGCAGGGCGTCAAGTGTTACCACTCCGAGCACCTGTACGGCGAGTTCTGGCACCGCGCGTTCATCGTCGCGCCCGACACGCCGCTGTGCAACTACCTGATTTCCTGCGGCGCCAACGTCGAGGCGTCAGGCGGTGTCGTCGGCGTCTGGCGCCATGCGGCCGCGCGCGTGCGCGGGATGAAGCGCGTGCAGGTCGAGCCGCATCTGTCGGTAACCGGCGCCTGCTCCGCGCAATGGGTGCCGATCAAGCCGAAGACCGATGCCGCGTTCCTGTTCGCGCTGATTCACGTGCTGCTGCACGAGATTGCGCGCGAGCGGCTCGATCTGCCGTTCCTCGCGCGACTCACGGCCTCTCCCTATCTGGTCGGTCCAAACGGTTATTACCTTCGCGACCGCGCAACGCGCAGGCCGCTGGTCTGGGACAACGCATCGAACGCTGCGCGGCCGCACGACACGCCGGACATCGACGAGACGCTTGACGCGAGCTGCGAAGTGGACGCGGTCGAAATCGGTCCCGACGAGGACCTGCTGGCCGACGGGCTGCTGCACGGGGAAAGCGCGTTCAATCGTTTCGTCGCGCACATGCAGCGCTATTCGCCCGAATGGGCGGAGCGGATCTGCGACGTGCCGGCGGCGACGATGCGGACCATCGCGCACGAATTCATCGATCACGCCTGCGTGGGTGAGACGATCGAGATCGAAGGCCGCCGTATGCCTTACCGGCCGGTGGCGGTTTCGCTCGGCAAGACCGTCAACAACGGCTGGGGCGGCTACGAGTGTTGCTGGGCGCGGACGATGCTCGCCGCGCTGGTCGGCGGCCTCGAAGTCCCCGGCGGCACGCTTGGTACGACGGTGCGGCTGAACCGGCCGATCTCGGAACGCCTGCAGAGCGTGCAGCCCGGGCCGGATGGATTCATGGCCTATCCGCTGAACCCGACCGACAAGGCGCGCTGGTCGGCGAAGCCGAAGATCCGCAACGCCTACGGCACCATGGTGCCGCTGGCCGCCGACGGTCCGTGGAGTCAGGCGCTTGGCCCGACGCACTTCTCGTGGATGTTTCTCGACGAGACACCCAAGGGGCTGCCGCGCGTCACGCTTCCCGACGTCTGGTTCGTCTACCGCACCAACCCCGCGATCTCCTTCTGGGACACGGCGGCGCTAGCCGAGAAGATGACGCGTTTCCCGTTCGTCGTCGCGTTCGCGTACACGCGCGACGAGACCAACCACTTCGCCGACGTACTGCTGCCGGATGCGACCGACCTCGAGAGCCTGCAGCTGATCCGCATCGGCGGCACCAAGTACGTCGAGCAGTTCTGGGACCACGAGGGTTACGCGCTGCGCCAGCCGGTCGTCGATGCGCGCGGCGACGCGAAGGATTTTACCGAGATCTCGACCGAACTCGCGAAACGCACGGGCCTGCTCGACAAGTACAACGCGGCCATCAACCGCGGCGCGGCCGGCGTTCCACTCAAGGGACCGCACGGCGATTTCTCGCTCGACGGCGACAAGATGCACGATCGCGACGCGATCTGGGACGCGGTGTGCCGCGCGGCGAGCGCCGAGCTGACCCACGGCGCAAGCGCGCATGGCCTCGACTGGTGGAAGGCGAACGGATTCGCCACGCGCCCGTTCCCGCGCATCGACTGGTATCTGTTGCCGACACTGATCGACCGCGGGCTGCGCTTCGAGCTGCCTTATCAGGAGCGGCTGATGCGGGTTGGCGCCGAACTTGGCCGCCGGTTGCACGAACACGACATGCATTGGTGGGACAAGCAACTTGACGAGTACCAGGCGCTGCCGGCGTGGAAGGACTTTCCTGGTATTTGGCAAGCCGCGCTCGTCAAGTCGGGGGGGCGCCCCGAGGACTACCCGTTCTGGCTGCTGACCGCGCGCAGCATGCAGTACGCGTGGGGCGGCAACGTCGGCATGCAGATGATCAAGGAGGTCGCCGACAACATCGCCGGCCATCGCGGCGTCATCATGAACCCGCGCGCTGCCGAAAAGCTCGGCATCGGCGACGGCGATGCCATCGAGATCGCCACGCCGCAGCACCGCGTACGGGGCCGTGCGGTACTGCGTCAGGGCATCCGGCCTGACACGCTGCTGCTGCTCGGCCAGTTCGACCACTGGGCCACGCCGTTCGCCAAGGAGTTCGACGTGCCAAGTCTCAATGCGCTCGCGCCGATGTCGATGGACCTGACCGACGCGACCGGCTCGGGGGCCGACATCGTGCGGGTGAAGATCGAAAGGGCCCGGACGTGACGCGCTGGGCGATGATTGCGGACCTGCGCCGTTGCGTCGGCTGCCAGACCTGCACTGCGGCGTGCAAACACGCCAACGCCACGCCGCCGGGCGTGCAATGGCGGCGCGTGCTCGACTGGGAATTCGGCGAATATCCGAATGTGCAGCGCGCGTTCGTGCCGGTGGGCTGCCAGCACTGCGACGACCCACCCTGCCTCGACGTGTGCCCGACGACGGCGACCAAGCAGCGCCCCGACGGCATCGTCACGATGGACTACGACCTGTGCATCGGCTGCGCGTACTGCCAGGTCGCGTGCCCCTACCAGGCGCGCTACAAGACCGACCGCGCGACGTTCGCCTACGGCAAGCCGACCGAGAGCGAGGCGTTGCGGCATGACGGCGCGAGGCTCGCCGTCGCCACCAAGTGCACGTTTTGCGTCGAGCGTATCGATGCGGGGCTCGAAAAGGGACAAACACCGGGCATTCATCCCGAGGCCACGCCGGCGTGCGTCAATTCCTGCATCGCGGACGCGCTTGCGTTCGGCGATCTGGACGACCCCGAAAGCAACGTATCGATGCTGTTGCGCGACAACCGCCATTTCCGCATGCACGAAGAGCTTGGCACCGGCCCCGGTTTCTACTACCTCTGGGACAAGGAGATCGCAAAATGAGTTTCGGCCCGGCGCCATGGCAGCAGACGAGCTGGGATGCTCGCGCCGCCGCGAACTTCATCGGCGGCGGCATCGGCGGCGGGCTCGTCGTTTTCGCCACGCTGTCCGGCGCTCGCGGCGCTTCGCTTTCGCTGCTGATTGCCGCGGGACTCGCGTTCGTCGCCGTCGGTCTCGTTTGCATCTGGGCGGAGATTGGACGGCCATGGCGCGCCATGAACGTGCTGATCCATGTGCGCCGGTCGTGGATGACGCGAGAGGCGCTGGTTGCGCCTTTGCTTTTCATCTCGGGCGCGGCGGCCGCGCTGACGGGCAACAGCACGCTCGCCTGGGTGGCCGCAGTGTTCGCGCTTGCGTTCGTCTACTGCCAGGCGCGCATCCTGCGCGCGGCGAAAGGCATTCCGGCGTGGCGTGCCCCCATGTTGATGCCGTTCGTGCTCGCCACTTCGCTCGCCGAGGGGGCAGGGGCGTTCTGGCTGTGCGCGATGCAACACAACGCGGGCACGTCGAACTTGCTGATCGCGTTTGGCGGACTGGTCGTACTCCGGCTGATTGCGTGGCTCGGCTACAGGCGCAGCGTAGCAGCGACGGTTGCTGCGCCCGCGCTGGCCGCACTCGACGGTGCGGGCAAGGTCTTGCAGTTCGGCGGCACGCTGCTGCCGTTGGCGCTGGTGACGCTCGTCGCGACCGGCGTCACCGGTGAAGCGGCGACATTGCCGTTGGCTGCCGTCGCAGGTTTCGCGGCGCTCGCCTCCGGGGCTTGGGTGAAGGGGGTGCTGGTATTGAGGGCCGGTTTCAATCAGGGCTTTGCGCTGCCGCATCTGCCGGTGCGCGGCGTGCGGCCGTAACCAAACGCAAGGTGCGGCTCGAAGCAGGCGCGAGGAGGGGCGAGTGGGTGCGACGACAACGATGGAAGTGGGCGTGGCCGGCGGCAGTCGCGATGCGCCGCTGCACCCCGAGTTCGAATCAATGCCGCGCGAGCGACTGGCCGAACTGCAGCTGCGCCGGTTGCGCGATACGGTGCGCAACGCGTTCGACAACGTCTCGTTGCATCGGCGGCGGCTGGAAAGTGCTGGCATGGTGCCGGACGACATCC
>JBKKAZ010000112.1:0-11902 GCA_046714435.1 Casimicrobiaceae bacterium
CCGATCACCTGATCGACGAAACCGAGGTGCATGGAATGCGTGCCGAACATGCCGCACAGCATCCCGTCGGCGTCGCCCAGGTGGACCGTCATCGCGCCGATCAGCGTTTGCCGGCGGCGCATCTCGATCTGGGCGTACTGCTGCGATACGCCCTTGCGCTGGGTGAGCCGGTAGTACTCGGTCCAGTAATTCTTGAAGCGCGGATCGTACTCGGGGTTGATCACTTCGAAATCGACGCCGGCCTTGAGGCGCAATCCGAAACGTTTGATTCGCCGCTCGAGGATTGCCGGCCGGCCGACGAGAATGGGCTTGGCGAGCCCTTCGTCGACGACCACCTGCACGGCGCGCAGCACGCGCTCGTCCTCGCCTTCGGCAAAGACGATCCGCTTCGGCGCCTTCTTCGCCGCGGAAAAGATCGGCTTCATCAGCAGGCCCGAGTGGTAGACGATTGCCGTTAGCCGTTCGCGATAGAGGGCGAAATCGGCAATCGGCCGCGTCGCCACGCCCGAGTCCATCGCCGCCTGCGCCACCGCCGGCGCGATCTTGACGATCAGCCGCGGATCGAAAGGCCTCGGAATCAGGTAGTCGGGCCCGAATTTGAGGTCCTGGGTGTTGTAGGCGTTGGCAACGATTTCCGATTGCTCGGCCATCGCGAGATCGGCGATCGCGTGCACCGCAGCGAGCTTCATCGGCTCGTTGATCTGCGTCGCGCCGACATCGAGAGCCCCGCGGAAGATGAATGGAAAGCAGAGGACGTTGTTGACCTGGTTCGGATAGTCGGAACGCCCGGTCGCGATGATCGCGTCGGGGCGTGCGGCCTTGGCGAGGTCGGGCATGATCTCCGGCTCCGGATTGGCCAGCGCCAGGATCAACGGGCGCGCCGCCATCTTCGAGAGCCATTGCGCCTTCAGCACGCCCGCCGCGGACAGGCCGAGGAACACGTCGGCGCCGTCGAGGATCTCGGGCAGCACGCGCGCCTTGGTGTCCTGCGCGTAACGAGCCTTGTTGTCGTCCATCTCTTCGATCCGACCGCGCCAGACCACGCCGTGGATGTCGGTCACCCAGATATTCTCGCGACGCACGCCCAGCGCGACCAGCAAGTCGAGGCAGGCGAGCGCGGCGGCGCCGGCACCCGAACAAACCAGCTTCACCTCCGAGAGTTGCTTGCCCACCACCCGCAAACCGTTCAGCAGCGCGGCGCCGACGATGATCGCGGTCCCGTGCTGGTCGTCGTGGAACACCGGGATCTTCATGCGCTCGCGGCACTTGCGCTCGATCACGAAGCACTCCGGTGCCTTGATGTCCTCGAGATTGATGCCGCCGAAAGTCGGTTCGAGCGCGCAGATCATGTCGACCAGCTTGTCCGGGTCGCGCTCGTCGATTTCGATGTCGAAACAGTCGATGCCGGCGAACTTCTTGAACAACACCGCCTTGCCTTCCATTACCGGCTTCGCGGCCAGCGGCCCGATCGCGCCGAGGCCGAGCACGGCGGTGCCGTTGGTGATCACGCCGATCAGGTTGCCGCGCGCGGTGAGCGACGATACTTCGTTCGGATCGCGCACGATCTCGTCGCAGGCGGCGGCGACCCCAGGCGAGTACGCAAGCGCGAGATCGCGCTGGTTGGTGAGCTGCTTGGTCGGCAGCAGCGCGATCTTTCCCGGCGGCGAGGCGCGGTGATACTCGAGCGACGCCTCACGGAGGTTCTGGTCGGACATGCGAGCGGTCCCGTTCGGCTGGAACGGTGATGATAGCGGACCCGCGATCGGACGGGCGCGCCGCACCAGCAGCGACGTCGCAAACGCACGCCGCCGAGTCTAGTGGCCCGGGACGCTTCGGTACTGCCTTTATAATCAGTAATCTGTGGGGCAGCCGCCCTGCGGCGCCACCAACGACGATCGATCGCCCCCTCCCGTGCTCGAAGCGCTCGATCTCTCCGGACAGCGCGGTTCAACGCGCCTGTTCACCGGCTTGAGCTTCCGCGTCGACACCGGGACGGCTTTGGTCGTGACCGGGCCCAACGGTACCGGCAAGACCACACTGCTGCGCATCCTCGCCGGACTGACTGCCCCTGCTTCGGGCGAGGTTCGATGGCGAGGTACCCGGATCGAGCCATTCGCGCAGTCGGTTCGCAATGCGGTTGTCTACGCCGGCCACTTGCCGGCCCTCAAGGACGAACTCAGCGCCGAGGAGAACCTGACGGCGCTCGCGGCACTGGCCGAGGTCCCGTGCACGACCGACCAAATCCAGGAAGCACTGGGCGAGGTGACGCTCGCCCGCCAGCGATCGCTTGGTGCGCGCGTGCTTTCGGCAGGTCAGCGTCGACGCATCGGGCTCGCGCGGCTGCGCCTGGTACGGCGTCCGCTGTGGGTGCTCGACGAGCCGGCCACCGCGCTTGATGCGCCGGGCGTGGCAATGCTCGCGAGCCTGGTACGCCGGCATCTCGAGGCGGGTGGCATCGCCGTGGCGGCCACCCACCTTCCGCTCGGACTGGATCCGTCGCGCGTGCAGTCGCTGGTGCTCGGAAACTAGCGCATGCGCGCGCTTGCCCAGGTGGATGGAAGCATCGTGGCGGACGCCCGTGGCGAGGCCGCACTCCCGGCGATCCTCTGGGCGGTCAAGCGCGACCTCCTGCTCGCCGTGCGTTCGCGCTCGGAACTCGGCGTGCAGCTATTGTTCTATGTCATTGTCGTCGCGCTGTTTCCGCTCACAATGGCACCGGAAAGGGAGCTGCTCTCCGCGATCGGGCCGGGGGTGGCCTGGGTCGCCGCGCTGTTGGCCTCGCTGCTGTCGTTGCCGCGGCTGTTCGCGACCGATCACGCGGACGGCACACTGGAGCAAATCGCATTGTCCCCGTACCCGCTGCCGGCGCTGGTGTCCGGCAAGATCATCGCGCACTGGCTCACGACCGGGCTGCCGCTGGTCGTGCTCTCGCCACTGGTCGGACTGCAATACCACCTCGACGGCGAGAGCCTCACGGCATTGGTCCTGGGCCTCCTGATCGGCACGCCGATCCTGTCACTGCTGGGAGGCATCGGAGCCGCACTTACGCTGGGGCTGCGGGGCGGCGGCGGATTGCTGGCGCTGCTGGTCCTCCCGCTCTGCGTGCCGGTGCTGATCTTCGGCGCCGGCGCTGTCGACGCGGTGCGCGCAGGCCTGACCGGCGGCGCGAACCTTTCACTGCTGGGCGCGGGACTGGCGCTCGCGATTGTTGCCGCACCGTTCGCCGCGGCGACGGCAGTGCGCATCGCGCTCGACTGACACGACCCGGTCTGACCGCATCAGCGACACATCGCCATGAACTGGTTCCGGTACGCCTCACCCTCGACCTTCTATCCGCTGGCGGGTAAGCTGGCCCGCGGTTTCGCCGCCGTGGCGGTCGTGCTCGCCGCCGTCGGCCTCTGGCTGGGATTCGTCACCGCACCGACGGACGCGCAGCAGGGCGAGGTCTACCGGATCATTTTCATCCACGTGCCGGCGGCGTGGATGTCGATGTTTCTTTACGTGGTCATGGCGTTCTGGGGAACGATGGCGCTCGGATACAACACCCGGCTGTCCGCGATGATGGCGCAGGCGATCGCGCCGACGGGTGCGCTGATGACCTTCATCGCGCTATGGACCGGCGCCCTGTGGGGACGCCCGACCTGGGGGACCTACTGGGCCTGGGATGCGCGCATGACCTCCGAGCTGATCCTGCTGTTCCTGTTTCTCGGCGTGATCGCCCTGCGACAGGCGATCGACGACCCTCGGCGCGCCGACCGGGCCTGCGGGCTGCTGTCGCTGGTCGGCGTGGTCAACGTCCCGATCATCTATTTTTCGGTGCGGTGGTGGAACACGCTGCATCAGGGGGCCACGATCAAGGTCACCGGCTCGTCGATGGAAAAGACGATGCTCGCCGGCATGCTGGTCATGGGCATCGCGTTCTGGTGTTATTCCGTCGCGGTCACGCTCTTGCGCGCACGGGCGATCATGCTCGAACGCGAGCGCGGCGCGGCATGGACCGGCGAGCTCGCCGGAACGCACCCATGAACCACTGGTACTTCATCGTCGGCGCCTACGGCGTGACGCTGATCGCGATGGTCGTTGAACTGGTCGCGGTGCGCATCCGCCACCGCAACGCCCTGGACCGCAGCCGGGAGGATCACGCACCATGAAGCCGCGGCACCGCAGGTTCGCGTGGATAGCCGCCGGCGTCGCCGTCCTCGGCGTGGCCGCCGCGCTGCTGCTGAACGCGTTCCAGTCCAACCTCGTGTTCTTCTTCTCGCCGACCGACATCGTGGAGCAACGGGCCCCGCAGGGCCGCACGTTCCGGTTGGGCGGCCTGGTCGAGGAGCGCAGCGTCAAGCGCGACGGGCTCACCGTGCACTTCAACGTCACCGACACGGCAAAGACCATCCCGGTCGTGTACACGGGCATACTTCCGGACCTGTTCCGCGAGGGCAAGGGCGTGGTCGCGCAGGGCAAGCTCGGCGGCGACGGTGTGTTCACGGCCTCGGAGGTGCTGGCCAAGCACGACGAGAACTACATGCCGCCCGAGGCCGCGGCCGCGGTCGGCAAGGCGCAAATCGACGCGGCGGAGAAGCGCGCCGCGCAGACCCTGGCGCGGTGACCATTGAAGGAGTCCATGGACATGAGCGGTCCCATCTCAGGCGTCGTCCCCGCGCAAGCGGGGACCCAGTGTCTCTCCGCATGGCTACGTGCGCTCGAAAGACGCTGGATCCCCGCTTTCGCGGGGAGGACAGTTGCCCTTGGAGGCATCTCTCGCGCGGTTGGCGATGACCGTCGAATTGCGGGCGCACGATGATTCCCGAACTCGGATCGTTCGCGCTGGTGCTCGCGCTCCTGTTGGCGGCGCTGCAGGGCACGCTGCCGCTGATCGGCGCGCAGCGGCGCGCCTACGACTGGATGGCGCTGGCCCGTCCGCTCGCTCGCGGCCAGTTCGTGTTCGTCGCGATCGCGTTCGGCTGCCTCGCGTGGTCGTTCGCCAACAACGATTTCTCGGTCGCGAACGTCGCGGCCAATTCCAATTCGCAGCTCCCCGTGCCGTATCGGCTGGCCGCGACCTGGGGCTCGCACGAAGGCTCGATGCTGCTTTGGGTGCTTATGCTCGCGGGCTGGGGCCTCGCGGTGTCGCTCAGAAGCCGCCACCTTCCCGACGAGTTGGTCGCGCGCGTGCTGGGTGTGATGGGCGCCATCGCGTTCGGCTTCCTGCTGTTCATGCTGACGACTTCGCACCCTTTCGAGCGAGTATTCCCGCCGCCGGCGGACGGACGCGACCTCAATCCGTTGCTGCAGGATCCGGGCATGGTGATCCACCCGCCGCTGCTTTACATGGGCTACGTGGGATTTTCGGTGGCGTTCGCGTTCGCCATCGCCGCGCTGCTCGGCGGTCGGCTCGACGCCACCTGGGCGCGCTGGTCGCGGCCCTGGACCACGCTCGCCTGGGCCTTCCTGACGCTCGGCATCATGGTCGGAAGCTGGTGGGCCTACTACGAACTGGGCTGGGGCGGCTGGTGGTTCTGGGACCCGGTCGAAAATGCATCGTTCATGCCCTGGCTGGCGGGCACCGCGCTCATCCACTCCCTCGCGGTCACCGAAAAGCGCGGCGCATTCAAGGCCTGGACCGTGCTGCTCGCCATCGCGGCATTCTCGCTGTCGCTGCTCGGGACGTTCCTGGTGCGCTCCGGTGTGCTGACCTCGGTGCACGCGTTCGCAACCGACCCCAGGCGTGGTGTCTTCATTCTGACCTTCCTCGCGGTGGTGATCGGGGGCTCGCTGCTGTTGTTCGCGCTGCGCGCTCCACGCACCGGCACCGGGGGGCGTTTCGAGGCGGTGTCGCGTGAAACGATGCTGCTCGGCAACAACGTCCTGCTCATCGTCGCCTGCGGAACCGTGCTGCTCGGCACGCTCTACCCGCTGTTCCTCGACACGCTCGGGCTCGGCAAGATCTCGGTCGGCCCGCCCTATTTCGACACGGTGTTCGTGCCGGTCATGGCGCCGCTGGTGTTCCTGATGGGAATCGGTCCGCTGGCGCGCTGGAAGAAAGCCGAACTGCCGGCGCTGGCCGCGCAGCTCAAATGGGCGTTCGCCACCGCCGTCGTGCTGGCTCTGCTGCTGCCGCTCGCCGGCGGGCGCTGGTCGCCGATGGTGGCGTTCGGATTGCTGCTCGCGCTCTGGATCGCGGCGTCGACCGTCGTCCACCTGCGGGCGCGAATCGCGACGGCGCAGGGCAGCGGATGGCAGCGCGTAGCCAAACAGCCGCGCGGCTACTGGGGCATGCTGCTCGCGCACCTGGGTGTCGCGGTGTTCATTGTCGGCGTCACCATCGTCAAGGGTTACGAGACAGAAAGGGATGTGAAAATGTCCCCCGGCGATACGGTCGCGATCGGCGGGCACGCGTTCCGCTTCGAAGGGATTGCGGAGCGCAACGGGCCCAACTATCGTGCAGCTCGCGGCACGTTCGATGTCGCGAAGGACGGCGTCTCGATTCGCAAGCTTCATCCCGAGAAGCGGATCTACAACGCGCAGGGCACGCCGATGACCGAAGCCGGCATTGCGAGCGGTGTGTTCGGCGACCTGTACGTGTCGCTCGGCGAGCCGCTGGAGGGCGAGGCATGGGCGGTGCGCGTCTACCACAAGCCTTTCGTCACCTGGGTGTGGGGCGGTTGCATCCTGATGGCTATCGGCGGCGTCGTCGCGCTGACCGACCGCCGCTACCGGTTGCCGGCGAGGCGCGAATCGATCGTCCCCGCGAACACCGCCACCGCCGGCTAGTGCAATGACCGGCGCGACTTCCCTCGTTGGCTTAGCAATGCCGATCCGACTTCGCCACCTCCGGCAATCATGAACAGGAAGCTGCTGATCCCGCTCGGGCTGTTCGCGATCCTGCTCGCGTTCCTGCTGGTCGGCCTCGGCAAGAATCCCCGCGAGGTCCCGTCGCCGCTGATCGGCAAGCCCGCACCGCAGTTCAAGCTCGCGCAGCTCCATCAGCCCGAGCGCACGTTGGATACGCAGGACCTCAGGGGCCAGGTGTGGCTGCTGAACGTCTGGGCGTCGTGGTGCGTCAGCTGCCGGGTCGAGCATCCCGTGCTGGTCGAACTCGCCAAGGCGAAGCTGGTGCCCATCGTCGGACTCAACTACAAGGACAAGCCGGCGGAGGGCATCGCCTGGCTCGCCGAGCGCGGCGATCCCTACGATGTGTCGGTCGTGGACCGCGAGGGTCGCACCGGCATCGACTGGGGCGTCTACGGCGTGCCCGAAACGTTCGTCATCGACAAGACAGGCGTGATCCGCTACAAGCACATCGGCCCCGTCGACACGGCGGCGATCGAAAAGAAGATCCTGCCGCTGGTTCGCGAGTTGCAGCGATCATGACCGCCTTGATCGCCGCGCGGACAGCCTGGTTGCCTTTGTTTGCGGCCTGGACCCTGATTTCGCCTCCGGCACTTGCGGCCGAGGCGATACCGACCGACCAGGATCCCGTCGTGCAGGCGCGTGCGGTCCGGCTCGCCGAGCAGTTGCGCTGCCTCGTCTGCCAGAACCAGACGATCGCCGATTCGAATGCCGAGCTCGCGGTCG
Organism: Casimicrobiaceae bacterium; assembly: GCA_046714435.1. Lineage (GTDB taxonomy): Bacteria > Pseudomonadota > Gammaproteobacteria > Burkholderiales > Casimicrobiaceae > VBCG01. Next base: position 7,576 of record JBKKAZ010000112.1, read on the forward strand.
ATCTCAGAAAGCAGGTTCGCGACCAGATCGCTGCCGGACGCACGGACGCGGAGATCATCGACTACATGACAGCACGCTACGGCGATTTCGTGCTGTACCGGCCTCCGCTCAAGGCCACCACCTTGCTGCTGTGGGTCGGACCGGCATTGCTGGCGGCGATCGGGGGGTTCCTGCTCGTGAGGCTGATTCGCGGGCGCCGCGCCGAGGCACTACCATTGACGGCCGAGGAGCGCGCGCGCGCGACACGCATGCTCGACGACAGCAATCCGGAGCACCGTTCGTGACCTGGTTCGTCGTGGCCGTCGCGGTCATGCTGGCAGCGGCCTGTGGCTTTGTGCTGGTCCCGCTGCTGTCGCGACGACGAGTGAGCGTGATCGAGCGCGGGGCGACCAATCTCTCGGTGATTCGCGATCAGGTCGGCGAACTCGACAACGACTTGGCACTTGGCGTGCTGTCGAGCGAGCAGTACGACAGCGCCAGGCTCGACCTCGACCGCAGCGTGCTCGACGAAGCGCGGTTCGATCCGTCCGGAGCGGCGATCCCGGCACGTACCAGCCTGTGGGGTACGGCACTGATCGGCGCGGTTTTCCCGATCGCCGCCGTATTGCTCTATCTCGCCCTCGGCAACCCGCTCGCGCTGCTGCCCAACCCTGCTTCGACGCAGGCCGGCGCCGGAACCGAACCGCCCGCAGCGCAGTCGATCGAGGCGCTGATCGAAGCCGCGAAGGCGAAGCTCGCGAACGAGCCTGGCAATGTCGAGGGCTGGGTCGTGCTTGCGCGGACCTATCGCGTGCTCGGGCGCAACGACGAGGCCATCGCGGCGTTCGAGCGCGCCGTGGCGCTCGCGCCGAACGATGCCGATCTGCTCGCCGATTACGCCGACGCGCTGGGCGTCATCCAGGGCCGCTCGCTCGAAGGCCGGCCCGCCGAAGTGGTCGCACGTGCGTTGCGCGCCGACCCGAATCACTGGAAGGCCAACGCGCTGGCCGGAACGCTGGCGTTCCAGCGTAACGAATTCGCGAAGGCCGTCGAGCATTGGGAGCGTGTCAAGCTCACCGTACCGCCCGATTCGCCGTTGGCACGATCGATCGATTCGAGTCTTGCCGAGGCGAGGCTGGCGGCAAAGGGACCCGGTGCGAAGGCCTCCGCGCCCGCGCCATCGGCCGCGCCGGGCGCCGCGGCTGGATCGGACCCGCGCAACATTGCGGGAACGGTATCACTCGCACCGGCGTTCAGCGCAGGTGTCTCGCCGGACGACACCGTGTTCGTGTACGCGCGGCCGAGTGACGGATCGCGGATGCCGCTCGCACTGGTGCGCGCGAGGGTACGCGACCTTCCGTTGGCGTTCCGGCTCGACGATGGCGCGAATATGGTTCCAACGCGAAAGATCTCCGATCACGGCGAGGTGATCGTCAGCGCGCGGGTGTCGAAGTCAGGCAGTGCCACGCCGCAATCCGGCGATCTGGAGGCCGCCGCAGCGCCGGTCAAGCTCGGCGAGCGAGCGCTGCGACTGGTCATCGACCACAGGCTACCCTAAGACCACCGATGTCCGGCGCCACGACAACGATCTTTGACGTCGTCGTGATCGGTGCGGGCATGTCCGGCCTGGTTGTCGCGCACGCGGCCCAGCACCGCGGGATTCGCGTGGCGGTCGTCGACGCCGGTTCCGAGCCGGGCGGCGTGATCGGGACGCGCGAGCGCGACGGCTTCCGCTACGAGACCGCGGCGAACAGCGTGCTCGACAACACGCCGTCCCTCCAGCGCCTGATCGACGATCTGGGCATCGCCGGCGAGCGCATCGACGCCAGTCCCAACGCCAGCAGGCGATACGTCGTGCGCGACGGTCGGCTGGTCACGCTGCCAACGTCGCCCGCCGCATTATTCACCTCGCGCGCGTTCAGCACCAGGGCAAAACTGCGCCTGCTGCGCGAGCCATTCACCGCCCCGGCGCCCGGCGATCGGGAGGAGACCGTCGCCGAGTTCACCCACCGCCGGCTCGGCGCGGAGTGGCTGGACTACGCGGTCGACCCGTTCGTGGGTGGCATCCATGCCGGCGATCCCGCCGAGCTCTCACTGCGCGCGTCGTTCCCGCGCCTCTATGCGCTCGAGCAGCAACACGGCAGCCTCGTCGGTGGCCAGCTACGCATGGCGCGCGAGCGCCGGCGATCGGGTGAAACAACGACCGGCGCGCCGCGGAGCTTCAGTTTTCGCGACGGCATGCGCACCTTGCCGAAGGCGCTTTCACAATCGATCGATCGCGTTTTCATGGACACCCGTATCGAATCGCTGCGGCAGCGCACCGACGGTGGGTTCGACGTTCGCGGCCAGCGCGGCCGCGAGCCCTTCGAATTGACGACGCGAATCATCGTCATTGCCACGCCTGCCCACGCCGCGGCCATGCTGATCCGGACACTTGCGCCGCAGGCGGCGCACACACTGGAGACAATCGAGTACGCACCGGTAGCGATCGTCGCGTCGGCCTACCGGCGTGACGACGTGCGACACCCGCTCGACGGCTTTGGCTTCCTGGTGCCTTCGAAAGAGCGGTGGAAGATTCTCGGCACGCTGTTCTCCAGCAGCATGTTCGAGGGGCGAGCCCCCGCGGGCGCGCTGATGCTGACGACTTTCATCGGCGGCCGCCGCAATCCGTCGCTGGTGGCGGAGGACGACCGGACGCTTGCAGACATCGTCGCCGGGACGCATGCGTCGCTGATCGGCGCAGGCGCGCCGCTGTGGTCCGAGGTCGTCCGCTGGCCACGGGCCATTCCCCAATACACGGTCGGACATCTCGACCGCGTCGCCGCTATCGACGAGGCGATCGGCGCGGTCCCCGGCCTAAACCTCTGCGGTAGCTGGCGAGGCGGAATTTCCGTCGGCGATCGCGTGAACAGCGGCTATGCGATGGCGGACACGCTGCAACGCCGTCTCGCTGCACCGGCGCGCGCAATCTGACCGATCCGCAAAGCAAAGGCCCCGCCGTGGCGGGGCCTTTCACTCGTCGCGATGTGGGTCAGTGGCGACGGCGCCGACGCGCGAGTCCCGCGGCCACGACGGCAACGCCCAGCAGCGCCAGTGTCGCGGGTTCGGACACGCGTCCATTCTGGACCACGTTCAGCAGCAGGAATTGTCCGATCACAACCTCCCCGGAATTCTGATAGAAGGCGTCGATCGATGTCGGCGTGAAACTGAGCGTTGTCGGGATGTAGGTCGAGGAAGGATCGACGGTGACCGACGTCAGACCCCCGGTGATCCCGAGGAAGATGAAGTCGATCTGCGGAATGATGTTCGCGTTGATGAGCCAGGTGATGCGGATCGTCGTCGCCTCGACGTCGACCTCCCACTGACCGAACGGCTGCAACTCGGGATTGCCCTGCAGCACTACGAACGCCTGGCTGTACGGCGGGCCGCACTGCGGGCATTCGTGCGTCAGCAGCTGGCCGATCAGCGATGCGTCTGCGGGGCGCGGACTGGCGAGCGCGATGACCGCAAACAGGGCGACGGCTGCAATTCTGGTGAGACTCGGCATGGCTTGATCTCCGCTCGCGTCGACTGACGCCCATGTCAAAAGCAAGGACCATACCTCGCGGTTGAGATCAATGACTTGCGACGATCATGCCGAAAATTCGGGGATGACTGTAAAGCCAGGCGACGGCAAACCCGCGCGCGGGCACGAGCGGCGCTCGGCAATCGAGCCTATGCTAGACTTTTTCGGTTCGGGGCAACAAAAACGGGAGGGGACACCATGGGCGCAGTCTTTCAGTCGCTCGGACGCACCGTCATCGCCGGCGTCGTCATCGTCGTCGTGCTCCTCGGCATCGCCGGCACCTACGGCAGAATCGGCGAGCACGCCTACTGGACCTTCTTCATGCGCTGGCTGCACGTGCTCTCCGGCGTGCTGTGGATCGGGCTGCTGTGGTACTTCAACTTCGTGCAGATTCCGTCGATGCCGAAGATCCCCGACGAGCAGAAGCCGGCGATCTCCAAGGTAATCGCACCGGAAGCGCTGTTCTGGTTCCGCTGGGCGGCGGTGGCGACGGTCGTGACCGGCGTGCTGCTGGCTGGGATGAGCGGCTACCTGGTCAAGGCACTAAGCATCGAGGCTCCGTTCCGCCCGATCGGCGTCGGCATGTGGATCGCGCTGATCATGGCGTTCAACGTCTGGTTCATCATCTGGCCCAACCAGAAGAAGGCGCTAGGCATCGTGGCAGTCGAAGCGCCCGCCAAGGCAGCGGCCGGGCGGATCGCGATGCTGACCTCGCGCTTTAACACCATGCTCTCGATCCCGATGTTGTACTGCATGGTGGCGCAGCAGAACGGCGGATTCTAG
>JBKKAZ010000113.1:0-2453 GCA_046714435.1 Casimicrobiaceae bacterium
TGGTGCTTCATCGGCAAACGCCATCTCGAGGCGGCGCTCGCGGGACTGCCTGCCGGCGACGTGGCGGTCCGCTGGCACCCGTACGAACTCAATCCCGATCTGCCGACCGCAGGCATCGATCGGCAGCGTTACCTTGAAGCGAAATTCGGCGGCCCGGAGCGTGCACGGCAGATCTACGCACGGGTGCGCGAGGCCGGTGAACTCGCCGGCCTCGCGTTCGACTTCGAGGCGATCCCCATGCAGCCGAACACCCGCGATGCGCATCGTCTGATTGCCTGGGCGCAGGCGAACGGCAACGCCGATGCATTGGTCGAGCGGCTGTTCCGGGGCTTTTTCCTCGAAGGTCGCAACATCGCCGATCGAGCCGCGCTGGTCGCGCTCGCGGCCGAAGCCGGCATGGACGCATCCGCTGCCGAAGCCTGGCTGGTGTCGGGAAACGGCCAGTCGGAGATTGCCCATGCCCAGACGCGCGCTCGCGAGCTTGGCATCACCGGCGTTCCGTATTTCATTTTCAATGGCCGCGTGGGACTGTCGGGCGCGCATCCGCCCGAGACGATCCGCGACGCGATCGTGCAGTCGCGCGAAGCGTAGTGCCGGGGGAGCCGGGTCGCGGCGGCGACCTGGCTCAATGCGATGTCCGTTTCCGGCGAGCGCGCCCGGAGGCCGCGGGCGATAATGCGCCCGTGTTGCTCGATCCCGACTCCTGCTACCGCGCGATTCGCACCCACGACGCGCGCTTCGACGGGCGCTTTTTCGTCGGCGTGCGCTCGACCGGGATCTACTGCCGGCCAGTGTGCACGGTGCGCCTGCCGAAGCGGGAGAACTGCCGGTTCTACCCGAGCGCCGCGGCGGCCGAGGGGGCCGGGTTCAGGCCCTGCCTGCGTTGCCGGCCGGAACTGGCACCCGGGTACGCGGCGATCGACGCGTCGGCGCGCCTCGCGCAGGCCGCGGTCGGGTTCATCGAAGACGGCTTTCTCGAAGGCCGCAGCCTGGAGGATCTCGCTTCGCGCGTCGGCGTGACCAGCCGCCACCTGCGCCGCGTGTTCGAGGCCGAGTTCGGCGTCGCGCCGGTCGAGTACGCCCAGACCCAGCGCTTGCTGCTGGCAAAGCGCCTGCTTACCGACACCGCGATGCCGGTCACGGAGGTTGCGTTCGCCAGCGGCTTTGCGAGCGTGCGGCGCCTGAACGCGCTGTTCCACGAGCGTTATCGGATGCCACCGACGCGCTTGCGGGAACGGCCCGCGTCGCATCGCGACATGCTGACCTTCGCGCTGGCCTACCGGCCGCCCTATGCGTGGAACGCGATGCTGGACTTTCTCGGACAGCGGTCGATCGCCGGCGTCGAGGTGCGCGACGGCCGGCGGTTCCGGCGTGCGCTGGCGCTTGTCCATCGCGGGCGTCGTCATGTCGGCTGGGTGCAGGTCTCGCAGCTTGCCGGTCGGCCCGCGCTTGCGGTGCAGGTCTCGCCGTCGTTGTCGCAGGTCCTGCCGCAGGTGCTTGCGCGGGTACGCCACGTTTTCGATCTCGCGTGCGATCCTGCAGAGGTGTCACGCGCGCTGGGCGCGCTCGCGGCGGCGAGGCCCGGGTTGCGCGTCCCCGGAGGATTCGACGGATTCGAGGTCGGCGTGCGAGCCATCCCCGGACAGCAGATCTCGGTGCGCGCAATGACGACGCTGCTCGGCCGGATCGCGGCGCGTTTTGGTACCGCCATCGCAGACGCACCCGCCGGACTTGCGCTGACGTTTCCGGAGGCGCGGGAGTTGGCGGAGAGGTCCGTCGAAGACGTCGCCGCGCTCGGCATGCCGAAGGCGCGCGCGAGGACCATCGTGTCGTTTGCGAAGGCGGTGACGGAGGGACTCGATCTCGCTCCGCACGGCGATGTCGAGTCGACACTCGCGCGGCTGCGGGCGATCCCGGGCATCGTCCCGTGGACCGCGCAATACATCGCCATGCGGGCGCTCGGCTGGCCCGACGCGTTCCTGCCGACCGACGTCGGTGTGCGGCGCGCGCTCGACGGCGAAAGTCCCGCGCGGATTCTGGCCCGCGCCGACGCGTGGCGGCCGTGGCGTGCCTACGCGGTGATGCACCTTTGGACTGAACCTTTGGAGACGCTGCAATGAACACCTGCTGCTGGCATGCAAGCTTGCCGACACCGCTCGGTGCGATGCGTATGGCGACTGACGGCCGTGCAATTCTGGAACTCGATTTCGATCGACCGGCGGCTGCGCCGGAAGAGTTGACGCTGCCGGCGCGCGCGATCGCCGACGCGCTGCGAAACTGGCTCCAGGGTTACTTCTCGGGTGTGCGGCCCGCCATCGAAGTGCCGCTGGCACCGCACGGCACTTTGTTTCAGCGCGAGGTGTGGGGCGCGTTGCGGCAGATTCCGTATGGCGAGACCGCGAGTTACGGTGAGATTGCCGCCCGCATCGGCCGTCCGTCCGCGGTGCGGGCGG
>JBKKAZ010000114.1:0-9456 GCA_046714435.1 Casimicrobiaceae bacterium
GCCGCGCGTTGCGAGAATTATCGCACGCGAGTGTTACCTTCGACCGATCGGCGAAGGCGCGCAGGCTCTGGCACAATGGAAATAGGGGACCGACCACGTTTTCCGCCAGCGGCGATGCTGGACCCGAACCGTGCATTGCGGAATACGTGGTCGGTCCCCTATTTCCACGATGCACATCACGCTAGTCGTTCCCCGTCTGCTCGGCATCGCACCCGACGTGCTCGCGAAGGTGGACGCGCTGTCCCGCCTCGCCGCGTTCGCCACGCCGGCGACGCGCGCCGATCTCGACACTGCGCTGTTGTCCGAACTTTCGACGGCCGCGATGCCTGCGCCACTGGCGGCACTCGGCGCCGGCATCGACGTCGGGAGCCGCTGGGTGATCCGCGCCGACCCGGTGCTGATGAGCGTAAGCCGCGACGACGTCCGCATCGAGCGACTCGTCGACGACCTTGATCCCGCGGCGACGCAGGTTCTGACGGCGATGCTGTCCGCGCATTTTGCCGGCGATGGGCTGGTGTTTGTCGCGCCGCGTGCTGATGCCTGGTTCGCTCACAGCGCCGCGCCGCACGAGATCGAGACCACGCCGCTCGGCGCCGCGATCGGACGTCCGCTTCGTGGCCTGCTCCCTGCCGGAGCGCACGCGGCGCGCTGGCGCCGCTGGCTGACCGAAGCACAGATGCTGCTGCACGAGCAACCGTTCGCCGGGCGCAGTGGGGAATCGGTCAACGGCTTGTGGTTTTCGGGCGGCGGCGCCTTGCCTGACGGCTCGCGTGTTCCGCGCATTCGCGCGCATGCGGTCCCTGGAAGGCACGGCGACCTCGTGCGGGGATACGCACGGCTCGGTGGCGGCAGTACCGAGGCCGCAGACAGCCTCGACGAAGCGCTGCGCGACGCGCTTGCGGAGGATGTCGTCGTGGTGGTGCTCGCTCCGGTCGATACGCCGGCTTCGCTCGAATCGGCCGCACACCGCTTTGTCGCACCCGCCCTCGCCCGCCTCGATCGCGGCGCTGTGTCGAGCCTCACGCTACTCGCCGACGGGCCGCAGGGAGCGGCGCGCTGGCACGCGCGGCGCCCGTCGTTGCTGACCCGAATCGCGCGCCGGCGCTCGGTGTTCGTTCCTCCCGGGGAAGCGTGAGATGAGCGCGGCGATCATCCGGCGCGCGGTACCCGACGTTGCCGATGCGCTCGCAGCGGCGGGCGTCGATCCGGTGCTGGCCCGGCTCTACGCGTCACGCGGGATTCGAACCGCCGCGGAACTCGACTGCAGCCTCGCGGCGCTGCCGTCGCACGCGCTGCTGCACAACGCCGACGCGGCGGCCGCGCGGCTGGTGCAGGCGATCACCGCTCGCGAACGGATCGTGATCGTCGCCGACTACGACGCCGACGGCGCCACCGCGTGTGCGGTGGGCGTGCGCGGACTCACGGCGCTCGGCGCGGACGTCGACTTCCTGGTGCCGAACCGCTTCGAGTATGGCTACGGCCTCACCGCCGAGATCGTGGCGCTCGCGCTGACCAAGTCCCCGCGCCTCATCGTCACCGTCGACAACGGCATCGCCAGCCACGAGGGTGTCGCCGCGGCGACCGGCGCGGGCGTCGACGTGTTGATCACCGATCACCATCTGCCAGGCGACCGCCTGCCCGCGCCCGCGATCATCGTCAATCCGAACCAGCCGGCTTGCGTGTTTCCGTCCAAACATCTCGCCGGCGTCGGCGTAATGTTCTACGTGCTCGCCGCGACCCGTGCGTTGCTCCGCGACAACGGCAGACTCACGGGCAACGGGCCGAATCTCGCCGCACTACTGGATCTGGTCGCGCTCGGCACGATCGCCGACGTCGTGCGCCTCGACCAGACCAATCGCATCCTGGTCGAGCAGGGATTGCGGCGGCTGCGTGCGGGCCAGGGCTGTCCCGGCGCGCAGGCGCTGTTCCGCGTCGCCGCACGCGATCCCGCGCGGGCGACCGCCACCGACCTCGGCTTTGTCGCAGGACCACGGCTCAACGCCGCCGGGCGCCTCGCCGACATGTCGGTGGGCATTCAATGCCTCCTCGCCGACGATCCGGCGGAAGCGCTGGCCCTCGCTTCGGATCTCGACCGGCTGAACCGCGACCGCCGCGACGTCGAGGCGGTCATCGAGGAGGAAGCGCTCGCCGAACTCGAATCCATCAACGCGGACGCCAACGAAGGCTACACGCTCTGTGTATTTCGTCCCGCGTGGCACCAGGGCGTCGTGGGTATCGTCGCCTCGCGCCTCAAGGACCGCTTCCATCGGCCTGCGCTGGTGTTCGCACGCGGCGCGGCGGGAGAACTCAAGGGTTCGGGCCGATCGATCGCGGGATTTCACCTGCGCGACGCGCTCGACCTGGTCGCCAAGCGCGAACCCGGCCTGATCGCGCGCTTCGGCGGCCATGCGTTCGCGGCGGGGCTCACGCTGGCCGAAGAGGCGTTACCGCGTTTCGCAGCGGCGTTCGAGCAAGTGGCACGCGAGGCGCTCGGCCCTGCGGATCTCGCGCGGGTGATCCCTAGCGACGGTGCGCTGGCGGCCGGCGAACTCACCTTCGACCTCGCGGAGCGCCTTCGCGAGCCGGTATGGGGCCAGGGCTTCCCCGCACCGGCGTTCGACGACGAATTCGAGGTCGTGTCCTCGCGCATCGTGGCTGATGCACACACCCGGCTAATGCTCGCCCGTGGCGCGGAGCGATTCTCCGCGGTGCTGTTCCGTTCGACGGCGGTGCTGCCACCCCGGATTCGCGCCGTCTTCCGACCCGAGCCGGATACCTACGGCGGCAGGGCATCGGTGCAACTTGTGCTACTGCACTGGATACCGGCCTGAGCGCGAAGTTCGCACCGCCGGGAAGGTACCGCCAGAGTTGACCGCTAAACCCATAACGTTCTAGTTTTAAAGGATTTACCTGGCTTCGACCTGGTGGTACGGCGCGGAATTCTGGCGTCGATCGCGCCTTGTGCAATGCAGCAATTTCGGCTAGATTAGGGGGGTTTAGCCGCCCCGGGGCCACCGCTCCAGGGAGGCGCAAGGCGCGAGTAGCGCGAAAGGTCCCTCCCCCATGCGTTTGATCGACAAGGTCGCGATCATCACCGGCGCGGCATCCGGCATCGGCGAAGCCACCGCGCTCAAGTTCGCGGTCGAAGGCGCCAAGGTCGCCGTATGCGACATCAACTTCGCCGACGCCGAGCGCGTCGCGCGCGCGATCAACGACGCCGGCGGCGAAGCGCTCGCCTTCCGCATCGACGTGACCGACAAGGAAACCCTCCGCAAGATGGTGGAGCAGGTCATGGCGGCCTGGGGCCGCATCGACACGCTGGTGAACAACGCGGGCATCGTGCAGGACGCGCAATTCAGGAAGATGACCGAAGAGCAGTTCGATGACGTCATCGACGTCAACCTCAAGGGCGTCTACAACTGCACCAAGGCAGTCGTGGACATCATGCTCGAGCAGAACTCGGGCTGCATCCTCAACGCCTCGTCGATCGTCGGCCTGCACGGCAACTTCGGCCAGACCAACTACGCGGCCACCAAGTTCGGCGTGATCGGCATGGTCAAGACCTGGGCGCGCGAACTCGGCCGCAAGGGCATACGCGCGAATGCGATCTGTCCCGGGTTCGTGGAGACGCCGATCCTCAACTCGATGCCCCGCAAGGTCATCAAGATGATCGAGGACCGCGTTCCGCTGGGGCGGCTCGCGAGGCCCGAGGAAATCGCCAACACCTACGCCTGGCTCGCGTCGGACGAGGCTTCGTACATCAACGGCGCGGTCATCGAAGTTTCCGGCGGCGTGACAATCTAGTCCGCCGCAAAAGGCGTCCGCGAGTTCAGTGCCTGACGTGACGGCGTCGTTGCGCCTTTTGCACCGGGATTGGATTCAGGCGGTCGCCTAGGGAGCGGCCCGTCGGCGACCGCCGGCAACAGCAGCCAACAACGCGCATCATGCGTGGCGCTGTGCATCTCTGGTGCTCGTGCATCGCCCTGCCAGCCCCCCCGCCGACCGGTCGTCCTCGACCTTTCGGCGGAGTTGAGGTCGGCAGCAGGGACCGGTACCATGCCGGGCATCGCCGCCCCACGCGATCGTCATGCGCCTCCATGCCCTCGTCGTCCTGCTCGCAGCGCTCTCGGCGCCGGCTGCCGCGCAGCACTATCTCGCCAAGCCGCAGACAATCGGCGGCAATCCGGGCCCCGCGCACAACTATGTGTGCCCCAACGTCGAACGCGGCAGCGCGCTCGACTGCTACCTTGACGCGGTGCGCCATCTCTACCGGATGTGCAAGCACGTCAAGTCGATCGAGATCATCGAGTTCGGCTACGAGCGCTCCGAGGAAGGCACCAATTCCGCGAAAAGCCAGTACTGCCTGGACAAGCAGAAGGGCAACATCGCGACGCCTTACCAGACCGCGTTGAAGGAAGCACGGCTGTCGAAGCCGATCGCCGATCGGCTGCGCGAGCTGCACGACTACTGGCTGGCGTCGCTCGCCGCGCTTAAGTGGCGCAACGGCGAAAACGACGAGCAGTACCAGCTGCGGACCGCTTCTGTGTTCCCTTCGCTCGAAGACCAGATCAGCACCATCCGCGCGACGATCACCGAGGCCCGCGCGAACGCTGCGCCGCCGGCGGCCGCGAGCGCGAAGGCCAAGCGCTGACTGCCGTTTCGCTCGAGGCGCGCAGTCCGGGCGCGGCGGGGTCCGGTCCCGAGAACCCCGAGCTCGCCGCCGTTTTCAGCGCCGGCGGCGTGCTCGCCCAAGTATTGCCGGGGTTCGTGTTTCGCGAGCAGCAGCTCGAGATGGCGCGTGCGATCGCCTCGGCGATCGCTGATCGTGGGCGGCTGATCGTCGAAGCCGGCACCGGAACCGGCAAGACCTTCGCATACCTGGTGCCGGCGCTGCAGAGCGGCGGCAAGGTCATCGTCTCGACCGGGACCAAGACGCTGCAGGACCAGCTCTACGAGCGCGACGTGCCGATGGTGCGCGACGCGCTGCGGCTGCCCGCGACCATCGCGCTGCTCAAGGGCCGCGCCAACTACGTCTGCCACCACCATCTCGAGCGCGCATCCCGCGAAGGCCGACTGCCGTCGCGCGAGGATGTTCGCCACCTGCCGAAGATCGTCGCGTTCGCGAGGGCGTCGCAGCGCGGGGATCGCGGCGAACTCGCCGACGTTCCCGAGAACGCATCGATCTGGCCGCTGGTGACGTCGACCCGCGAGAACTGCCTGGGCAGCCAGTGCGGCTTCTATCGCGACTGCTTCGTGATGAAGGCGCGACACGACGCGCTCGCCGCCGACGTGGTCATCGTCAACCACCACCTGTTCTTCGCCGACGTGATGCTGCGGGACGAAGGCCTCGCCGAGCTCCTGCCGGCGTGCGACACCGTGATCCTCGACGAAGCCCATCAGCTGCCGGACACGGCGACTTTGTTTTTCGGCGAACAGACCACCGGCGGTCAGCTCGCGGATCTCGCCCGCGACGCGGAGGCGATCGTCGGCGCGAAGCTGCGCGACGTGCCTGACCTGTCCGGCGTCGCCAACGAGCTGGTCCCCGCGCTGCGCCGGCTCCGGCTCGCGGCCGGCGAGGTTCCAGGCAAATTCCCGCGCGACGCGCTGCTGGTGAAGCCGGAATTCGCCGAGGCGCTCGACGAACTCTGCGGCGCGGTCGACGCGTTGTCGGCAAGACTCGCGCTGTTCGCGGAGCGTGGCGAGGAGATCGCGAACGTCGCGGCACGCGCGGACGACGTCGCGCACCGGCTGGCAAGATGGCGCTCCAGCGATGGCGGCACGGCGGACCCCGACGCCGGCGAATGGATCCGCTGGCTCGACATCACACCGGGTGGCTGGCAGCTTCAAGCCTCTCCACTGTCGGTGGCACCGATCTTTCGGCGCCAGCTGGACGCGACGCCGCGCGCTTGGATTTTCACCTCGGCAACGCTCGCGGTCGGCCGCGATTTCAGCCACTACGCCGGCGCGCTGGGACTCGACGACGCCGCGACCGGCTGCTGGGACAGCCCGTTCGACTACGCGACCCAGGCGCTGCTATGCGTGCCCGAGGGTCTTCCGGAACCCAACTCTCCGGCGCATACCGACGCGGTCGTCGACGCCGCGCTGCCGGTCATCGAGGCCGCAGGCGGGCGGGCGTTCCTGCTGTTCACGACGCTCCGTGCATTGGCGCGGGCGCGCGAGCGCATCGCCGACGCCTTCGCGCGCCGGGGACATGAGTTTCCGCTGCTGGTGCAGGGCGAAGGCTCGAAGTCCGAGCTGCTCGAGCGCTTTCGGCGCCTCGGCGACGCGGTGCTCCTCGGCAGCGCAAGTTTCTGGGAAGGCGTCGATGTCCCCGGACCTGCGCTGTCGCTGGTGGTCATCGACAAGCTGCCGTTCGCGCCACCCGATGATCCATTGATGGCCGCGCGGCTCGAACGCCTCAAGGCTGCCGGCGGAAATCCGTTCCGCGACTTCCAGCTGCCACAGGCGGCGATCAGCCTCAAGCAGGGTGCGGGGCGCCTGATTCGGAGCGAATCGGACCGCGGCGTGCTGATGATCTGCGATCCACGGCTGGTCGAGAAGTCCTATGGCAAGACGCTGTGGCGAAGCCTGCCGCCGATGCGGCGCACCCGGAGCGTCGAGGAAGCGTGCCGTTTCTTCGACGGCAGAACTCAGGAATCAGAGGGCGGATGACAGATGACAGATGTCAGATGTCAGTCGTGTCAGCGTCTACGCTGGTAGCGCATTGAGCGCCAGGAGCGAGCTTCCGGGCCCGGTTTCATGGTGAACGGCGCTGAACGCGACGCCAGCGCCGACACAGGCAGGTCTGACATCTGACATCTGTCATCTGATCACCAAAACTTCCACCACGGCTTGGACGGCGGCCCGGCGGCAAGGTAGCTGCTCTGCGGGTAGGTGTTGAGCAGTATGCGGCGGCTGTCGTCGGCGAGCTGGCTCAAGCCGAGCTTTTCGTAGCTTCTCGTCAGCACGTCCAGCGCGTGCTCGTTCGACGGAACACGGGGGTAGCCGATCAGCGATGCCTGCGCGCGGTTGACGGCGGCGACGTACGCGCCGCGATTGAAGTAGTAGCGCGCGACATGCACTTCGTACATGCCCAGCGCGTTCGACAGGTAGCGCATGCGGTCCCGTGAATCCGCCGCGTAGCGGCTGTCCGGGAACTTCTGCGCCAGCTCCTTGAACGCCTCGAACGACTCCTTCATTGCCTTGGGATCGCGCTCGGAGAGGTCGCCTTCGTAGATGTACCCCATCAGCCCCAGATCCTCGCGGAAATGGACAAGGCCCTTCAGGTAATACGCGTAATCCACGTTCGGATGGCTGGGATAGGTACGGATGAAGCGGTCCGCGGCGGCCACCGCGGCAGGAGTCTCGCCGGCGCGGTAGTTGGCGTACGCACCTTCGAGGACCGCCTGCTGGGCGTGGCGGCCGTAGGGATAGCGCGCTTCCAGCGTCTCGAACAGCTTGATCGCGCGGGTATAATTTCCACCGACCATCTCGTCGTGAGCCGTGGCGTAGAGGCGCTCCGCCGACCAGTTCGCGGTCTCTTCCTTGGCTTCCGGCAGCAAATTGCAGCCGGCGACGGAGAGCGCGGCGAGTGCCAGCACCGACCATGTCGCCACCCGCGCGCGGACCCTCCGCAGGTTGTCTCCCATTGCCCTTGCCTCCATCGCGTCGCACGCTACGTGGTCAATCATTATAGACGGGCGGACGCTGCACCCGTTCCCGGCGCGCTGGTCGTCGAACGGCTCGTGCCGGCGGACTGCGCGGGCTTGCGTCTCGACCAGGCGCTGGCGCGTCTGCTGCCCGAGCACTCGCGCAGTCGGCTGAAGGTCTGGATCGAAAGCGGCCTGGTGACGCTCGACGGCGCCACGGCGGCACCGCGGCGCCGCGTCCTGGGCGGCGAGTTGCTGGCCGTCCGCGCGGGGCCCGACGCAGCCGTGGTTGTGGACGCGCCGCAGGCGATGCCGCTTCCGATCGTGCACGAGGACGACGCGATCCTGGTCATCGACAAGCCCGCCGGATGGGTCGTCCATCCCGGCGCGGGCCATCGCAGCGGCACGCTGCTCAACGCGCTGCTTCACCATCTGCCGGCGCTGGCGACGCTGCCGCGCGCGGGCATCGTGCATCGGCTGGACAAGGACACCAGCGGACTCATGGTGGTGGCCAAGACCGCGCAGGCGCAGACCGACCTGGTCCGCCAGCTTCAGTCGCGCAGCGTCGCCCGCCACTACCTCGCGCTCGCCTGCGGAGATCTGGCGCGCAACGTGATCGTCGATGCGCCGATCGGGCGCCATCCTACGCAACGCACGACGATGGCCGTGGTCGCGAAGGGCAAGCCCGCGCGCACCCACGTGGATGTGGTGGAGCGCCACGGCGCGACGACCCTGGTGCGGTGCCGGCTCGAAACCGGCCGCACGCACCAGATCCGCGTACACCTAGCCTCGCTCGGCCATCCGCTGGTCGGTGATCCAGTGTACGGAAAGCGCGCCTCGACGCTGCCGGCGGCATTGCGAGCGTTTTCGCGGCAGGCATTGCACGCGGAGCGGCTCTCGCTCGTGCATCCGGTGACAAGGCGCGAGCGGACGTGGACTTCGCCGCTGCCTGACGACTTCGCGGCGTTGCTCGCCGCCGTCGACCGGGGCGATTCCGCGCCCCGGCCCCGTTGACCTCGATGAGTCTTACTTCGCGCTTCGCCGCCGCAAATCTCGACTGGCTGGTCGCGAACTGGGCTGCGCCCGGCACTGTCCAGGGCTTTGTCACGACCCGGCACGGTGGCGACGCTTCCCCAGGATCGCTCGATCTCGGCCCCGCAAAGCTCGAAGCGCTTGACGCCGCTACCCGCGCTGCCATCGCTGGAAACCGTCGATTCGTCACGCGCTTCCTGCCGGCTCCGCCGGTCTGGCTCGAGCAGGTGCACGGGAACGCGGTGGCGACCATCGGAGCGAACGAACTGGAGTCGATGCTCGCGTCCCCACCGGTCGCCGATGCTGCGGTCACCCGCCTGGTCGACGTTCCACTGGCGGTACGCATTGCTGATTGCCTGCCGGTGCTGCTCGCCGATGATGGAGGCAACGTCATCGCCGCTGCGCATGCGGGCTGGCGCGGACTCGCCGCCGGCGTGCTCGAGGCCAGCGTCGCCGCGATGGCGGCGGCGCCCTCCTCGCTATCCGCGTGGCTCGGCCCGGTGATCGGACCGCGTGCCTTCGAAGTAGGGGCGGAGGTACGCGATGCGCTTTGCGACGGCGATCACGGCGCCGGCGACCATTTCACGCCGCTCGGGCGCGGCAAGTGGCTAGCCGACCTCGCGGCACTCGCGCGGCGAAGCCTGCGCCGCGCCGGCGTCGAACGCATCGCCGGCGACGCGCCCTGCACACACAGCGACGCGGCGCGGTTCCATTCCTATCGCCGCGACAAGTCTGATGCGAGGATGGCCGCCTTCGTGTGGCGCAGTTCGGCTGG
>JBKKAZ010000115.1:0-2381 GCA_046714435.1 Casimicrobiaceae bacterium
TCGCGTCGCTGTCCGGCAGCGCACCCGCTAGCAGCGCCCAGCGCGGTCGTGCGCCCATCGCCGCGATATCCGACAGGTTCACCGCGAGGATCTTGTGGCCGAGCGCTTCGGGGTCGGCCCCGGCGTCGAAATGACGCGATTCCACCATCATGTCGACCGCGAGCACCAGCTCGCAGCCGGGATCAACGGCGACCACGGCCGCATCGTCGCCGACGCCGCGCCTGACCGAGCCATCCCTTGGCGCGCGTGTGAAGTAGCGCTCGATCAGTTCGAATTCGCCGGTGGCGGCCATCGTCGGCGCGCGCTCAACCGCCCGCGCGCGCCTCGCGTGCGAGCGCCGCGAGCTCGGCGCCTCGAACCTTGGCGGCGAGCTTGTCGAGCACGCCGTTCACGTAGCGATGGCCGTCGGTTGCACCGTAGTCCTTGGCGAGTTCCACCGCTTCGTTGATTACCACCTTGTAGGGAATGTCGGCGCGATGCAGCAGTTCCCAGGCACCAATCACCAGGATCGCGCGCTCGATCGGCGACAGATCCGCCGGCGCGCGCGCCGAGAACGGCGCGAGTGCGGCAAGTAGTGCTGCGTACTCCTGGGTCGCCCCGCGCCACAGCTGGCCGAGGTATTCGAGGTCCGCGCCGTTGTCGTTGCCATTGCCATTGCCGTCTCCGCCTTCGCCGAACTGCTCGCGAATGGCGTCGTCGGCGTTCCCCGACAGCTGGCGCTGGTAGAGGCCCTGCAGCACCAGCTCGCGCGCGCGGCGGCGTGCCTCAGGCGTCATCGAGGTCATCGAAAAGATTCGCGACCTCGAGCGCCGCCTGGGCGGCCTCGAAGCCTTTGACATCCATGCGCACCCGCGCCTGGTCGTTGGTGTCGCAGGTCAGGATGCCGTTGCCTACCGGGATTCCGAATTGCGTCGCGGTATCGGCGACGCCTCGCGCGGACTCGTTGGCAACGATTTCGAAGTGGTAGGTCTCGCCGCGAATGACCGCACCGAGCGCAACCAGTGCGTCGAAATCGCCCGATTGCGCCATCCGCTGCAACACCAGCGGCGCTTCGAGCGCGCCGGGCACGCTCACCACGACGACCTTGTCCTCGGGCACGCCGGCCTCGGCCAGGCCGCGAAGCGCACCGGCCAGCAGGCCCTCGCCTAGCTCAGGATTGAACCGTGACAGCACGATGCCGACGCGGCGCGAAGCGCCGTCGATTCGAGGTTTGACGCGATGAATCGCCATGATCAGGACCGGCGGCTGCGCGGCTGCTCCTCGTAGCCGGTGATCTCGAGGTCGAAGCCCGTCATGCTCGGCATCTTGCGCGGCCGCGCCAGCACCCGCATCTTGCCGACGGAAAGATCGCGCAGGATCTGCGCGCCGATGCCGTAGTCGCGAAGGTCCACCTTCGACGCGGCAGGCGCCGGTTCCGCGAGGGCGCGCCTTCTGAGTTCGGCGGCGGATTCCGGCCGATGCAGCAGCACCACCACGCCGCGTCCCGCTTCGGCGATGGTGGCGAGCGCCGCTGGAATGCTCCACGAGTGCGCTTCGCTTTGTGCGTCGAGCAGGTCCATCACCGACAGCGGCTCGTGGACGCGCACCAGCGTCTCGGTGTCCGGCGAGATCGGCCCGCGCACCAAGGCGAGGTGGGTCGCATCGGTGAGCTTGTCGCGGTAGACGACCAGCCGGAAGGCGCCGTGCTGGGTCGCGAGCGGCCGCTCGGCGATGCGCTCGATCAGGCGCTCTGTGCGGCTGCGATGGTGGATCAGATCGGCGATGGTTCCGATCTTGAGCCCGTGCAGCTTCGCGAACGCGTCGAGATCCGGCCGGCGCGCCATCGTGCCGTCGTCGTTCATGATCTCGCAAAGCACCGCGGCGGGCGTGAGTCCCGCGAGCCGCGCGAGATCGCAACACGCCTCGGTGTGACCGGCGCGCGCGAGCACGCCGCCGGGCTGGGCGATCAGCGGAAACACGTGCCCCGGCTGGACGATGTCCTCCGGTCGGGCGTCCGGTCGCGACGCCACCCGGATCGTGTGCGCGCGGTCGGCTGCCGAGATCCCCGTGGAGATTCCCTCGGCGGCCTCGATCGACACGGTGAAATTGGTGCCGTGCGCCGAGCGATTGTGCGCGGTCATCGGCGGAAGCTGCAGGCGCTGCGCATGCTCGGCGGCGATCGGCATGCAGATCAATCCGCGCCCGTGCTTGGCGAGGAAGTTGATCTTCTCCGCCGTGACGAAGTCGGCGGCGAAGATCAGATCGCCCTCGTTTTCGCGGTCCTCATCGTCGACCAGGATCGCCACGCCGCCGGCCTTGAGTTCGGCGATGATTTCAGGAATCGTGGCAGGCGACATGGGCGGGTTGTCAAGGCGAAATTCGAATTGTACCGGTCCCGGGAT
>JBKKAZ010000116.1:0-19448 GCA_046714435.1 Casimicrobiaceae bacterium
CTCGCGGAGGCCGCCGCGATCCCATTCCTCGGGTTGCGCGGCGGTCGCCATGAACTGGGTGACGGCCCGGTCGAGCGCCCCCTCGATCATCCGGCGCGCCTCGGCCTTGAGCTCCTCGCCCCGCTCGAGCGCGAACAGCCGGAGCGAGTAGATCACCTCGCGCTGCTGGTTCATCACGTCGTCGTACTCGAGCAGCCGCTTCCGGCTCTGGAAGTTCTGCAGCTCGACCCGCTTCTGCGCCTGCTCGATGGCCCGGGTCACCAGGCCGCCGGTGATGACCTCGCCCTCCTCCGAGCCGCTCTTGTCCATCCACCGCGCGATCCGGTCGGAGCCGAACAGGCGCATCAGGTCGTCTTCGAGCGACAGGAAGAAGATGCTCCGCCCCGGATCGCCCTGGCGGCCCGAGCGGCCGCGGAGCTGCCGGTCGATGCGCCGCGACTCGTGGCGCTCGGTGCCGATGATCTGGAGCCCCGCCTCCGGCAGCTCCAGATCCAGCGCCTTGTCGAGTTTGATGTCGGTGCCGCGGCCGGCCATGTTGGTGGCGATGGTCGTCGCCGCCCGCTGCCCCGCCCCGGCCACGATCTCCGCCTCACGCTGGTGGTACTTGGCGTTCAACACTTCGTGTTTGAGGCCGCGCCGCTTGAGCTGGCGGGACAGCGTCTCCGAGATGTCCACGTTCACGGTCCCGATCAGGATCGGCCAGCCGAGCGCGTGCAGCCGCTCGACCTCCTCGATGATCGCGTCGTGCTTTTCCTTCCGTGTCTTGTAGATCCGGTCCGCTTCGTCCAGCCGGCGGATCGGCCGGTGGGTCGGGATGACGCTGACCTCGAGGCCGTAGATCGAGAAGAACTCGGTCTCCTCGGTCTCGGCGGTGCCGGTCATGCCGGCCAGCTTGTCGTACATCCGGAAGTAGTTCTGGATGGTGATGGTGGCGAACGTCTGGGTCTCGCCCTTGACCTGCACCTGCTCCTTGGCCTCCACGGCCTGGTGGAGCCCGTCCGCCCAGCGCCGGCCCGTCATGATGCGGCCGGTGAACTCGTCCACGATCATCACCTGGCCCTCCTGCACCAGGTAGTCCACTTCCTTCTCGTAGAGGGCGTGCGCCTGAAGCAGCTTGTGAATGATGTGGAGCTTCTCGCTCTTGAGGGCGTACGCGGACTCGACCTCGCGTCTCCGCTCGATCCGATCGTGTGGCGTAAGCTCCGGGTCCTTGTCAATCCGATGGATCGCCTCGGAGATGTCCGGCACCAGGAACAGGTCGGGGTCGTCGGGCGACATCGCCTCGGCGCCCCGGTCGGTCAGGTGGACCGAGTGGCCCTTCTCGTCGAGGACGAAGTAGAGCACGTCCTCCATGTCGCGCATCCGCTGCTGCCGCATGGGCTGCTTCCGGTCCGCGATGGCGTCGAGCTCCATCCGCTGCACCAGCTGCTTGGTTCCCTGCTCGTTCAGCATCTTGAGCAGCCGCTTGTTCTTCGGCATGCCGAGCTGGGCTTGATAGAGCTTGAGCGCGCCCTCCTGGCGGGTCTTTTCGTCCTCGAGGAGCCGCTCGGCCTCGGCCAGCAGGGTGTTGGCGACACCGGTCTGCTTCCGCACCAGCTCGGCCACCTGGCGGTTGAACGTCGCGTTTTTGTCGTCCGCCTCGTTGCCCACCGGTCCCGAGATGATGAGCGGGGTCCGCGCCTCGTCGATGAGGATCGAGTCCACCTCGTCGATGATCGCGTAGGCGTGCTCCCGCTGGACCCGCTGCTCCAGCGAGAACACCATGTTGTCGCGCAGGTAGTCGAAGCCGAACTCGTTGTTGGTGCCGTAGGTGATGTCGGCGGCATAGGCGACCTGCTTGTCCGGGTGCGCCATCTGCGTGAGGTTCACGCCAACGGTCAGGCCGAGGAAGCGGTAGATGCGGCCCATCCAGTCCGCGTCGCGCTGCGCCAAGTAGTCGTTCACCGTGACGATGTGGACGCCCTTGCCGCCCAGCGCGTTGAGGTACGCGGGCAGCGTCGCGACCAGCGTCTTGCCTTCGCCGGTACGCATCTCGGCGATCTTGCCGTGATGCAAGGCGATGCCGCCGACTAACTGCACGTCGAAGTGCCGCATGCCCAGCGTTCGCTTGCCCGCTTCGCGCACCACCGCGAAGGCTTCGGGCAGGATCGTCTCGAGCGCTTCGCCGTTGGCGGCGCGACCCTTCAACTCGGCCGTCTTCGCCCGGAGCGCCTCGTCCGAAAGCGCCGCGATGGCCGGCTCGAGCGCGTTGATCTCGCGGACTTGCGCTCCGTACTCCTTCAGCAGCCGTTCGTTGCGGCTGCCGAAAATGCGGGTGAGGAGGTTGGAAATCATGCGTCTGTACCTGCGTCTGTACGTCTATGCCGCGCAGCCAAAAAACAAGGGGTGAGGACCGCCTCACCCCTCATTTGCCGATGTTTCGTGATCTTCGCCCCGGCCCTGTTTGCACGCGCCCGGAACATCGTCGCGGCCTCGGGTCCGGTGGCTTCGCCGCGGGCAAGCAGCGGATGCCGCCCTACGCCCTAGTTGAACGCGAGGAAACGGGCAGGATTCTGGGGAACGCCGTTCAGCCGGACTTCGAAATGCAGATGCGGACCGGTGGAGCGGCCAGTGGAACCCACGCTGGCCACGCGCTGGCCTCGCACCACGAGCTCGCCTTCCGCCAGCGAAAGCTGCGAGGCATGCGCATAACGCGACAGCAATCCGCCACCGTGGTCGATCTCCATCATTTTACCATATTGGGGGTGCCAGCCCGAGTAGACGACCTTGCCGCTCGCGGCCGCCACGATCGGCGTGCCGGCCTCCGCCGGAAAGTCGACGCCTTCGTGGAAGCCTCCCTGGCCGGTGAAAGGGTCGATGCGGTAGCCGAAATTCGACGAATGCCAGCCGTCCACGATCGGCCTCTGCGACGGCAGGAACCGCTTGATGGTTGAGGTCTGCACCAGCAGCGCTTCGAGCACGCCGAGCTGGTCGCCCCGCGCCTCGACGTCGCGCGCGAGCTTGTCGATCATCGCCGTGAATTCCGCGACGGACAGGTCGCGCGCGCTGCTGCTCGAAGGACCGCCCTGCCCGGGCAGCTGTCCCGGCTGCAGCGATGGCAGATCCTGGGGCTTCAAGCCGGCGATTTTGGCGAGACGCTCGCCGAGCCCGTCGAGTTGCATCAGCTTTCCCTGCAGTTCGCCAAGGCGGACCGCCATCGCGTTCAGATGCCCCTGGACCCTTTCCTGCGCCCGCTTCGCCTCCTCGCGCTGGTCGACCAGCACCATTCCCTGCAACCACGGATGCTGGACCGCTGCGGCCCACTTCAGCGTAAGGAAATTGAACGCCAACGCGAAACCGACCAGCAGTCCGGACAGCGCCAAAGCGCCGGCCAGTCCGTGACGCCAGTCCAGCGTGATCGTTCTGGCGCGACCGCTGGCGCCCCTGACCAGGATGATGTTCAATGCACTTTCCTTCCCGCCACTGCCCGATCCCGACCGTGTGGCCATGACCCGGCGCAAAGCACTGACCCCGCTGATTCGCGTCGTCGAGTCCGACACACAGCTCAAGGCCTGGAACGATCGCCGGCGCCGCGAGGAGAGCGTACTCCAGGCGGTCCGCCGCCTGCTGCCCCGCCCCGTCGCTGAACGCCTGGTTGTTACCGACGGCCAAGGAAGCACGCTGGAACTCGCCACCGGCGCCGGCGCAATCGCCAGCGTGGTGCGCCAGCGCGGCCCCGAAATCCTGGACGCCTTAAAGCGCGACGGGTGGGAATTTAACGGAATCCGCGTCCGCGTGCAACCGCGACCTATGCCATTGTCATTGGAAAAAGTTGAGCGACGTCAATGGGATAGTGAATCCCGGCTACCGCTCGTCGCGCTGGAGGCGAAAATTTCACCCGGCCCGCTCAAGACGGCGCTGGGCCGCCTCCTCAAGGGCCGCTAGAGCAGCGGTCCCAGCATTGGCGCGAGCAGGCGCTCAGCGGCAAAGAACAGCAGGACGGTCAGAAGGACCAGCAGCGAGAACTTCGCCACCTGGCCGATGAAACGGAGATAGCGTCGGTCCCGCTTCACCACGTAAAGCAGCAGCGCGCCGCCGATGGCCGTCAGCGCGAGGAACAGCAGCAGCCGGACGATCACCATCGCGCGGGCAACGGCTCGTTGAGGCCCGAAGCTACGCCGGCTTCAGCTGCCAGTCCGGAAAGGTCATCGGCGCCGGGGCCGCCCCGGCGAAGGACACGATCTGATAAGCGTCGGGACGCGCGAGCAGCGCGCGGGCGAGCAGGTTGTTGAGCGTGTGCCCGGACTTGAACGCGGAATACTCGCCGATCAGCGGGTGGCCGAGCAGGTAGAGGTCGCCGATCGCGTCCAACACCTTGTGCCTGACGAACTCGTTCTCGTAGCGAAGACCTTCGCTGTTCAACACCCGCGTCTCGTCGAGCACGATCGCGTTCTGCAAGCTGCCGCCCAGCGCCAGGCCGGCGGCGCGCATCGCCTCGACGTCCTGCATGAAGCCAAAGGTGCGGGCCCGCGCCACGTCCTTGACGTAGGAGTGCTCGGCGAAGTCCACCACGACGTGCTTGTTCTCGGAGCCGAACACGGGATGCGGGAAGTCGATCGTGAAGTCTAGCCGGAAGCCGTCGTAGGGTGTGAAGCGGGCCCACTTGTCGCCGTCGCGAACCTCGACCGGCAGGACGACGCGGATCAACCGCTTCGCCGCGTTCTGCTCGACGATGCCCGCCAACTGCAACAGGTACACGAACGGCGCGGAACTGCCGTCCATGATCGGAACTTCCGGCCCTGCGATGTCGACGCGCAGGTTGTCGATGCCAAGCCCGCACAGCGCGGACATTAGGTGCTCGACCGTGGACACGCTGGCAGCGCCGGCCTTCAGCGTCGACGAAAGCCGAGTATCGCCGACGTTAACAGCCGTCGCCGCGATGTCGAGCGGCCGCTCGAAGTCGGTGCGCCGGAACACGATTCCCGAGTCGATCGGCGCAGGGTGCAGCACCAGTTCCACGCGGGCGCCGGTGTGCAGCCCGACTCCCTTCGTGCCGATCGACGTCCGGAGCGTGCGCTGTTTCAGCATGGTGGGGCGGTAGGGTAGCACATGGGAGTGAACGAGTGAACGAGTGAACAGGTGAACAGGTGAACAGGTAAAGGCCGCGCAGCGCGCGCTTTCGTTCACTCGTTCACTCGTTCACCCGTTCACGTTCCTCAGTCCGCCTGCTTGCGCAGGAACGCGGGAATGTCGGACGCGTCGATCGCGCTCGCCGAAACCGTCGGCGAAGCGCTGCGGCGACGCACGACGGCGGGCTGATCGAGCTTGTCGTAGTCAATGTGTTCGATGTGCACGCCGTAGCCGTCGGTTCCGGTGCGCACCAACAGCTGCGGCGTCTCCAGGATCTCGAGCTTCGGTGCGCGCTTCACGCCCTCCTTCGCGCCGCCCAGGCCGGTCGCGATCATCGTCACCCGCAACCGATCCTCCATCGCGTCGTCGATCACGGTGCCGACGATCACCATCGCGTCGTCGGCCGTGAACTCGCGGATGGTGTCCATGACCAGGTGGTACTCCTTCATCTTGAGTCCGGACGACGCCGTGATGTTGACCAGCACGCCGCGGGCGCCGGCGAGGTTGACGTCCTCGAGCAAAGGGCTCCGTACCGCGGCCTGCGCCGCCTGGCGCGCGCGGTCGCCGCCGGTGGTCGTCGCCGAGCCCATCATCGCCATCCCCACTTCGCCCATCACCGTGCGAACGTCGGCGAAGTCGACGTTCACCAGCCCCGGATTGTTGATCACCTCCGCGATTCCCGACACCGCGCCATGCAGCACGTCGTTCGCCGCGGCATAGGCCTCGAGCACGCCGATGTCCTCGCCGAGCACCTGCATCAGCTTGTCGTTGGGAATGATGATCAGCGAGTCGACCTTCTTGCCGAGCTCGTCGATACCCAATTGCGCCACCTGCGTGCGCCTCGCCTCGAAGGCGAACGGACGGGTGACGACCGCGACGGTGAGGACGTTGAGCTGCTTGGCGAGCTCGGCGATCACCGGGGCTGCGCCGGTACCGGTGCCGCCACCCATTCCGGCAGTGATGAACAGCATGTCGGCGCCTTCGATGATCTCCGCGATGCGGTCGCGGTCCTCCATCGCGGCGTCGCGCCCGATCTCGGGTTTGGCGCCCGCTCCCAGCCCGCGGGTCAGCGCCGACCCGAGTTGCAACTGGGTAGCCGCCGTTGAGCGCCGTAGCGCCTGCGCGTCAGTGTTCGCGCAGATGAAATCGACCCCCGCGAGCCCGCGGCGGATCATGTGCTCGACCGCATTGCCTCCGCAGCCGCCGACGCCGATGACCTTGATGATCGCGCCTTCCTTCGGGTCCTGGTCGATGATTTCGAACATGTTGGCTCCTGGTTCCTGTCTGAGAAAGTTACGATGTGCGACAGCTTGTCGTTGGTGCCGTACTTCAAAAGTTCGCCCTGAACCATTGCCGCATTCGCTCGGCTACGCCGCCGATGCCCGCGCTGTCGTTGCGCGCCGCTTCCGCACGCAGCCATTGGTCGCGTCCCTCGAACAGCAGGCCGACGGCGGTCGCGTAGCGGGGATTGCGCACGACCTCGGCGAGGCCATTCGAATACGCAGGCAGGCCGATGCGCACCGGCAGGTGGAAGACTTCCTCGCCGAGTTCGACCATCCCGGCGAGCTGCGCGGTGCCGCCGGTCAGCACGATTCCGGACGAGAGGAGCTCCTCGAAGCCCGAGCGCCGCAGTTCGGTCTGCACCAGCGAATAGAGTTCCTCGATGCGCGGCTCGATCACCTCGGCGAGCGTCTGGCGCGACAGCTTGCGCGGCGGCCGGTCGCCCACGCCCGGCACCTCCACGATCTCCGCGGGATCGGCGAGCTGGCGTAGCGCGCAACCGTGGCGGACCTTCAGTTCCTCCGCTTCCTTGGTCGGGGTCCGCAGCGTCATCGCGATGTCGTTGGTCACCTGATCGCCCGCGATCGGGATCACCGCGGTATGCCGGATCGCGCCGTTCGCGAACACCGCGATGTCGGTCGTGCCGCCGCCGATGTCCATCAAGCACACGCCCAGTTCTTGCTCGTCCTCGTTCAGCACCGCGGTGGCCGAGGCGATCGGCTGCAGGATCACGTCGTTCACGGTGAGCCCGCAGCGGCGCACGCACTTGACGATGTTCTCGACCGCCGACACCGCGCCGGTGACGATGTGCACCTTCACCTCGAGCCGGACGCCACTCATTCCAAGCGGTTCGCGCACGCCGTCCTGGCCGTCGATGATGAATTCCTGCGGCAGGATGTGCAGAATCTGCTGGTCGTTCGGGATCGCGACCGCCTTGGCCGTTTCCATCACCCGGTCGACGTCCGCCTGCGAGACCTCCTTCTCCTTGATCGCCACCATGCCGCTCGAATTGAGGCTGCGGATGTGGCTGCCGGCGATGCCGGTGTAGACCTCGCTGATCCGGCAGTTGGCCATCGCCTCGGCCTCCTCGAGCACCCGCGCGATCGACGCCATGGTCGCGTCGATGTTGACGACGACGCCCTTGCGCAATCCCCGCGACGGCTGGGTGCCGAGCCCGATCACGTTGAGTTCACCGCCTGGCGCGACTTCCGCGACCAGCACGACGATCTTCGAAGTGCCGATGTCGAGGCCTACGATCAGGTCCTTCTTGAGTTCTTTCACCATCGTCAGATTTCGCCTCACGGGAATCTTCCTCGCTGTTGCCGGTCGTTCAGGAACTGCTCTTGCTGGCCGCGCCTTCGCGAAACCCGGGGATGCGCGCGGCGAACCCGTTCCGGTAGCGAAGGTCGACGTGCTCGACACGCGTGCCCTGCCGCGCGAGCGTACCGATGGTCCCGGTGTAGGCGGCGGCGAAGCGCCGCAGTCGCGCCGAGGGGTCGTCGCGGCCCAGCTCGAGCGAAAGCGGCCCGCCGATGCCCACCGCGCGCAGGCGCCAGCCGCCGCGTGCGGACACCGAAAGTTCGCTGATCTCCAGCGCCAGCGGCTTCAATGTCGCCGTCCAGTCGGAAAAGCGAGCGCTCATCTCGCCGGCTGCGCCCTGCGGCCCGACGAACCGCGGCAGCGAACCCGAGTGCGCGGCAATGAACGTCTCGCCGTGCGTGTTCACCAGTACGCCCTCGCCGAAGTGCGCGATCGGCGCGTGCTCCTCGATGGAGACCTCGAGCCTGGGCGGCCATTGACGACGCAACGCGACCTCGCGCACCCAAGGCACGCCGGCAATCGAGGCGCGCGCACGATCGAGGCGCATCGTGAAGAACGTGCCGACGATCTCCTCGCGGATGATCGCCTCCAGATGCGGGGCACTGGCCCGCTGGAGCGGCGTGGTGACGACGACCTCGCGGATTGCGAAGGCCGGCTGGCCGGCGAGCCACCAAATCGCGCTGGCGGCAAGTGCGAGCACCGCCATCAACGCGAGCGTCGCTGCGACAGCGTTGAGCGCCTTCGCGTCATCCCACATGCGCGCCTCGCAGAATCTCGACGCAAAGCTGGTCGAAGGACACGCCGGTCGCCTTGGCTGCCATCGGGACTAGGCTGTGCCCGGTCATGCCGGGCGAGGTGTTGACCTCGAGGAACGACCAGGTGCCGTCGGTGCGCAGGATCAGGTCGAGCCGCCCCCAGCCGGTGCAGCCGACGATGTCGAACGCGGCCAGCGACTGGGCGCGGATCGCCTGCTCGGTCGCGTCGGGCAGTCCGGCGGGACAGTTGTAGCGCGTTGCGTCGGAAAAATATTTGTGGTGATAGTCGTAGTTGCCCTGCGGCGCGTCGATGCGGATCAACGGCAAGGTGCGGCCGTTGACGATCGACGCCGTGAGTTCGACGCCCTCGACGAATTCCTCGACCAGGACCATCGGATCGTGGCTCGCGGCCTCTTCAAACGCCTTCCGCATTTCGTCGTGATCGACGCTGCCGACCTTGGTGAGCCCGATCGTCGAGCCTTCGCGCGAGGGCTTGACGATCAGCGGCAGGCCCAGTTCGGCGACCACAGCCATCCAGTCGGTGTCGGGCCCCACCATCCGGTAGCGCGGCGTGGGGATGCCGGCGGCGAGCCAGACCAGCTTGGTGCGCCACTTGTCCATGGCGAGCGCCGAGCCCATCACGCCGCTGCCGGTATAAGGAATCCCGATCGTCTCCAGCGCGCCCTGCACCGTTCCATCCTCGCCGAAGCGGCCGTGCAGCGCGATGAACACGCGATCGAAACGCTCTTGCCTCAATCGGAACAGCTCCTGCTCGGAAGGGTCGAACGGATGCGCGTCGACGCCTATGCGCCGCAACGCCGCGAGCACGGCGTTGCCGGAGAGCAGTGAAATTTTTCGCTCCGCCGACGGTCCGCCGAGCAGCACCGCAACCTTGCCGAATTGGCTCATCCAATCTCACCCACGATCCGCACCTCGGGCTCGAGGTCGACACCGGTCTGCTCGCGCACCACCGCGCGCACCCACGCAATCAGCGCTTCGATGTCAGCCGCACAAGCTCGTCGCTCGGGATTGACGATGAAGTTCGCGTGCTTGGTCGACACCTCGGCACCGCCGATCGCAAGACCCTTGAGCCCGCAGGCCTCGATCAGCCGGGCCGCGTAATCGCCGGGCGGGTTGCGGAACACGCTGCCGGCGTTCGGCATCGCCAGCGGCTGCGTCGCAATCCTCATTTTCAGCAGCGTGCGGATTCGGGCACGCGCCAGCGCGGAATCGCCGCTCGGAAAGCGGAACCATGCGGCCGTGAAAATGCCTTTCGGCGCCTGGCCATCGCGCTCGGTCACGGTCCGGTAGCTCACCAAGAACTCGTCGGGGGTGCGGATCGCGAAAGTCCCGTCGCGGTTCAACATTTCGACGCGCGCGACATGGCGCCAGGTCTCGCCGCCCTGGCAACCGGCGTTCATCGCGAGCGCGCCGCCGACCGTGCCGGGAATGCCGGCAAGGAATTCGGCGTCGGCGCAACCGTGCACGGCGGCAAAGCGCGCCAGCTTCGGACAGGCCGCACCGGCGTCGGCGTAGACGAGGCCGTCCTGCACCGCGAGCATCGCGCCCGGATCGTGCAGCAGGATCACCGTGCCGCGCACGCCGCCGTCGCGCACCAGCACGTTGCTGCCGAGTCCGATTACCGTGATCGGCTCAGTTGCGGGGAGCTGACGAACGAATGCCGCGAGGTCGTCGCGATCGGCGGGAACATAGAGTCGGTCGGCCTGGCCACCGGCCCGCCAGCTGGTGTGGTGCGCGAGTGGAGCGTCGCGGGTCAGCGTGCCGCGCAAGCCCTTCAGCCGGTTGGGCTCGACCATCATCATCGAAGCCCCGCCCTCAGTTGCGATGGCACGCCGCCGACTGAACCCGCTCCCATCGTCAGCACCACGTCACCATCCCGGGCCAGCGCCAGGATCGCGGCCGACATCTCGGCGATCGTTTCGACGAATATCGGTTCGACCTTTCCCGTGACTCGCACCGCGCGCGCCAGCGCTCGCCCGTCGGCCGCGACGATCGGCGTCTCGCCCGCGGGATAGACCTCGACCAGCACCAGCGCGTCGACCGTCGAGAGCACGCGCGCGAAGTCTTCGAACAGATCGCGGGTGCGCGTGTAGCGATGCGGCTGGAACGCGAGCAGCAGCCGGCGGCCCGGAAAGCTCTCGCGCGCTGCAGTGATGGTTGCCGACATTTCAACCGGATGATGGCCGTAGTCGTCGATCAGCGTGACTGAACCGCCGGCTGCGAGCGGCAGGTCGTCGTAGCGCTGGAAGCGGCGCCCAACGCCCTTGAATTCAGCGAGCGCCCTGGCGATCGCGGCGTCCGCAACGCCCACTTCGCGGCCGATCGCGATCGCCGCGAGCGCGTTCCGGACGTTGTGAACGCCGGCCAGCGCGAGGTCGATTTCGAGATCCTTCGCGTCGAGGGCCCTGGCGATGAAATGCATGCGGCCGCCGACGTTCTCTACGCCTTCGCCGCGAAGTCCGGCGTCCGCGGCGAGGCCGTAGGTCACCACGGGTTTGGCGATGTCGGCGACGAGCCCCCGCACCGTCGGATCGTCGACGCACAGCACGGCCACCCCGTAGAAGGGCAGCCGCTGCACGAAGTCGACGAAGGCGCGCGTGAGCCGTCCGAAATCGTGGCCGTAGGTCTCCATGTGATCGGCGTCGATGTTGGTGACGACCGCGATCACCGGCGTCAGGTACAGGAACGAGGCGTCGGATTCGTCGGCCTCCGCGACCAGGAAGTCGCCCTGGCCGAGCCGTGCGTTGGCGTCCGCGGCGAGCAATCGTCCGCCGATCACGAAGGTCGGATCGAGACCGCCTTCGGCCAGCACCGATGCGATCAGCGACGTCGTCGTGGTCTTGCCGTGCGTTCCGGCCACCGCGATGCCCTGCTTCAAACGCATCAGCTCGGCCAGCATCAGCGCGCGCGGAACGATCGGCACACCCCGTTCCCGCGCGGCGACGACCTCCGGATTGTCGGCGGCGACCGCGGCCGACACGACGACGGCGTCGGCGCCGTCCGCGTTAGCAGCCGCATGGCCGATCGCGATGCGAACGCCCATACCGGCGAGCCGACGGGTCGCAGTGGTTTCGACGAGATCGGAACCCGACACCCGATAACCCTGGGTGGCCAGCACTTCGGCGATGCCGCTCATTCCGGCGCCGCCGATGCCGACGAAGTGCACGCGCTTGACCTTGTGTTTCATCGATCCGCCGGCTGGGCGAGTTCGAGGCAGATGTCTGCGACGCGCTTGGTCGCGCCCGCCTTGCGCAACCCGCGGGCGGCCTTCGCCATCGCGAGCAGGCGCGCGCGGTCGAGCCCGCCCAGCCAATCCGCCAGCCGGCGCGGCGAGAGTTCGCGCTGCAGCCAGATCTCGGCAGCGCCCCGCTTCGCCAGTTGCTCGGCGTTGTCGACCTGGTGCTCGTCCGCCGCGTGCGGAAACGGCACCAGCAGGCTCGCCACACCGACGGCCGCAAGCTCGGCGACCGTGGTCGCTCCGCTCCGACACACGACCACGTCGGCGTCGGCGTACTGGCGCGCCATGTCGTCGATGAATGCAAGGCATTGCGCGTCGACGCGAGCCTCGGCGTACGCCGCGCGCAGCATGTCGATGTGCTTCTCGCCGGCCTGATGGATGACGATTGGCCGCGCTTCGAGAGGCATCAGCGCGAGCGCGCGCGGAACGGTTTCGTTCAGCGCCAGCGCCCCCTGGCTGCCGCCGACGATCAGCACACGCAACGGCCCGGTCCGGCCGGCGAATCGTTCCTCGGGGGGCGGCACCGCTTCGATGTCGGCGCGCAGCGGGTTGCCGATCCATTCGACCTTGCGGTCGCGCCCTTCGCCAAGCACGCCGGGAAATCCGGTCAGCACCCGATCCGCTCCGTGCTTCAACACCCGGTTCGCAAGGCCGGGACGAGCATCGAGGTTGTGCACGACCAGCGGCAGGTTGCGTGCGACACCCATGAGGGCACCGGGAAAGGATGCGAATCCGCCGAAGCCCACCACCACCCCGGGTTTGCGCCGGCCGAGCACCCGCCAGGCCTGGCGGCACGCGCTCGCGAGTGCATAGGGTCCCAGCAGCAGGCGCTTGAGGCCCTTGCCGCGCACGCCCGCGAAGTCGATGCCCTCGAAGTCGACGTCGTGCTTCGGAACCAGGCGCGACTCCATGCCCTCGCTGGTGCCGAGCCAGAACACCTTCGAACCCCGCGCCGCAAGCTCCGATGCAACCGCGAGGCCCGGGAAGATGTGGCCGCCGGTGCCGCCGGTGGTGATCATCACCGTGGCGGTCATTCTGCGTAGCCTCTGAGCATCCGCCTGTTTGAGCGATCGCCGGGCGCGGTCGCGCCCTTAACCTTCGCTTCGCTACGATTAGCGATCGCCGAAATCGGCGCCGCCAGCACTTTGCTGCACTCGACGATCGGTGTTTTCATCATTCTGCGTAGCCCCGCAGAAGGCGCCGATTCTCATAATCCACGCGCAACAGGATGGCGATCGCGAGGCAGTTGGCAACGATGCCGCTGCCGCCGAACGACAGCAGCGGCAGCGTGAGCCCCTTGGTCGGCAGCACCCCCATGTTGACGCCGATGTTGATGAACGCCTGTACGCCGATCCAGACGCCGATGCCGTGGGCGCACAGCGCCGCGAACGGGCGCTTAAGACACGCAGCCTGCCGCCCGATCGCCCAGGCGCGATACAGCAGCCAAACGAACAGGACCAGCACGACGAGCACGCCGGCGAGACCCAGTTCCTCCGCGATCACCGCCAGCAGAAAATCGGTGTGCGCCTCCGGCAGGTAGAGCAGCTTCTCGACGCTCGCGCCGAGTCCCACGCCGAAGCTCTCGCCGCGGCCGAACGCCATCAGCGAGTGCGACAACTGGTAGCCCTTGCCGAGCGGATCGGACCATGGATCGAGGAACGCGGTGAGCCGCTGCAGCCGATAAGGCGCGGCCACGAGGATCGCCGACAGCGCAATCGGCAGCAGCGCAGAGAGCCCGAGGAACAGCCGCCAGTCGAGTCCGCCGAGGAACAGGATGCCGAACGTGATCGCGACGATGACCACGAACGCGCCAAAGTCCGGCTCGAGCAGCAGCAGGGCGCCGGTCAGCACCATCACGGCGAACAGCGGCGCGAATCCGCGCGCCAGCGTCTGGCGCAGCGGCTGCTCGGCGTGAAGGAAGGCCGCCTTCCTGACCGCGTAGCTCGCCGCGTAGAGCACGACCGCGAGCTTCATGAACTCGGAGGGCTGAACGTTGAACAGCCCGAGCGCGAGCCAGCGCCGCGAACCATTCACGCTCTTGCCGATCGCCGGGATCAGCACCAGCGCCAGCAGCAGCGCTCCGGCGATGAACAGGTAGGGAGCGAGCCGCTGCCAGGCCTTCATCGGCACCTGGAACGCGACCAGCGCCGCGATCAGGCCCGCCGCAACGAACGCAGCGTGGCGGGCGAGGAAGTACCAGGGACGGAACCCGGTGTGCTTCGACGCTTCGGCCATCGCGATCGACGACGAGTAGACCATGACCAGGCCCAGCGCAAGCAGCAGCAGCGCGGTCCACGCAAGCGACGCGTCCCACGCCAGCATCGCGCGCGGGTGCTTCGCGTCGCCCAGGTAGGCAAGCCCCGGGACGCTCGCGGCTTCGTTCAGCCCTTTGCGCACGAGCGCTCCTCCGAGTGGCGATGAACCAGGCTGGCGAATCGCTCCCCGCGTTCGACGTAGCTTGCGAACTGGTCGACGCTCGCGCAGGCCGGCGAGAGCAGCACGACGTCACCGGGCGCGGCGAGTTCGAGCGCGCGGGCGACGGCCGCGTCGAGCGTTTCGACCGATTCAACTGCGGCGGACGTTCCCGACAGGCCGCGCGCGACCAACGGCGCGTCGCGACCGATCAGCAGCACGGCCTTGCAACTGCGGCTGACCGCCGGACGCAACGGCACGAAACTTTGCCCCTTGCCGTCGCCGCCCGCGATCAGTACCACCGGGCGGTCGATGCCGGCAAGCGCGGCCTCGGTGGCCGCCACCGTCGTCGCCTTCGAGTCGTTGACGAACAGCACGCCACCCGACTCCACGATCCGCTGCATGCGATGGGGCAGGCCGCGAAACTTTGTCAGCGCATCGCGCATCGGCGGCGTCAACTTGGCGACTGCCGACACCAAAGCGAGCGCCGCCAGCGCGTTCAGCGCATTGTGCTGCCCGGCAAGCGACAGCGCGGACACAGGCAGCAACAGCTCGCCGCCCCGCGCGAGCCACGCGCCATCGGATCGCGGAACGAAACCCCATTCCTCTTCCGAGAGCGGTACGCTGGCGCCGAAAGTCTGCACGGTACGTCCTGGCAGCCGCATCAATCGGACGATTGCGTCGTCGCGGTTGATGATCTGGACCGACGCATGGGCGAAAATGCCCGCCTTCGCAGCCGCGTAGTCCGCCATGCCGGCGTAGCGATCGAGATGGTTCGGCGTCACGTTCAGAACGACTGCCGCCGTCGGCTTGAGCGAGGTGGTGGTCTCGAGCTGGTAGCTAGAAAGCTCGAGCACAAACAGGTTGGGCCAGGGCACGCCCGCTTCGTGCTTCGCCAGGACGTCGAGCACCGCATCGCCGATGTTCCCGGCGACGACCGTGTCAAGTCCGGCGGCGCGCGCGAGTTCGCCGGCGAGCGCCGTGACTGTGGTCTTGCCGTTGGTCCCGGTGATCGCGAGCAGCTTCTGGCCGCCGGGCATCGCTCGCGCGAACAGTTCCACGTCGCCGACCAGCTCGGCGCCGGCGGCGATCGCATCGCGTATCGCCGGATGGTCCTTCGCGACGCCGGGGCTGATCGCGATCAGCGAGGCGTGCCTGAAGGTCGAGTCCGAAAGCGGGCCGGTTTCGAGCGCAACACCCGGCAACTCGGCCGCCAGCGCGGTGGCGTTCGGCGGCTGGCCTCGCGTATCCGCGACGCGAACGCTCGCGCCGTGGCGCACCAGCCAGCGGGCGAGCGAGAGCCCGGTCTGGCCCAGCCCCAGCACGACAGCGCTGCGTCCCTTGATCAGCGGGTTGCCTTTGGTAGTCATCAACGCAGTTTCAAGGTTGAGAGACCGAACAGCACCAGTAGCATGGTGATTATCCAAAACCTCACCACGACCTGGTTTTCCTTCCAGCCCTTGAGTTCGTAGTGATGATGGATCGGCGCCATTCGGAACACCCGGCGGCCGGTGAGCTTGAACGACGCGACCTGCACCATCACCGACAGCGTTTCGACCACGAACACGCCGCCCATGATCAGCAGCACGATCTCCTGGCGCACGATCACCGCGATCGTGCCCAGCGCGGCCCCGAGGCCGAGCGCGCCGACGTCGCCCATGAACACCTCGGCGGGATAGGCGTTGAACCATAGAAAGCCCAGTCCCGCACCGGCGATCGCGCCGCAGATCACCGCCAGTTCGCCGGCTCCCGCGATGTAGGGAAACTGCAGGTAGCGGGCGAATACGATGTTGCCCGAGACGTAGGCGAATACGCCGAGCGCGCTGCCCACCATGACCGTCGGCATGATTGCGAGACCGTCGAGGCCGTCGGTGAGATTGACCGCGTTGCTGGTGCCGACGATGACGCACCAGGTGAGCGCGATAAATCCGAACGCACCGAGCGGATAGCTGATGGACTTGAAGAACGGCACGATCAGGTCGGCCTTCGGCGACAGCGAGCCCGGGAAGCCGCCCGCGACCCAGGCGCTGAAGCTCCTGATGAACTGCGGGTTGTCGGGGCTGGAGATCGAGAACGCGAGGTAGATCGCGGCGATGAGCCCGATCACCGACTGCAGCGCGAACTTGCCTCGCGCCGACAGTCCCCTCGGATTGCGGTGGACAACCTTGCGGTAGTCGTCGACCCAGCCGATCGCGCCGAACCCGGCGGTCACCAGCAGCACGATCCAGACGAAGCGGTTGCCGAGGTCGCCCCAGAGCAGCGTGGTGACCAGGATCGCGACCAGGATCAGCGCCCCTCCCATCGTCGGCGTGCCGGCCTTGGCGAGATGGGTCTGCGGCCCGTCGTCGCGCACCGACTGGCCGATTTTCATGCGCGTCAGCCAGGCGATCATCCGCGGCCCGATCACGAACGAGATGATCAGCGCGGTCATGCACGCGAGCACCGCTCGCAGCGTGAGGTAGCCGAAGACGTTGAACGCGCGGACGTCCTTCGCGAGCACTTCGGTGAGCCACAGCAGCACGTCAGTGCCCTCCCAGCGCGGGCTCGCCCGCGAGCGCCGCGACGACGCGTTCCATGCGCATGAAGCGCGAGCCCTTGACCAGGATCGTCACGCCGTCACGCGACTCCTTCGCCAGCGCCCTGGCCAGCGCGTCCACGTCGTCGAAGTGCCACGCGTCGCGCCCGAACGCCGCGGCCGAACCCCGTGCCAGTTCGCCGGTGGCGTAAAGGCGATCCAGGCCTGCGCTACGGGCGTACTCGCCGACCTCGCGATGCAGCGCCGGACCGCCCGCGCCGACTTCGCCCATGTCGCCGAGGGCGAGCCACCGCTCGCCGGGAGCGCTGGCGAGCACGTCGATTGCCGCACGCACCGAATCCGGGTTGGCGTTGTAGCTGTCGTCGATCACGACCGCCCCCGTCGCGAGTTTGCGGACGGCGAGCCGGCCCGGCACCGGCCGGAATCTCGTGAGTGCGCGCACGACCGCATCGAGTCCCGCGCCCGCGGCGAGCGCCGCCGCGCACGCGGCGAGCGCGTTCTGCGCCATCGGCCGACCGGGAAGCGCGAGCACGAGTTCGGCGCAGCCCTTGGGCGTCTCGAGTTCGAGTTTCGAACCTTGCGCGTGAAGCGTGATCTCGGCCCGCACTTCGGCGCCGCGATGCTCGCCGAATCCGACGATGCGCGCGCCGGCATGGGACGCGGCGTCGCGCCACAACGCGGCGTGCGGATCGTCGGCGTTGATCACCGCCACACCGTCGGCGCCCAGCGCCAGGACGGCGCGCGCATGCTCGGCCGCCACGGCGGCGACGCCCTGCATGAACTCCTGGTGCTCGCGCTGGGCATTGTTGACGACGACGATGGTCGGCTGCGCGATCGCCGCCAACGAGCCGGTTTCGCCGGGGTGGTTCATGCCGAGTTCCACCACCGCCGCACGGTGCGCTTCGCGCAGCCCGAGCAGCGTCAGCGGCAGCCCGATCGCGTTGTTGAGGTTGCCGCGCGTGGCGAGCACCGCGCCCTCGCCGTAGTGCGATGCCAGCGCGGCGGCGGTCATTTCCTTGACCGTGGTCTTGCCATTGCTCCCGACGATCAGCACCAGCGGCAGCGCAAAGCGCGCGCGCCAGCCGGCCGCCAGCCGGCCCAGCGCGGCCAGCGGTTCGTCGACGACGATGAGGTTGCCGCGCAGCGTCGCGGCGCGGGCTTCCGCCACCATCGCGGCCGATGCGCCGTGCTCGAAGGCCTGAGCGACAAAGTCGTGGCCGTCAAAACGCGCGCCCGCAAGCGCGACGAACAGGTCGCCCGCCTCCAGCGAGCGGCTGTCGGTGCTCACCCGGGCAAAGCGGACGCTTGCACCGCAAACACGCCCTCCTGTTTCACGAGCAGCCGTGGCGAGGTCCATCATCGTTGGTTCCAGGTTGCGAGCGCCGACATTGCCTCGGCAGCATCGGAGAACGGCCGCCGCTCGTCCCGCAGTTCCTGACAGGTTTCGTGGCCCTTGCCGGCGAGCACGACGACGTCGCCGGCGCGCGCGGCGGCGATCGCTCCGTGGATCGCCTTGCCACGATCGATCTCGAGCGTCCAATGACGATTGCCGGTCGTGCGGATGCCCTGGGCGATCGCCATCGCAATCGTCGTCGGATCTTCTCTGCGCGGGTTGTCGCTGGTGACCACGACGCGATCGGCGAGCGTCGCCGCGATCCGCCCCATTTCGGGCCGCTTGCCGGGATCGCGGTCCCCGCCGCAGCCGAACACGCAGACCATCGTGCCGTCGCTCGCAACCGATGGGCGCACCGCCGTCAGCACTTTCTCGAGCGCGTCGGGCGTATGCGCGTAGTCGATGACGACCAGCGGCCGGGCGCCGCCGCCGTGGCGCTCCATCCGCCCCGGCGGCGGCGACAGCCCCGACATCGCCGCCAGCGCGTCGCCGATCGCAACGTCGCTCGCGAGCAGCACGCCCAGCGTGCCGAGCAGGTTCATCACGTTGAACGTGCCGACCAGCGATGTCTCCAGTTCGCCGGATCCGAACGGCGTCGCGATGCCCAGCCGCATGCCCGTTGCGGTCGAAGCGACCGACGACGCGGTGATGTCGGCATTGGACATTCCGTAGGTCAGTGTGCGCACCTTGTACCCGCGCAGCCCTTCAATGAGGCCTTTGCCGAAATCGTCGTCGGCGTTGACGACCGCGGTCGACAGGGTCGGCCACGCGAACAGGCGCGCCTTCGCGGTGCCATAGGCCGCCATCGACCCGTGAAAGTCGAGATGATCGCGCGACAGATTGGTGAACAATGCGACGTTGAACCGGGTCCCGTTGACGCGTCCCTGCTCGAGTCCGATCGACGAGACCTCCATCGCCACGGCGGTGGCACCGGCCGCTTTCAGCCGGGCGAGCGTCGCCTGCAGCACCGCCGCGTCCGGCGTCGTGTTTGGCGTTGGCTCGAGCGCGCCGACCAGGCCGCCGCCGAGTGTGCCCAGCACCGCGGCGCGCCTGCCCACGGATTCGAGCACCTGGCCGATCCACTGCGTGCAGGTGGTCTTGCCGTTGGTGCCGGTGACGCCGATCATCCACAGCGACGAAGACGGACTGCCATGGATGAAGTCGGCGATCGGTCCGAGCTTCTGCTGCAGATGCTCGACGGCGAGATTCGGCGTGACGTGCTTCGCGTCCCACTGGAACCTCGCGGCCTCCCAGAACACCGCGGCCGCGCCGCGCGCGATCGCGTCGGGAATGAACGCGCGCCCGTCGCGCGCAGTGCCGGGATAGGCAGCGAAGGCGGCCCCGGGCGCGACGTTGCGGCTGTCCGAGGTGATGCTGCGCGGA
>JBKKAZ010000117.1:0-1995 GCA_046714435.1 Casimicrobiaceae bacterium
GGCTGGGCTTCCTCGAGCGCCTCGCCGAACAGCTTGCCCACGAAACCGATCGAGCGGAACGCGATCGCCAGCGTCCCGGCCAGTGCCCCGGGGCCGAAAATGCCGACGAACAGCAACGCCCACACCAACGAATTGACCGAGCGCGAGCTGACCAGGATCAGTTTCGCGAACAGGTTGAGCGGCGTGAACGGCACCAGGTTGTGCGCGGCAAGCACGCCCACCGGCAGCGCGAGAACCAGTGCGAGTAGCGTGCCGAGCGAGGCGATGTGGAGCGTCTCGACCAGCGCCGAATGAACCTCTTCCGGATACGCCACCCAATCGACCGGCCACATTCGCGCGAACAGATCGACTACCTGCTCGGGGGCGTCATAGAGGAACTCCGGAATCACCTCGATCGAACGCAGCGACATCACAATCGCAGCGACGATTGCCAGGTGCACAGCGAAACGCGCCAACCGCTGGCCCGATGAGAACCGGCGCCAGATGCGCGGCGCGGCCGCAAGTGCGGGTGCGGCGCTCGCCATCAATCGTCCTCGAGGTGACGTTCGCGCGCGGCGAGGCCGCCGCGCCGGAACAGCTCACCCAGTGTCGCGTTGCCGATGAAGATCGCGCGCACGCCGGTGGCGAGAATTTCGCCAACCATGATGATCGCGATGATCGCGATCAGGATCGCGCACACGAAATCGTAGTCGAAGCGCTGGAACGCGGCGAACAGCGTGCCGCCTATGCCGCCGGCGCCGACGATGCCGACCATGGTCGAATTGCGCAGGTTCGAATCGAGCTGGTAGGTCGAGAAACCGATGAACCGCGAGAGCACCTGGGGCAGCACCCCGAACGCCAGCACCGAAGCAAACGGCGCGCCGGTCGCACGCACAGCTTCGACCTGCTTCAGCGAAATCTCCTCGATCGCCTCGGCGAACAGCTTGCCGATGAAGCCGACCGACGCGACCGTGAGCGCGAGCGTGCCGGCCAATGCGCCGAAGCCCACCGCCTTCACGAACACGATCGCGACGATCACCGGATGGAACGAACGGGCGAGCATGATCACAAACCGGGCCGGCCAGCTCACCCACGCCGGCATCAGATTGCGCGCCGCGCAAAGGCCAATCGGGAGCGCGAGCAGGATGCCCAGCGACGAGGCGAGAATCGCGATCTCGAGCGACTCGGCGAGACCCTTCCACAACAGTTCTTCGCGGCTGAAGTTGGGCGGGAACAGGCGGCTGAAAAAGCGTGCCGCATTGTCGAGGCCGGTCTGGAAGCGCTCCCAGCTGATCTCGAGCTGGGCGCAGGCGTAGACGACGTAAGCGACGAGGGCGAACAGCGCGACGCGCGACCCAATGCTCGTGCGGAAAGGGTCGGACGGACGCTGCGCGACGCCGGCTTCGCTCACTGCAACCAGTCCTGACCGCCGTAGATCCGTTTCAGCATCTCGTCGCCGAGCTCAACCGGCGGCCCGTCGAACACGACCTCGCCCTCCGACATGCCGATGATGCGGTCGGCGAAGCGTTTGGCCAGTTCGACGTCGTGCATGTTGATCAGTACCGGGATGT
This sequence comes from Casimicrobiaceae bacterium, assembly GCA_046714435.1. GTDB lineage: Bacteria > Pseudomonadota > Gammaproteobacteria > Burkholderiales > Casimicrobiaceae > VBCG01. Next base: position 1,551 of record JBKKAZ010000117.1, read on the forward strand.
CGCGGGTGCGGGCGATGTCGGCAAGGAGCTGCATGATCTCTACCGACGTCTTCGGGTCCAGCGACGACGTGGGCTCGTCGGCAAGCAGCATTCGGGGTTGCTGCATCACCGCCCGCGCGATGCCGACCCGCTGGCGCTGGCCGCCCGAGAGCGCATCGGCGCGGCGGTTCGCGAACTCGGACAGCCCGACCAGCGCGAGGATCTCATAGGCGCGGTCGATGTCCTCCGGCGGAAACCTGCGCCGCCACGCGTTCCACGGGGACACGTAGCCCAGGCGCCCTGACAGCAGGTTCTCCATCACCGTCAGCCGCTCGACCAGGTTGTACTCCTGGAACACCATGCCGATGTGCCGGCGCGCCCGCCGCAGCGCCGCGCCGGAGAGCTTCGCGAGATCCTCGCCGTCGAACAGGATCGATCCCGCGCTCGGGTCGACCAGCCGGTTGAT
>JBKKAZ010000118.1:0-7203 GCA_046714435.1 Casimicrobiaceae bacterium
CGGCGCGGCGCGACCAAGGCAGCAAGGCGCTTGCGGCGCTGGTCGATGTCGCGGATCGGGTGCATGGCGCGTATGCAACTCGCGCGCGCGCGGTCGCGACCAAGGCACGCTACGTGGCGGAGCTGCCTGCGGCCAAGTCGGAATACTCGTTCGAAATGTCGTTCACGCTGACGCCGCCGTCGCGATGACCACGTCGTTCATGACATAAAAATGACGCGGCCTGCGCCGCCATGAAGAATGAAGACGACGAAGCGGATCGCAGTGCCCTCATTCTTCATCGCGGCGCAGCCGCATCATCCTTCATCGCCGTTAGAGCGCCTCCGCCGCGTGGTCGGCGAGCCGCGAGCGCTCGCCGCGCATCAGCGTGACGTGCCCCGAGTGCGACCAGCCCTTGAAGCGGTCGACGACGTAGGTGAGTCCCGAGCTGCCCTCGGTCAGGTAGGGCGTGTCGATCTGCGCGATGTTGCCGAGGCAAACCACCTTGGTGCCCGGCCCCGCGCGGGTGATCAGCGTCTTCATCTGCTTCGGCGTCAAGTTCTGCGCCTCGTCGATGATCAGGAACTTGTTGATGAAGGTGCGCCCGCGCATGAAGTTGAGGCTCTTGACCTTGATGCGCGAGCGGATCAGGTCGCGGGTGGCCGCGCGGCCCCATTCGCCGGCCTCGTCGTCGGTCTTGTTGAGCACGTCGAGGTTGTCCTCGAGCGCGCCCATCCACGGGTTCATCTTCTCTTCCTCGGTGCCGGGCAGGAAGCCGATGTCCTCGCCGACCGGGACGGTGACGCGGGTCATGATGATCTCGGAGTAGACCTTGAACTCCAGCGTCAGCATCAGTCCGGCGGCGAGTGTCAGCAGCGTCTTGCCGGTGCCCGCTTGTCCGAGCAGCGTGACGAAGTCGATGTCCGGATTCATCAGGAGGTTCAGCGCGAAATTCTGCTCGCGGTTGCGCGCGGTGATCCCCCACACGTTGTTCTTCTGATGGGTGTAGTCCTTCAGCGTCGAAAGCACCGCAGTGGCACCGGCGATCTCCTTGACGATCGCATAGAACGGCGCCAGGCCGGGCAGCTCCTGGTAGAGAAATTCGTTGGTGAGAAGGGTGGGCACCAGCGGCCCAGTCAGCCGGTACAACGTGTGGCCGCCCTGCTGCCAGGACTCCATGCCCTTGCCGTGCAGGTCCCAGAAGTCGGCCGGGAGGCCCTCCATACCGGTGTAGAGGAGGTCGGTGTCTTCGAGCGCCTTGTCGTTGAAATAGTCCTCGGCGGCGAGGCCCAGCGCGCGCGCCTTGATCCGCATGTTGATGTCCTTCGACACCAGCACGACCTGGCGCTTGGGATGCAGCCGCGACAGGTGCATGACCACGGCGAGGATCTGGTTGTCCGCCTTGCCGTTGGCAAGCGAAGGTGGCAGCGCGATCGCGATGGTCTCGGTCTGCAGGAACAAGCGCCCGGTCGCGGCGCCGTTCGACTTGACGCCCAGCGGAATGCCCTCGGCAATGCCCAGGTTCTCGCTCGCGTTCGTGTGGGTCGTGACCAGTTCGTCGAGGAAGCGGGAGGCCTGGCGCGCGTTGCGCGCCACCTCGGTCACGCCCTTCTTGTGCGCGTCGAGTTCCTCCAGCACGAACATCGGCAGGTAGATGTCGTGCTCCTCGAACCGGAACAGGCTGGTCGGGTCGTGCATGAGCACGTTGGTGTCCAGCACGAACAGCTTGGAAACGTCGGACCTGGCTTGCGGGGCACGGCCGCCGGCTTGGTCCGGGCGGGTCACCTTGCGGGAGGCGAGGGATATCAATTGGGAAGGTGCGGGGCGCAGCTTGCGTTCGACCATGTTCCTCCAGAGCATTCGGCGGGGCGGACTTCAAATCGCATGCTAGCCGCGCGTGGGCGAGGGCACAAGATGTTGCGGCTCGTTGGATCCGACACCGGCAGCCTTTGTGGTGCGAAGCGAACAGGGCGTCGGCGACGGATCGTGCGCGTCCGCACCGGCACGATCCGGTCGGGTCAGCGTGAGTTCGGCCTCGCGGGAGCGGCCGTGCTGACTGCGTAGATGCCTGGCGTCGAGCCCTCGATCGGCATCGCGCCGGCGACCTTTGCGTAGAAATCGGCGGGACCAACGCCGCCGATCACCGCGTAGGCATAGCCGGCATCGCGCATCGAGCCCAGTGCCGCTAGGGTGAGCGCCGCGCCGACGCCGAGTCCCCGGGCTTCCACGTCCACCCCTGCGGGACCGAAAAAATTTCGCCGCGTGCAATCGTGGCAGGCGAAGCCGATCAGCGCCCGTCCACGAAGCGCGATCCAGCACGTGGGGGGTCGGGATGCGAACGCGATCTCGCACTCCGCGGCCCAGCCCTCCGAAAAGCTGCTCCGCACCCATTCCACCAGCAGCGCGCGTTCCGAGGCGTCGGGCCGGCGGATCTGCACACCTTGCGCGGCGGCACGCGCGAGCGCTGCGGACACGTCCGGCAGCGCGTAGAGCCGTACCAGCATGTCGGCCATCGCCGAGCCCGTTGCCCCGCTAGAGCGATCGCACCTGGGCAAGCACTTCCTCGGCGTGGCCGGCTACCTTGACGCCCCGCCACTCGTTGACGAGGCTCCCATCGGCGCCTATCACGAACGTCGAGCGCTCGATGGTCGATTCCACCTCGAAGTCCGGGATGCGGTGTGCGGGCATGAGTCGGCTCCGTTCGCCTCGGTCGGCGTATCAGGCGGCGCGCGCAATTTCGGACGGGAGCAGGAACTCCCGGCCTTGCAACAGCAGCGTACCGGTTCGCGCCGGGATGCGCGACATGGCGACTTCGCAGCGCGGCAACGCGAGCGGCTCGACCGATTCCAGCAGCGCGCGTAGCGGTACCAGCGTGTAGCCTTGCGCCTTCCATCCGATCACCAGCTGCTCGAACTCGCGGGCAAGCGCCAGACCCTCGACTTCGGCGCGCAGGCCGAACACCTGCGCGTCCAGCGGCGCTTCGCCGGTGCGGCTCAACAAGTGCGCAGCGGCGGACTCGGGCGAGACGCCGGGCTCGGCCGCAACCTCGTCGAGGGTGGGCAGCGTGGTCGGGAACTGCGGACAGCGGATCAGCTCGGCATCGCTCACCGGCAGATGCGGCCCGCTGCCGCGTCCGTCCGAGCAGTAGTCGAAGCGCAGTCGCTGGGTCAGGCGCAGAGCGTGGATGTTGGTCTGCCAGCCCGCAGCGGCGTGGGCACGCGGGGCTTCACCGAACAGCTCGGTGTAGCGATCGACCGCGTGCTGCAGCTCTGCGGCTGTCCACGCGGCATTCGCAGAAGCCGCGGCGAGGCGCCAACCTACGGCGTCAAAGGCCTGCACACCGGTCTCGAAGCCGGCGTTGCGCACCGCGCGCATCCGGTCCGCAAAGCGCCGCCCGAGTTCCGGCCCCGGCCACAGCGTTCCGTAGACGTACTTGCCGATACCCGGCGTTCGGAACCGGCGCGAGGCGCCGCCGGTAACCTTGCCCGGCGGCGGATTACGGCCGAACGCGCGGCCGGAATGATCCGGCCCGACACAAAAAAAGAACGTCGCGAGCGCCTGGTGGCGCTCCAGAATGTCGACGAGCGCGGGCACACCATCGCGCATCCCGCGCAACGTGGTGACATCAATCTTGAGCGCGAGCTTCATCACCTGGCCCGCGCATTTGCGATCCGCAGCCAGGTTGCAGGACCTGCAACCTCATTCGACGACACGGTCAGCGCGTTGGATGATCGATGCCGGGATTGCGAGCCCGAGCGCGCGCGCGGTACGCGCGTTGAGCACGAATTCCACCGTGCGCGGCAGTTCGACCGGGAGTTCATCCGGCTTGGCACCGCGCAGTATGCGGTCCACGTATCGGGCGAGCCCACGGTAGGAACTGTGCAGGTTCGGTCCATAGGCCAGCAGAAAGCCATCGTCGGCGAACGATCCCCAACCCGACACCGTAGCGATCTTCGCTTCGGTCGCGAACTTGGCTATGCGACCGCTGTTGGCGAGCATGACCGCATCGGGAAACGCAACCAGCGAGTCGCATTGGCGTCGCGCGATCGCCTGCAGCGCTCCATCGAGCCCGCTGGCCGCCTCCATCGGAACATAGATCATTTCAATGCCCAGCCTGCGTGCGACCTCTTCGGAAACCGCCCGCTCGCGATGCTCACCGGGATGTTCGGGCCTTGCGAGCACCGCAAGCCGTCGAACTTGTGGCACGATTTCACGCAGCAGCTCGATTCGCTTTCCTGCGAGGTCCAGCGACATGAAGCTGATCCCGGTGAAATTGCCGCCGGGGCGAGCGAAACTTTGCACGAAACCGGCGTCGACGGGATCACCGCTGAAAGCGAACACCACGGGGACAGCCGGTTTGGCAGCGTGCAAAGCGAAAACATCTCGGCCGAATGCGACAATGACCTCGGGTTTGGTCGCGAACATCTGGCGTACCAGGAATTCGCTGTTTTCCCGTGTTCCGTCGGCCCAGAACGGCGTGAGGACAAGATTGCGGCCGTCTTCCCATCCGAGGTCGCGCAGGCCGGCTTTGAACGCGTCGAAGTACGGCGAAGGCACGCCGCTGCGCCCCGTTCCGAACCATGCCAATCGGCGGCGGTCTTGCTGCGCCAGCACCAGCGGCGCCGCGGCGAGTGCGCCTGCGGCGATGAGGAACTGCCTGCGTCCGATCTCGTTCACGCGGCCCTGGATTGACTAATCACCCAAGTAGTCTACGCCGGGATTCCAGCGTGGACGTTTCATCGCCACTGTTTCCCTGGCGACCCCTTCGCGCATTGGGAATGTCGACGAGCGCGGGCACTCCGTTACGCATCCCGCGCAACGTGGCGACATCGATCCTGAGCGCGAGTTTCATGCGGACGGGCGGCGTGGGAGGACGACGGCCATGATTCTACCGTCCTCGACAACTAGCGGCGGGCCCGGGCCCGGGCCGCTCTCTATCATTGCGACGAACGCGCGCTCGAGCGTGCGAGTGAAGCCGTCGACGTCGCACAGCGGCGAGCGCGCAAACTCATGGACGAGCAACTCGCGTACTTCGTCAATCCGCGCGGAGTCGGCCAGCCCGACCGCGATCCGGACGTAGTCGTCGCGCGAGGTCGCGATCCACTCCGACCGGCCAGCTGCGCGCAACAGTGCGGCGCCTTGCCGCGCGATCATGCGTTCGCCCTCGAGCGTGACCACCGGAACGCCGTGCGCGAGCGCGTCACAAGTGGTAACGCCGCCGTTGAACGGAAACGGGTCGAGGGCGATGTCGATGCCTGCGTACGCGGCGTGCATCGCATCGAGGGACACGAACGGCTCGAAATCGATGCGCTCGATCGGGACGTCGCGTGCCGCCCAGCGCCTGCGCACGAGGGCGACGGTGGACGGTGCGCGATACGCCGACGCCCGCAGCTCGAGGCGCGCGTGCGGCACGGCCCCGAGCAGTGCCGCCCACAGATCGATGACTTCGTCGGTGAGCTTGGCGTGCCGGTTGAATGAGCCGAACGTCAGCTGCCCTCGTGCGCGCGCAGGGGCCGGCGTCGTGGCAATTGCGACCGGGGGCCGATAGGCGAAGCGCGCGCCGGGCAACAGGACCAGACGCTCGCGGAACCATCCCGCGTCCACGGGCGGCGTGTGCGTCGCATCGCCGATCAGGTAGTCGATCGCGGCGACACCGGTCGTGTCGAACCAGTCGAGCCAAGTCGCCTGAACGCGAGCGGGACGGCGCGCGAGGAGGGGCATTCGGTTGCCCGGGGCGTGACCGGCGAGGTCCACGAGCAGGTCGGGCGCGTCCTCGGCGATCATGCGGGCCGCGACCGCGTCGTCGGAGGGCAGATCCCGCCAGTGGTCGACCGCCTGTTGCATGCGCGCAGCGCTCTCGCCCTGCGCCGGGTGTGCGGCGTAGGCGACGATCTCGAAGCGCGAGCGGTCCTGCGCTTCTAGCACCGGCAGGAGCAGCGCGGCGAGCGGAACGTCGCCGAAGCGCGGCGACAGGTAACCGATCCGCAGGCGCGCGCGCGCCGGCGGCGGCTGGCATGCCGCGGCGGCATGCGTGGCGTGGCGCGCCGCCCATTCGTCGTGCGCTGCGAAGAGTTCGGCACGCGTTGCGAGCGTGTCGTCGTAGTGCAGTTCGAGCAGCAGCGCCGAGTGCCCCGCCGCGTTCTGCGGCTCGAGTGCGACAGCTTCGCGCAGGTCCGCCACTGCTTCGCCGTGCAGTGCCAGACTCGACCGGTGCGCCGCGCGCGCGAACCTGAGCGTGGCGCTCGCCGGTTCGATCGCGATCGCCCGCGACAGCCGTTCGATCGCCTCGGGCAGGGCGGCGCGCTCGCCAAGCGCCGCGGCTGCCCGCGAGAGCGGACGTACATCGTCCGGCGCGGCCAGGTGCGCGCGTTGCCAGGCTGCCAGCGCGGCATCGATGTCGCCGAGTTCGAAGTGCGCCGCGCCGAGATTGAGCCACACACCTGCCAGCGCCGGCGTGCGCGCCAGTTGGGCCTCGTACCAGTGCACGGCCTCTGCAAGGCGGTTGTCGTCGTGCCAGGACACGCCGATCTGGAAACGCGCCATGGCGTCGTCGGGCGTGTGGGCGAGCAGGGCTTCCCAATGCGCGCGGGCGGCGGCGCGGTCGCCAAGGATGGCGCGCGCCAGAGCGGCGGCATGGCGCAGCGCAACGGCGCCCGGCAGTCGTTCGAGCGCGGACTCGAGCAACGCGGCAGCGGCGGCGGCATTGCCCTTCCGGCGCAGCAATTCGCCGCGCAGCGCCATGCCGGCAGCGCTGTCAGGCGCGACTCCGGCCAGCGCGGCATCGAGGCGCGACGGGTCGCGCTGGACCAGCAGTTGAGCGAGTTCGTCCGGGGTCACGTGCAGCGCGGATCATCGCATAGCTGGCACACGAGCCGCGTGCTAGTGTCCTTTGGGACGCTAGATTGCGACCCGGCCGCTACCTCATGTCCGAGATCTCGCTCACACCGGCGAGCACCGCCGACCTTCCGGTGGTGCGCCGGCTCGCACACACGATCTGGCGCCAGCATTACCCAGGGATCATCACGACCGAGCAAATCGATTACATGCTTGCGCGCGGTTATTCGGTCGAGGCGCTCTCGTGCTTTCTGCGCGATGAGGGGGCAGGGCTCGCACTCGCAAGTGTCGGCGGCCTGCCGGTGGGATTCGCCGCCTGGTGCCGCGCCGACGAGCCGGCGACCACGAAGCTGGACAAGCTCTACGTGCTCGTCGAGCAACACGGGCGCGGAA
>JBKKAZ010000119.1:0-3028 GCA_046714435.1 Casimicrobiaceae bacterium
CCCTCGGTCGACGCCCAGCCGCAGTGGCAGCCCCCGACCGGCATCAGCCGGTCGCGCTCGACCACCTCGGGAGCGAGGCCACGGCTCGCGATCAGGCGCGTGAAGCCGTCGCCGGTGACGACTCGAACGCTCGCCGCGCGCGCGTCCATCAGCTCTATGAGCGTGTCGAGGAAACCCTCGAGCACCTGCTCGAAGGTGCCGGGCTGGCTGAGGCTGGTGGCGGTCTCGTACAGGATGTCGAGCGACTGGGTCTTGCGCGCAAGGCGCACCGCCGGTGTCTGCGGCAGCGGACTTGCGCGCGCCGCGTGCGAGCCGTCTTCGGCTGGCGCGTCGGGTTTCGGTGCGTTGGGTTCTGGCATGGGGCAATCCAGACTAACCCCATGCCGCGGCGGCGTCCAGCGCAAGGCCTCAGCGCAACGGCTGCGGCGGTCTGTGCGACAGATCGTTCGGGTTGATAAAGATGAAGCGCCACTCGCCGGGATTGATCTCCACGTAGTCCAGGGTGGCGCCGGTCAGCAGCTCGACGCTGCCGGGTGAGATCAATAACGTGATGTCGTTCGTGACCACCTGCGTGTCTCCGTCGGCCTTGTCGTCGAACCCCATGCCGTACTCGACCACGCCCTTGTCGTCCAGGCGCGCAGCCAGACGCAGGTTGCCTGCGCCGGCCTGCTGCGCCGACTTGACGATCTCAGCTGCGGCCTCCTGCGTGACGGTGATCATGGGCTCTCCTCGGGCGCTTCGCACTCAGCCGGTGCTCCATGACCGGGGTCTGCGCATGCCGGCGATCTTGCGGGCCTGCAACTCCGGACAAAATCAACGAAGCGCCGCGCCCAGCGGTTGCCAGCGACATCACGCAGGTGCGCATACGACGCCAGAAGGTTCCCTTGCACGATGCCGTCGTGCCGGCCGTCGATGCCGTGGCCGCGCTCGACGTCATAGGCAAACCGGACGTCCGATGCCAGGTTCTCGACGCTCGAGTGATGGAATTCGTGTGCGCGGATCTGCGACGCTTCGCCCGGCTGCGCCGGCGGCCACAGCCCGCGGCCGGTTTCGCGCAGATGGACATAGCCGCGACCGATCGGCCGCGCGTGCATGACGATGTCCGCCGGAAGCGCGCCGACCATTTCTGCGCAGCGCCCGTCCCATTCGATCCGGCGCGCCAGGTACATCAGCCCGCCGCACTCGGCATACGCCGGTAGCCCGTCGGCTATCGCGGCACGCAGTTCGGCGCGCAGGCCGCCGTTCGCGGCTAGCGCCTCCATGTGCGTTTCGGGGAATCCTCCGCCAATGAACAGGCCGTCGACGGGCGGCAGGTGCACGTCGTGGAGCGCGTCGAAGGGTACCAGCTCCGCCCCGGCTTCGCGCAAGGCCTCGAGGTCGCCTGGGTAGTAGAAACCAAATGCCGCATCGCGCGCGATCCCCACGCGCACCGGCGCCGCGCCCGGCGTGCGCGGCTTCGTGTTCGAGGCGCGCGCGAAAGGAGGCAGCGGTCCGGCCTGCCTCCCCACGGCGAGTACGTCATCGAGGTCGACCTGGGCGGCGACGAGCGCCGCGATCTCGTCAACACGCTTGCGCGCCGCCGCGGCCTCGTTGCTCGGGACCAGGCCCAAGTGCCGCTCGACGATGGTCATGCGCTCATCGTGCTGCACGGCGCCGAGGACCGGAACGTCGGTGTAGTGCTCGATCACCGTGCGCAGCTTGGCCTCATGACGCGCGCCGCCGAGCTGGTTGAGGATCACGCCGGCGATGCGAATGTTCGGATCGAAAGCCTGGTAGCCGAGAATGAGCGGCGCGATGCCGCGTGTCATGCCGCGGGCGTCGATCACCAGCACCACCGGCGCGCCGAGCAGCGCGGCGAGCGCGGCGTTGCTGTTGCTGCCGTCGAGATCCAGCCCATCGTACAGACCCTTGTTGCCTTCCACGAGGCCGAGCGACGCGCCGCGCATACGCCGCGAGAACTCGGTGCGGATCTCCTCGGTATCGCTCAAGTAGGGATCGAGGTTGTAGCAGGGCCGCCCGGCGGCGAGACCGAGCCACAGCGGATCGATGTAGTCCGGACCTTTCTTGAACGGCTGCACCACGGCGCCGCGTGCGCGCAGCGCGGCGCACAGGCCGATACACACCGTGGTTTTGCCCGAAGACTTGTGAGCCGCGGAGATGACGAGCCGGTTCATGCCGCCGCCGAATCGACGTCGCCGTCGGCCAGGCTGCACGGCAGGAACGGCAGCACTTTGAGGGCCACGGCGGTTAGCACCAGCGCGAGCGCCACGCCGCCCACGCCGAGCGCCACTTCCGGCAAGCTGGGCGCATAGGCGGCCACGACGCCATCGAAAAAGCTGCTCGCGACCTCCTTGTCCGGGAACATCAACTGCGGATAGGCCTGGCCGCCGATTATGATCACGTAGATTTGCGCGAGGCCGCCCGCGATCACGCAGGCCGCCGCGGCGACGAGCGCGCCAGGTGGACGGTTCGCACCGCGCGCGAACAGCAGCACGAGCGGAGCGACACCCCCGAGCAGGACCTGCCCGATCCAGAACAGCGCCGTGTACACGCCGCCGTCCAGGAGAATGAAGCGCTCGATCTCGTGCTGGCGCGCGATGTAGAGGTTGGTGAGGTGATATACCGCGACGAAATACAGGACCGCCGCGACGAATACGCCGAGCAGGCTCCCGAGGCGATTCAACACGACGTCGCCCAGCGCGCGGCCGCTTGAGCGACAGGCGGCCATCAGCACGAGCACGAACACCGCCAATCCGAAGGAAAACGACATCACGATGAACAACGGCGCAAGCAGCGCACTGTTGTAGGGCTCGCGCGCCACCAGGAAACCGAAGATTGATCCGGTTCCGGTAGTGAGGATCAGCCGCCAGAGCAATGCGACGAGGCCCGCGCGCTTGCTGTAGCCGTTCATGCGCCGTTCGAACATCGTCCACAGGTAGAGCGCCACGACCGCGAAGAAACCGGTGTAGAGGAAGATGTTCCAGGCGAAGATCGACTTGAAGTTGTAGTGGGTCATGGCCACGATCAG
>JBKKAZ010000120.1:0-4680 GCA_046714435.1 Casimicrobiaceae bacterium
TTCAGCCGCCACTATGTGGAGCCGAAGGACGGCATCACCCAGACCTTCCACCTGCACCTCGAGGAGTACGGCCCCGGCGGCCGCTCGCAGAAGCACGGCCACGTCAACGAGGCCGCGTTCTACATTCTCGACGGTGAGGGCTACGAAGTGCACGACGGCATCCGCTACGACTGGAAGGCGGGCGACATGGCGATCGTGCACAACAACTGCGTGCACCAGCACTTCAACGCGAGCGCCAGCCGGCCCGCCCGGGCGCTGGTCATCAAGACCAAGCCGATGTTCATGTTCATGAACATGCTGTTCCAGCAGCAGGTCGAGCCGCGGCCAGGCACACCCGCGCCCGGCGGCGAGGGCTTCGAAGTGCGCGAGCGCGAGAACGACTTCAATCGCGGCGATTACTGATCGGACGGAACGAGGAGAGCGAGATGGCGTGGGACGAATCGAAGGCGTGGCTCAAGGGCACGGTGAACGCGGGGTTGTACGAGGCGCTGCTGAAGGACGCGGCCGACGCGCCCGCGCGCAACGCCAAGCGCAGGAAGATCGTGCATCCCGAGGAGATGCCCTGGGAGCTGTCGCGGCAGGGGCTGCTGAAGCACCTGCTGAACGAGGGCATGAACACCCGCATGGAGACCGTCGACGCGTACATGCTGGTGATCCCTCCGGGCAGCCGGTCGGGCAAGCGGCGCCAGCTCGCCGAGGAATGCCTGTATGTGGTCGAGGGTCGCGGCTATGACCTGCACCAGGACTGCGATGTCGAGATCACCGACACCTACCACTGGCGCCCGCAGGACGAAGTGAAGCGCTACGACTGGGAGGCCGGCGATGTCATCTACGTGCCGCCGAACACGATCACGCAGCATTTCAACGCCGACCCGGATCGTCCGGTGAGGCTGATTTCGGCGGTGAACCGGATCTTCAAGGCGTCGGGTCTGAACGATCTCGAGCAGATCGAGAACGCGCCGGAGTACCAGCCAGGGGTGACCGTGACGCCGGAGCTGGTGCGCCAGTTCCTCCGCACGAAGGTCAACGAGCCGGCATGAAGCAGATTGTCCCCGGCGCGCGAAGCGCCCGCCGGGGACTTTTCAGGGGACGTTTTCCGGGAGCTGCCGCAGCATGACCAAGAACGCCATCGTCAGCGACGAGCTGGCGAGCAAATTCGCGAGCGAGAAGGAAACCCCCTACACGCGCTGGGTGCGCGCCGAGGGCCTCGAGATCGCGAGCTCGTTCCACGTCGAGAACCTGCATTCGATCCCGCTCAAGCCTTGGGCGCGTCGCGGCGGCAACGCCGTGTTCCTCAATCACGACGCGTCGCGGACCAGCAACGACTGCTACGTCATGGAGATCCCGGCCGGCCGGCAGCTCGAGGCGCAGCGGCAGCTCTACGAAGAGATGATCTACGTAATCGACGGCCGCGGCTCGACGGCGGTCTGGAACGACGCCGGGCGGCGCGTGCAGTTCGAATGGAAGGCCGGATCGCTGTTCGCGATTCCGCTCAACTGCTGGCACCAGCATTTCAACGGCTCCGGCAAGGAGCCCGCGCGCTACGTCGGCGTGACCAACGCGCCGCAGGTGATCAACGTCTACGGCGACCTCGAGTTCGTGTTCGGCACCCGCTACGACTTTCGCGATCGCTTCGACGGCGAGCCCGACTACTTCGCGAACAAGGGTGAGCAGAAGGGCCTGCTGCTCGACACCAACTTCGTCGCCGACGCGATCAACCTGCCGCTGATCAGCGCGAAGGAGCGGGGGGCCGGCGGCGGGCACATCCGCTTCTCGATGGCGCGCGGCTCGATGAACAGCCACATCTCGCAGTTCCCGGTCGGCACCTACAAGAAGGCGCATGCGCACGGCCCCGGCGCTCACGTGATCATCATGAGCGGCGAGGGTTACAGCCTGATGTGGCCCGAAGGCGAGAAGCCGCGGCGCTTCGAGTGGCGCGAGGGCTCGATGATCGTCCCTCCCAACATGTGGACCCACCAGCACTTCAACACTGGCACCACGCCGGCGCGCTACCTGGCGTTCAAACACGAGGTGGTGGCAATCCGCAATGCTCAGGGCGTGCCGAAGGCCTGGATCAGCAAGCGGCTCGGTGGCGACCAGATCGACTACGCGGACGAGCTGCCGGGGGTGCGAACCTGGTTCGCCGAGGCGCTCGCGCGGCACGGGCTGAAGCCGCGCATGGACGACGCTTACGCCGCGGAATTGGCGGATTTGCCGACAATGGCCGCGTAAAGAGGCTTGTTGCATTGCAGCATCCTTGACATGTTTGCCTGCCGTTTGCTAGCTTCACCGAGTCTGTTCCATTTCGCAGATCGCCGTTCCGCATAGAAGAACCAACTGCATCGCTGCACCTCACAATCGGCACCGCGACGCACGCACAACTGGCCAGGGAGAACCAACGATGAACAAGAAACTGTGCGCGGCGGCGGTCGCAGCAACGCTCCTTGCGCCGGCGGTCGCGTCGGCTCAATCGACCGCGGTGATCTACGGGCGGCTCTATCCGGAACTCACCTATGGCCGCACCTCCAGCGCGACCGCGCCGGGGACGACGGTCGCGACGTTGCAGGGCGCCCCCACCGGCGCGACCGAGAACGTGCTGGCAATGGAAGCCAGCAACTCCCGGCTGGGCTTTCGCGGTACCGAGCAGCTCGGGACGGGCCTCAAGGTGATCTGGCAGATCGAGCAGACCATCGACGTCGACCAGGGCGGCAGCAGGATCGCGACGCGCAACACGTTCCTCGGCCTCGAGAGCGACAGCTGGGGCACGGTCAGGCTCGGCTTCATGGACACTGTCTACAAGGACATGGGCGACACGCTCTCCTTCCTGGGCATCAGCTCGGGCAACTTCGTCTCGATCAGCAACGTGCTGTCGAAGTCGAACCTTTCGGACACCAGCGGCGCGAGTTTCCACCTGCGTCGCGCCAACTCGGTGCATTACGAGTCTCCCGAATGGAACAAGGTGACCTTCGGGATCCAGTACTCGCCCGACGAGGCCAAGACCGCGACGCGCAACGCGAACCTGCTCTCGGTCGGCATCAATTACGACGCGACCCCGTACTATTTCGCGATCGCCTACGAGGTCCACAACGATTTCTTCGGCGGATCGCGCGCCTCGAAGAGCTCGGTTCGCAACAACAACGACCCGAACGCCTCCTCCCGCGACGACGCGGTGCGGGTCACCGGCGAGTACAAGTTCGGCGCCCACACGGTCCAGGCCAACTACGCGCGCCTGCGCTACAAGGAGAGCGGCGGGCAGAACGGCCGCTTCGCCAAGTACGAGAGCGACCATTGGAGCGCCACCTGGGACGCGCGCTGGCCCGGCCCGTGGAGGACCGCGGTGTCGTACTCCGGCGCGAACGACGGCTCGTGCGCGTTGCTGGGCGGCGTGCCGTGCAGCACCGACGGCCTGGAAGGTTACATGGCCGCCGTGGGCGCGGGCTACAACCTGTCGCGCCGAACCATGCTGTTCGCGCTCGCCGCGTACCTCGACAATGGCAAGTCGGCGGTGTTCAACAATGCGGAGTCGGTGACTCCGGCCGTGGGTTCCAGCATCACCCAGATCGCGGTCGGGATTTCGCATTCGTTCTGACGCGGCAACAGACGCCGCGCGGCAGGGCGTGGAAACGGGGGCGTTGATCGACGCCCCTTTTTTGTCTGCGGCGCTCGCGCCTGCAAGGAGGACAGGGTCATGAACACCAAGCTCGCCGGGCCGCTCGCCGCCTTCACCGCCGTGCTGGTCGCGTTCGTCGCGACGGTTGCCGCGCAGCCGAAACCCGACGCGCAGCCGAACCGGTCGGTCTACATGAACAAGGCTGCGGACCGCGACGCGAAGCTGCTCGAGGGCGCGCGCAAGGAGGGCCAGGTCGTCGTTTACACCTCGCTCAACACCAAGGACTCGGTGCCGATCAAGGATGTGTTCGAGAAGAAGTACGGCGTGAAGCTGGTGCTGTGGCGCTCGTCCTCGGAGAAGGTGCTGCAGCGCGCGGTTACCGAGGCTCGCGCCGGCCGGCACGCGGTCGATGTCCTCGAGACCAACGGCCCGGAGATGGAGGCGCTCTACCGCGAGAAGCTGCTCGACGAGTTCGTGAGCCCCCATTTCAAGGACCTGCCTCCAGAGGCGTTCGCCAAGCACGGCCACTACGTCGCCGACCGCTTCAATTTCTTCACCATCGGCTACAACACGAACCTGGTGAAACCCGAGGACGTGCCGAACTCCTACGAGGACCTGGCCCATCCGAAGTGGGCCGGCAAGATCGGCATCGAGGCCAGCGACGTCGACTGGTTCGCCGCGGTGGTCAAGCATATGGGCGAGCAGAAGGGCCTTGCGTTCTTCCGCAAGCTGGCGGAGCAGAAGCCGCAGATCCGCACCGGTCACACGCTGCTCGCGGAGCTGGTCTCGGCCGGCGAAATTCCGCTCGCCGCGACGATCTACAACCACAATGTCGAGCGGCTGGCCGTCAAGGGTGCGCCGATCCGCTGGAAGGCGCTCGAGCCGACGTTCGGGCGGCCCAACTCGATCGGTGTCGCGCGGAACGCCGCGCACCCGAACGCAGCGATGCTGTTCGTGGATTTCATGCTGTCGCCGGAAGGCCAGCAGCTGCTGAAGGAGCGGAACCGCGTGCCCGCGAACCGGTCTATCGAGACGAACCTCACCCAATTCAAGTTCGCGATGATCGATCC
>JBKKAZ010000121.1:0-3341 GCA_046714435.1 Casimicrobiaceae bacterium
GCGCGGCGCTGAAGAAGCTGTTCGCCGATCCGCGCTTTAACGTGATGGACGGCCTCGACGTGTACATCGACGACTACACGAAGTTCGAGCCGATTCCGCCCGAGGTGATGGCGAAGCTCAACCAGGCTCGTTACCTGTTCAATCCGCCAAAGACCCGGGTCAATAACCAGGGTCAGGTCGAGGATGTGCCCGACGAGCCGGCGCCCGCCGTTACCGGAACGGAACCGGGCGATCCGGCCGGCACGCACTCCCCGACCGACGCCGCTGCTGTGACACCAGCCACCAAGATCGACGATGCGCCGCCACCCACGGGTGCGCGGCTGGCGGAGTCCGAAAAGTCGCAATGACCCCGGACGCGCGCAACCTGTTCCTCTGCTCGTGCAACGGCACGGCGCCGATCGACGCCCCGCTGGTCGCGAAGGCGCTCGGAATGGCCGCGGCGCCCGTCGTTCACACCATGCTGTGCCAGAAACAGCTCGCGGCGTTTGCCGACGGCGCGGCGGGCGAGGTGATCGTGGGTTGCACCCAGGAAGCGCGACTTTTCAACGAAATCGCTGGCGAAACCGCGAAGACCCAGTCGATTCGTTTCGTGAACCTGCGCGAGTCCGGCGGCTGGTCGCCCGAGGCGCGCGGTGCGACGCCCAAGCTCGCGGCACTGCTCGCGCAAGCCGTGCTGCCGGAACCGGATCCCGTGCCGAGTGTCGCGTACCGCTCGGAAGGACAGCTGCTGATCGTCGGCCCGCTCGAGGCCGCGCTGTCGTGGGCCGAGCTTCTCAAGGCGCAACTCTCGGTGACGGTGGTTGCGACCGGCCGCACTGCCGGCGCCGAACTTCCGATCGAACGCGCCTATCCGGTTTATAGCGGCACACTGACCGGACTTGCGGGCTGGCTCGGGGCCTTTGAGGCCCGGTGGTCGCAGGACAATCCGATCGACCTCGACCTGTGCACGCGATGCAACGCCTGCGTCAAGGCCTGTCCCGAGCAGGCGATCGACTTCAGCTACCAAATCGACCTCGACCGCTGCAAATCCCATCGGGCCTGCGTCGCCGCCTGTGGCGCGGTCGGCGCGATCGATTTCGACCGGCGCGAGACCTCGCGAACCGATCGATTCGACCTGGTGCTCGACCTCGCGCGCGAGGCCTGGTTTCGCATGCCCACGCCTCCGCAGGGCTACTTCGCACCGGGAACGGATGCGCTCGCACAGGCCAAGGCGGTGGCGACGCTCGCGAGCCTGACTGGCGAGTTCGAAAAACCGAAGTATTTCAACTACAAAGCATCGATCTGTGCCCACAGCCGGTCGCAGAAGGAAGGCTGCCGCAACTGCATCGATGCCTGCGACACCGCCGCAATCGTCGCCGACGGCGACCGCGTGCGGGTCGAGCCGCATCTGTGCATGGGCTGCGGGACCTGTACCACCGTGTGCCCGTCGGGCGCGCTCACGTTCGCCTATCCGGCGCCCGCCGATCTGGGCCTGCGGCTGCGTACGCTGCTCACGACCTATGCGCGCGCCGGCGGCCGCGACGCCTGCCTGCTCTTCCACGGCCGCAAGGGCAACGACCGGCTTGCGCGTTACGCCCGCCGCGGGCGTGGGCTGCCGGCGCGCGTGATCCCCGTTGAAGTGCACAACATCGACGCGGTAGGGTTGGACCTGTGGCTCGCGGCGCTGGCCTGGGGCGCCGCCGAAATCCTGTCGCTGGTAGCTGCGGACGACCTGCCTCGCTTTACCGAGTTGGCGGGATTCCAGATGAAGGTCGGCGAGACCATCGCGCAGGCGCTGGGATACCAGGGCGCCCACTTCCAAATCGTAAACGGCGACGATACGGCGGCGCTCGAAAGCGCGCTGTGGCGTGCGCACGCGCCGCTAGGGGTGCGCGTGGCGGCGACCTTCGCCGCAACCAACGAAAAGCGCACGACGCTGGGGCTGGCACTCGACCACCTGGCGCAGCACGCGCCGGTTCCACAGACCCGGATCCCGCTGCCGGCGCGTTCGCCTTTCGGGACGATCGAGGTCGACACCGGCAAGTGCACGATGTGCCTGGCTTGCGTCGGCAGCTGTCCCGAGGGCGCGATCCTCGACAACGCCGAGCGGCCGCAGCTGCGCTTCATCGAGACAAGTGTGTGCAGTGCGGCATCTGCGAGAAGACCTGTCCGGAGGCTGCGATCACGCTGGTGCCGCGTCTGGACCTGACGCCCGAGGCACGAGGGCCCCGGGTGCTAAACGAGGCGGCCATATTCGCCTGCGTGAAATGCGGCAAGCCGCTGGGCAGCGAGAAGATGATCGGGGCGATGCTGTCCCGGCTGGCCGGTCACTCGATGTTCGCGGCGCCCGGAGCGCTGGAACGGCTGAAAATGTGCGCCGACTGCCGGGTCGTCGACCTGATCAAGACCGAGCAATCGGTCGACATCCGCGACCTGTGAGCTCACCCGGCATGCAGACTGCCCCGGTTGCGCTCAGCTACCCGATCGAGCCCGAGGACCGGGCGCGCGCCAATTTCTACGGCGTGCTGGCAGCGCTTTTCGCCGACGCGCCGGACGCCGCCCTGCTGCGGGCCATCGGCGCGGCCGAGCCGCTTCCCAACGCCGACACCGGCAATCTACCTGAGGCCTGGAACCGGCTGGTAGACGCTTGTCGGGTGATGGAAGCAGACGCCGCCCGCCAGGAATACTGGGATTTGTTCGTCGGAACCGGCAAGAGCGAGGTCAATCTGCACGCTTCGCACTGGCTCGCCGGTTTCATGATGGAAAAGCCGCTGGTCGGGCTGCGCGACGACCTCGCAAGGCTTGGATTGGCGCGCAGACCGGAAAGCACCGTGCTCGAAGACCATGTTTCGGCGCTTTTCGAGACCATGAGGCTGTTGATCGAAGGCCGCGACGACCGGCGTCCGGCAAACCTGACAGACCAAAAGGGATTCTTCGAAGCGCACATCGCTGGCTGGATCCCCGATTTGTGCACCGCTTTGAAGCAATCTCCGCTTGCCAACTTCTACCGTCCGGTATCAGAATTCCTGGAATTATTCGTGGCGGTCGAACGTGACTCGTTCGCCATCGACTAACGATTCGTCACGAGGGTACTTTTCGGAGGATCGAATGCGCAATTCGCCGCAGCGTGAAGGCCCCGCGCCGACATCTTCGTCGGCAACTTCGTCCCCCGACACCAATCTGAAACGCCGCCGCTTCCTGCTCGCCCTGGGGGCGGGCGGAGCCGCCTCCGCGGCTGCGGCAACGCAAGCGATCGCCGACCCCGTCGCCCTGACACCGACCGCCGCGACACCAGCGAAGCAGGGCTATCGCGAGACCCAGCACATTCGCGATTACTACGCTTCGACGCGCCTCTAGGAGCC
>JBKKAZ010000122.1:0-48939 GCA_046714435.1 Casimicrobiaceae bacterium
GCCACTTTGTCTGTGGGGAGAGGGGCGTGTCGGAGTGGACGTTCACGGGCACGCGGGCGGACGGCACCTGCGTCGAAGTCCACGGCTGCGACCTGTTCACGCTTCGAGACGGCAAGATCGCCTTGAAAGACTCCTACCGCAAGAATCGTCCGCCCCTCGGCACCCCGAAAGGCCGGTAGCAAAGTGACGCCCAATCGCGCGATGCGGCGGCCGCCTTCGACCCGAAGCAGCGATGCGATGATCGTCCCATTCACTTGCTAATCGAGTGAGCCCCGTCGCTTCGTTACTCGTACCCGGATCCGTAATCGCATTCGCGCCGGATGTATCGTGCGCATGCGCGAACTGCGCGACCACCCCAATCCGGGCCCGTCCTGGTGTAAATTGCGATCTACCTTTAGGCGCCTAGAAGTGCATCCTCGACCGACCCTCGAGTCTGTCCGCACCTGTCCGGAATGCGAGTTCGCGGCGGTCACATCCATGCCAACGGATGCGTGCGTCTACTTCCACGAATGCACGAACTGTCACGCTTTGCTCCGGCCCAAGACGGGCGACTGCTGCGTGTTCTGCTCGTATGTTTCAGTGAAGTGCCCGCCCATCCAACAGGCATGCGGCCGCTGCGCCGAGACCGCCGCCTCCGTCGCGTCCCAGGTAAATGGCGGCACATCATTGCCATCCTCGAAGGGACGTCAGTGAACCGCATTGCAGGGATAGGTTTGATCACCATGCACACCGCGCTGGTTGCAACGGGTGCGGGCGCCCAAACTCCGCAGCCGCCGCCACTTCGCCCCGTACACACGTTTTCAATCGTTGCGCGCGACGCCGCAACGGGGGAGCTTGGCGTTGCCGTTCAGTCGCACTGGTTCGCGGTCGGCACCGTCGTCCCCTGGGCGGAAGCGGGCGTCGGCGCCGTCGCAACCCAGTCGTTCGTCGATCCCAGTTACGGCAAGCTCGGCCTCGAACTGATGCGCGCGGGCAAGAGCGCGCCTGACGCGCTGAAATCGCTGCTTGCAGGAGACGACGGACGCGACGTCCGGCAGGTCGCG
This sequence comes from Casimicrobiaceae bacterium, assembly GCA_046714435.1. Classification (GTDB taxonomy): domain Bacteria; phylum Pseudomonadota; class Gammaproteobacteria; order Burkholderiales; family Casimicrobiaceae; genus VBCG01. Next base: position 1,044 of record JBKKAZ010000122.1, read on the forward strand.
ATGATCGACCAGGAGGGCAGGGTTGCGGCACATACGGGCGACAAGAACATCGCTGCGGCTGGGCACGTTGTGGGCAAAGCCTACTCGGTGCAAGCCAATCTGATGCTGAACGACAAAATCTGGCCGGCAATGTCACGTGCTTTTGAGAACACCAAAGGTGACCTTGCGGAGCGAATGCTGGCCGCGCTCGATGCGGCGCAGGCAGCGGGCGGCGACATCAGAGGCAAGCAGTCTGCTGCGCTGATGGTGGTAACCGGCAAGCCGACCGGAAAGGTCTGGGCTGATCGAATCTTCGACCTGAGAGTCGATGACAGCGCCGAGCCGCTGAAGGACCTTCGGCGATTGGTCGCCTTGCAGCGCGCTTACAACCATATGAACGCGGGCGATCTTGCGGTCGAGCAGAAGGACAATGAGCGCGCGCTGGTGGAGTACCGCGCAGCGGCCAAGCTGGTGCCGGACAACGCGGAGATCGTGTACTGGCACGCGGTCGCCTTGGTGAACATGGGCCGCGTAGAGGAATCGCTGCCGCTGTTTCGGCGCGTGTTCGCGATGGACAAGAACTGGCTGACGTTGACTCCGAGGCTGGCGAAGGTCGGCCTGATCCCCGATGATCCGAAGCTGATCCAGCGCATCGTCAATCTGGGAAGCGGCAAATAGGGAATGCGATGCTCATGTACATCAAGCGTTGGTTGGTCGTGACGTCAGGATCATGAATCGAGTAACCCCGCAGCAATGTCCGATTAGCGGTGGCACTCCCGGTGGGTGGACCCTTTGGCCGGCGTTGGTGCGGCCCGCCGGTTAGCGTGATACGTCAGGCCGCAATACCAGGCATGCCCGCGGTCGTGCTCGCAGAATTCGAGATGCAATACGCTGACGCGCTGATCCTGATGTGGCGCGAAAGCTTTGAGTTCGGCGTCGGTGTCAGGGATCCGCATCCATTGCAGGCGCAGCGCGAATACTTTCTTCGAGAAGTGGAACCCAATTACGAGCTGCGCATCGCCCTACAGGGCGGCCAGCTGGTCGGCTTCATCGCGGCCAGCCCGCAGTCGATTTCCCAGCTTTACGTCCGCGTCACGCATATAGGCCAGGGAATCGGCGGTCGTCTCCTCCATTGGGCAAAGCAGAACTCGGAAGGAGCGTTGTGGCTGTACACGTTTGCCAGGAATTGCCGGGCGCGAGGGTTTTACGAGAGTCAAGGCTTCAGGGTGGTGGCAAACGGATTCGAGCCGATGTGGAAGCTCGAAGACATCAAGTACGAGTGGCGTCGTGAGCCAACTGCGACCTGATCCCTCGATCAACCGGACCTCCAACAGCGTGTTCGCCTTCAGCGTGTCGCGCGCTTTCGCCCAACGTGGCTGGCCACGGCTCCCGTTGTGTTCAGGCGGTTGATCGATGGTTGGCGAGCGCTACAGGGAATGGGGTTTCGCCGCCGCGCACGACGCGCCGATTCCCTACCTGCAGCGGATTCGGGATTACTACCAGGGGCTGGGCTATGGCGCGCCCTACGAATGGGCGCACTATGCCGACGTGCCGTTCCGGCCCTTGGTCAAACCGCTCTCCAGGAGTCGCGTCACGATCATCGCGACGGCGGCGCCCTATCAGCCGGACAAGGGCGAGCAGGGTCCCGGCGCGCCTTACAATGCCGCGGCCAAGTTCTACACCGTCTACTCGGGCGACACGGCAAAGGACCACGACCTGCGGATCTCACACGTCGCCATCGACCGCAAGCACACGACGGCAGAAGACATCGGCACCTACTTCCCGCTTCGCTGGTTGCGACAGCTGGCGGCGTCAGGCCGCATCGGCTCTGTCGCGCCGCGCTTTCACGGCGCCCCGACCAATCGCAGCCATCGGGTCTCGCTCGAGGTCGACTGCCCGGAGATCGTCGCCCGCTGCAAGGCCGACGGCGTCGATGCGGCGATCCTGGTTCCCAACTGTCCCGTCTGTCATCAGACGTTGAGCCTTGCAGCGCGCATGCTGGAGGACAACGGCATCTCCACGGTCGTCATGGGTTGCGCGAAGGACATCGTCGAGCATGTCGGCGTGCCGCGCTTCCTGTTCTCCGATTTTCCGCTCGGCAACGCGGCGGGCCGTCCGCTGGACCCTGCGTCGCAGGCGTTCACGATGGATCTCGCACTGAGCGTTCTCGAGACGGCACCGGCTTCACGCACCACCGTGCAATCCCCGCTGCGATGGAGCGCCGATGCCGATTGGAAGCTCGATTACGCCAATATCGAGCGCCTCACCTCCGAGGAGATCGACCGCCGGCGGGTCGAGTTCGACCAGGTAAAGGCGCAAGCCAAGGGTATGCGCGACGAGGCCGGGCTTACCCGACCCACCGCCGACGATGAAATTGCGTGACCGCCGAGGCGGTTGGCATAGTTCGATGCGAATGAGATGTTCGTGGTTCTTAGCGACCCGGCGATCCATGATTTCGAGATATTGATGCGCGGCACGCCTTGTTCCCTGTTGTTCGCACTGCTGTTCGTCGCATCGGGGGGCTCGCTTGCCCAACCTGCGCGCCTTACGGCCCCCAATGTCGTTGAGATCTCGCCGCGGCTGGTCACGTCGGGGCAGCCCTCCGCTGAAGCGCTTGCCGGCCTCAAGGCCCAGGGGTTCGAGGCCGTGATCTACCTCGCACCCCCAACTGTCACCGACGCGGTTCGCGATGAACAGCTCATCGTCACGCGGCAGGGCCTGCTATTCATTAACCTTCCCATCCAGTTCGACAACCCCACCGAGTCGGACTTCAACACCTTCGTAGCGATGCTGAGCGCGCTTGGTGGCCGAAAGGTGCTGGTTCATTGCCAGATCAACCTGCGTGCATCGGTGATGGTGTTTCTGTATCGTGCGATCAGCCTCGGGGATGAGCCACGTGCCGCCTATGAGGCGGTCGCGGGCGTCTGGTCACCGAACGGAAAATGGCGAAGGCAGATCGAGGATCAGCTCCGCAAGCACAAGGTGGCGTTTGAGCCTTACTGACGGTGCCGCAGCGCGGCCCGGACCGGTGCTCGGCGTAGACGCTCGCCCGGAACCGCTTCGCGCTTGGTCCGAGTTTCGCAAACGCGACATCGTCGATCGGGGGAGATAGGATGTTCATCGGGCACTTCGGGGGCTCGTGGTGTTCCTTCTCGCCATCTATCTTGCGAACGTGTTCGGTGCCCTGCCGCCGAACGTCACCGCGCTGGCATGGGTAGGGCAGGCGCAGTGGCTCCTGGTTGCATGGGGCTACTGGGTGGATCAGCACCGCCGGCTGGTGGTGCCGAGTATTCCGTCCGGGCAGACAGGCATTGCGTAACATGGCCATCAACGTGGTCCACTGCAAGCGGGATGCGCAAGCTCAACCCGCCCGCAATGGGTCGGCCATTGCCGGCATCGGCTTGTTGTTCCTTGGCGCTGCCGTCACAACTCACCTAATTTCCGTTGTCAAGACGCGATTCGAATCGATCGCGACCGACGCAACTCCCGGCTCCTGCATTGAGGTGTCGGGCGACTACTGGAGATGAATCATGGCTCGTGTGAGTACGTATCTGAATTTCCCGCGGTCCACCGAGGAGGCGTTCCTGTTCTACAAGTCGGTATTCAGGAGCGAGTTCACGACACCGATCCATCGGTTCAAGGACATTCCGCCGAGTCCGGATCAGCCTCCGCTGGCGGAAGCGGACCGGGAACTCGTCATGCACGTGGAACTGCCCATCCTTGGCGGACATGTGCTCATGGGAACCGACGCCCCGGAATCGATGGGGTTCACGCTGACGCCTGGCAACAACATGTACATCAACCTGGAGCCCGATGGCCGTGCCGAGACGGATCGGCTGTTCAATGCGCTGGCGAAAGGCGGCAAGGTCGAAATGCCCCTTCAGGAAATGTTCTGGGGCGGCTACTTTGGCAGCCTCGTCGATCGGTTCGGTGTGCACTGGATGTTGAACTGTGCCAGCAAGACCTGAGTATTGTGATCGGTTGCCATCGTCGAAAGGAGGGGGCGCCGGATGCTCGAACTCAGTCCCAGCTGTGAGAATTGCAACAAGGCGTTGCCTCCCGAGACGCTCGAAGCGCGCATCTGTACCTACGAGTGCACGTTCTGTGCGACGTGCGTCGATCGCGTCCTGGAAAACGTATGCCCGAACTGCGGCGGCGGATTCGTTCCAAGGCCGATCAGGCCGGCGAAGAACTGGAAAGGCGGCAATTTTCTTGGCAAGGACCCGGCGAGTACCAAGGTCAGGCACCGGCCGGTCGATGCCGCAGTTCATGCGCTGTTCTCGGCCCCAATCAAGACCCTGCCACCTAATCAGCGATAGTTGGACCTAACGACGCCCGCTCGGTCCCGCGACGCCGCATGACCCACCAGGTACTCGCCAACATCGTTTGGCACAGTCTTGCCGGCCCGCACGCGCGGTACTCGACCGGTGCGGATGGTGCTCGTCGTTACTCGCGCGGCTTCTCTCCCATCATCGCGTTCGCAGATGCGGAGCGCCCCGATTTTTCTGCCTTGGAGCCATACTGTGAGATCGGCGAACATGTCTACTGCGCCGGATGGCGCGGAGCGGCACCGTCCGGCTGGCAGATCGAAGCCGACGCCGTGGGTCACCAGATGATGTGGGAGGGTGACGCCCCTGCCGTCGATGCCGAGCTTCGCGCAGTACGCCTGGGCTCCGCGGACGTGCCGCAAATGTTGAAGCTGGTCGAGGCTACGCGCCCCGGACCCTTCGCGGAACGGACGGTCGAACTCGGTGATTACTACGGCGTTTTCGAGGGCGAGCGCCTGGTTGCAATGGCGGGCGAACGGATGCAGGCAGACGCCCTCAGGGAGGTGAGCGGCGTCTGCACCGACCCCGAATTCCAGGGCCGCGGGTTGGCGCGCCGCCTCGTTGCAATACTGGTGCGTCATGAGATCGAGCGTGGGGAGACGCCGTTCCTTCACGTCATGCACGACAACCATTCGGCTCGCCGCGTCTATGAACGGATGGGGTTTCGTCGGGTGCAGGATTGCGTTGTAAGAGTTGTTTCGCGCTTACCGTAGAGAGTCTATTGCCATGCTGCTTTCGCCAGTGAGCGTGGCTCTTCCATCGAGCGGACACGCGCCTGCACGCCGGCGCGGACGCGCTCGGCAAGGCCGAGAGCTATCCGCTTTGTGCGCGGCCGCAGCGCGACGAGGCGCGCTGCCTGATCGGCATGGTGAGCCGCCTGGACGAAGTCTTCACGGTGGCTACAAGGTGACCTGCGCAGGTTTCAATGCGACGGTTCGGGATTACGCGCGGTTCGGGATGCTGCTCGCGAACGACGGTGCGCTCGATGGCCGCCAAATCATCCCAGCGGCCTGGGTGCGCGCGGCCACCATCCCCGCGGCACCGCAGTTCCAGCCGGGGCAGGCCACCCCGTTCCTCGGCTACGGCTACCAGACCTGGCTGTTGCCGGGCAAGGAGCGCCAGTTCATGTTGCGGGGTCTGCGCGGACAAGGCGTGTTCGTGGATCCGAAGTCGAAAATCGTGCTGGTCCACACGGCCGCCGCGAGCATTGGTGATATCGGACTCGGGGAACGGTTTGCGCTCTGGTCGGGCGTCGTGACGAGCCTGGCCAAGTGAGAGCGGGCATCTGCCAGAGCCGAAGGAATTGCTCTCATCGAAGGAGACCCGGTGTATTCGAAAACGCTATTCGCCGGCTGGGCGGACATGGACTTCAACTCGCACATGAGGAACACCGCGTTTCTAGACAAGTCGGCGGACGTGCGCATGATGTTCTTCTCGGAAAACGGCTTTCCCACCGGAAGCATTGCTGGCCGCGTTGCGGGTGCTGCCACGCACTGCCGATTTCACGGCGCTGCGGTGAAGCGTCCACGCGTGTACTCTCGAGGGAGCTAACGGCTCGCGCCGATCGACACACACCCAGGAATTGCGAATGCATGCACTCGAGCTGAAGATTCCGCCCCCTGCTGTGGCCGGGCTCTTCGCGGCCGCGATGTGGAGCGCAGCGGACATCGCTCCGTCGCTCGCGTTTCCGCTGCCTGGTCGGACAGGCATCGCCGTCGTGCTCGCCGCGGCAGGCGTGCTGATCAGCCTTTCGGGCGTGCTGGCATTCCGGAGGGCGAAGACGACGGTTAATCCGATGAAGCCCCAGGCGACCTCCTCGATCGTGACGCGCGGGATCTATCAGCACACCCGCAACCCCATGTATCTCGGTTTCCTGCTGGCCCTTGCGGGTTGGGGCGCCTACCTGTCCAATGCGCTCGCCCTTGGGCTTGCGGCCCTCTTCGTCGCGTACCTGAACAGGTTTCAGATCGTCCCGGAGGAGCGCGTCCTGCTGGCCAAGTTCGGCGCCGAGTTCGCCGACTACATGAAGTCGGTGCGTCGTTGGTTATAGGCGGGACCGCCGGGTCGCCCGCCGGTTCGACTTTGTGAACGGGCGGGCCACGGCGATCTGGACATCCATCCGGCCTTCACATTAGACTGCGCGCGTTTTGGCCTCGGAGAGTTGCCATGGGATTGCGTTTCCTCAAGATCGCCGTCAACGTGCTGATGAACGTCAAGCCGGCTCGATGACGGTTCGCCATCCATGCGGGCGAAGCTGAGACGCGTCTTGCTCCACGCAGGAGCCGCGCCGCAGGCGTGACCCGCGATCAGGCAAGGCCTCCTTCAGCCCGCCTTCGGGTCAGGCTGCATCAGCCCGACGATGTTGCCATCAGGGTCCTTGACGTAAGCAAGCCAGCCGACAGTGGGGATCGGCATCTTCGGCAGGGCGACCGTTCCGCCGAGCGCCAGGGCTTTGGCAACCGAGCCGTCGACCGATGCGATTTCGACGGTACACACGAAGGCGCTCACCGTCTGACCCTCGATCGGTGCACCGCCGCGTCGCGGGACGAGACCGCCGTTGATCCCCAGGTCCGGCGTACGGTTTCGCGACGGTCATCCAGGGCCGCCTCCGGTTCGCCGCTGCTCACCACCATCAGTAACGTGACGCCAACCCACCAATCTGCTCAAATGCCAGTCGTCGAGTTGGTCCGGGATGCCCGAAGCCGGTCCGACGGCGGACGGAAGTCGCTTTCGCATCGCAACCCGAAGTTCCACGATGGAGACGACCATGAAGACCGAACTGCTGTACCTGGCCCTGGTTACCGCTTTCACCGGACTGTTGTGGGTGCCCTACATCCTCGACCGCTTGGCCGTGCGCGGGATGGCGGACGCGGTCGGGTATCCCGAGAACCCGAAACCGCAGTCCCCGTGGGCGCAGCGCCTGATGAAGGCGCACGCCAACGCCGTCGAGAACCTGGTCGTCTTTGCTGCATTGGTGCTGGTGGCCCACGCCGCCGGCATCACCAGTTCCACCATTGCGACCGCGTGTGTCGTTTACTTCTGGGCCCGAGTCGCTCATGCCCTGACCTACACGTTTGCGATCCCTTGGGCCCGAACGCTGACATTCACCGTGGCATTCTTCGCACAAGCGGTCATTGCGTGGCAGATTCTGATGCGCTAGCGTGCGACAAATTCACCGGCGACGGTTGATCCGCGCTGACGCGCATTCCATTGCGAAATACGCACGCGCGTCGGCGAACACCATCTGCGTGAACCGCGGCAAGCTCCATCTGCGGGTACTGGGGTTCGGTCATGTACCGCCCCCCTGAAGGAGCGAGACCATGAGCAATCGAATCGTCTGGGTCGATATCCCGGCGCGGGATCTCGACCGCGCAATCGTGTTCTACTCTGCGGTACTCGGCAGCAAGGTCACCAAGGAGGGCGGCCCGGGGTTCACGATCGGCGTGCTGCCGCATCGCGGGAATTCGGTCGGCGGATGCTTGAACGCGTCGGGGACGGACAACGCGCCGTCGATGACCGGCCCGTTGATCTATCTCAACGCGGAAGGACGACTCGCCGAGGCCGTGCAGGCGGTTACGGCCAACGGCGGCCGGCTCCTGCAGCCCGCGCATCCGATCGGGCCGCACGGATTTCGCGCCATCGTGGTCGACAGCGAAGGTAACCGGCTCGCGCTGCATTCGCCAACGGCCTAGAAATGGAATTGCAGAACGATGTTTCCGGCGATGTGTGAAAGTGGCTCAATCGTCGTTCCCGCGAAGGCGGGAACCCAGTATCGTTTCAACGGGGCCTCTCCTCCGGCGCGAGAAGAGACGCTGGGCCTCTGCCTTCGCGGGGGCGACGGAAACAGAGCATGCGAAGGCCTCTCACAATTCATGGAAAAAGCCGCCTCACGCTTCACGTATGATGCCGTTCAACACGTTGGTTCGTTCACACGGAGCCACAACATGAAGTGCAGCCGTGTTCGTTCCTTCCTGCTTGCTTGCGCGTTGCTCGCGTCACCGTTTCTCGCATCGGCGCAGGGCGCGCCGGACACCGCGGCGCGCATCAAATCGCAGCGTCAGGCCACGCTGCCGCTCGCGATAATCGACGGGATCTGGCGGGGCAAGGCTACGGTGAGCCTGCCCGATGGGCAAAAGGTCGAACACACGCAGACCGAACGAGTCGGCAATTTCCTGGGGGGCAGCGTCAAGGTCATCGAAGGTCGCGGTTATGGGTCCGATGGTGCGGTGGTGTTCAATGCGTTCGGCATCATTTCCTACTCGTCCCAGACCGGAAAGCACAGCATGCGCTCGTACGCGCAGGGCTACTCGGGCGACTTTCCGATCGAGGTCCGGGCGGACGGATTCAGCTGGTCGATTCCGGCAGGTCCGTCGACATTGCGTTACACGGCGACGGTGAAGGACGGCGTCTGGACCGAGGTCGGCGAGAGGCTCGTCGAAGGCAAGCCGCCGGTGCAAACGTTTGAAATGACCCTGCGGCGGATCGGAAATACTGACTGGCCGTTAGCTGGAGCGGTTGCGGCCAATTAGTAACTCCTCGCGCAAGCATGCCCATCGTCGACGTCGAACTCGTGGTGGAACGGGGCCGCGTAGTTGCCGATGGCCTCGCGCAATCGCTCGCGGACGCGATCGGTGGCACGCTGCATTCGCCGCAAGGCCGGACCTGGATTCGCCTGCGGTTGCTCGGCAAGGATTGCTACGCGGAAAACGACGCGCCGCGCGAGGCAGCTGTACTGCCGGTCTTTGTGAACGTGCTCCAGAGGAAGCCCCCCGAGGGCGCCGAGCTTGCGGCGGAAGTGACCGAACTCACGGCGGTCATTGCGAAGGCCACCGGCCGTCCCCTGTCGTGCGTGCACGTCGAGTACGCGCCGGCCGCGGCCGGCCGGATCGCATTTGGGGGCCGGCTCGTGGAGTGACGAGGTTCCGCGATCGGGACGCCGAGGCGAATTCGCGCAACGGTGACTCTGGAACAGGAGGCTCGCAGCAATGACGATCCCCACCGCAACTTCCCGCACGCTGTGGTGCAGCGCGGCGGCCGTGTTTGCAGGACTTGTTGCAGTTATCGCGCTGATTCTGGGAGGCATCGGCCTGGTCCTCAGTCTCGCCGGTGCCATCGTTGCGATCACGGCAGCGGATCTGGGTCCGGACTGGTTCCCGATCGCGCTGGTACTCTCGGCGTTGCCCTGCGCCTGGCTGGGCGGATTACTTCACCGCAGGCGCCACACAGCGCGATGATGGGTCGCGCACCGCACTCAACAGGAGGCCCCAATGAAGCCCTTTACAACTGTCGCCGTTGTCGTGTTCGCGTTGGTCGCGCTGGTGCAGCTGCTTCGCGTCGTCCAAGGCTGGGAAGTGGTGGTGAATGGCGTGATGATTCCGGTCTGGGCGAGCGGCATCGTGATCATTGTCACCGCGGCGCTCGCCATCATGGTCTGGCGCGAATCGCGCACCTGAATCACGGCCCCGATCCGGTCACCGGAAGGTAGGCGCATGGCGAACCGGATCGTCGTGAATCTGCCGGTTCAGGCAACTCCTGGCCCTGCCACTAATCGGCCGCGACCTGGAGCGGCTTGGTCGCGCCGACCGGCTTCGGGTTCGAAAATTCGAGCACCTGGTCCTCGATCGGGGCGTGGCGCATCTCCTTGATGTCGGCGACGTAATTCTGGTTCTGGCGCCATGGGGACTTCGGGCCTTGCTTGGGCAGTATCGCTAACGAATGCTGCACATAACCGCTCGAGAAATCCAGCCAGGGCTCGGGCGTCATGCCGGCCCCGCGCACGCGCGGGGTTGCGATCGCCACGCACTTCGCGTCCATGTGATTAAGGAGTCGGCAGACATATTCGCAGATCAGGTCAGCGCGCAGCGTCCACGACGCGTTCGTGTAGCCGAACACCAAGGCTAGGTTAGGCACCTCCGAATACATCACGCCCTTGTAGGTGAACGTCTTGCTGAAATCGACCTTGCTGCCATCGACGCTGACCGCTACGCCGCCTAACATTTCAAGCTGAATGCCCGTCGCCGTTACGATGATGTCGGCTGCAATCTCCCTGCCCGATTTGAGCTTGATGCCCTTTTCGGTGAACGTGTCGATCACGTCGGTGACGACGCTGGCGCGGCCTTGCCTGATCGCTACGAACAGGTCGGCGTCGGGCACGAGGCACAGGCGCTGTTCCCATGGATTGTATTTCGGCGTGAAATGCGTGGCGATGTCGTAGTCGGAGCCGAGCTCCTTGCGCACGCCCTTCTCGAGCAGCTTCTTCACGCGCTGGGGGTTCCTGCGCGCCAGGTTGAAGAGGTGCCGTTGCAGCAGGATGTTGCGCCAGCGCGGGATGGCGTAGGCCCAGCTCGCGGGGAGAAATTTGCGCAGCAGGTTCGCCAACGCGTCCTTCTCAGGCAGCGAGATGATGTAGGTGGGCGAGCGCTGCAGCATCGTGGTGTGGCCCGCGGTCCTGGCCAGCGAGGGGACGAGCGTGACCGCCGTGGCGCCCGAGCCGATGACGACGATGCGCTTGCCGGCGTAGTCGAGATGCTCCGGCCAATGCTGCGGATGGACGATCGCGCCGTTGAAGCGGTCGCGGCCGGCGAATTCGGGCGTGTAGCCATCCGCGTAGCGGTAGTAGCCCGCGCAGGAGAACAGGAAGTTGGTGGTGAAGCGGACGATCTCTTTTGGCGCCTCGTCTCCCCGCTCCGTCTTCGCTGCGCTTTGCACGTGCCCTGCCCGCGGGGGACGAAGTGCGACGGCGCGTTCGGCTTCGATGGTCCAGCGTGCGGCGCTTGAATCCCACGACGCGCCCACCACCTTGTGGCGGAAGCGGATGTGGCGGTCGATGCCGGCGTCCTTCGCCGTGTCGGTGATGTAGTCGCGGATTGCATCGCCGGGCGAGATCGCGCTCGGGTTCGTCCAGGGGCGGAACGAATAGCCCATGGTCAGCATGTCGCTGTCCGAGCGGATGCCCGGATAGCGAAACAAGTCCCAGGTGCCGCCGATCTGCTCGCGGTTTTCCAGGATGACGTAGCTGCGCCTGGGCGAGTTTTTCTGCAGGTGCCAGGCCGCGTCGACGCCGGACAGTCCCGCGCCGATGATCACGACGTCGAAATGTTCGGCCGGCATGGTGTCGTCCGCCACGATTTCATGGTACCGCGAGCCTCCGCCTCAGATCGGACGCGGCGGGTCGGCGCCTGCGGTCGGCGCCCCATGCCGGGTTGCCTCGTCCTTGAGGTTCCGGTTCATCTCGTCACGCTTGGCCGCCTGCTCGACGATCTGCGCGCGAATCGCCGGGTAGCGCCGCAGGATTTCGTTGAAGTCGGCCCGGGTCAGCTTCAGGAACGTGCTGTAGTCCAGCGACGTCACGTCGGCCGAACGAGGCTGGCCGCTGATGAGCGCCATCTCGCCGATGAAGCTGCCGGGGCCGAGCTTGATTCGCTGGCGCTTTATGGCGACCTCGACCTCGCCGGACGAAATGAAATAGACGGCGTCGGCTTTGTCGCCCTTGCGGATGACGCGCTCGCCGGGATTCGCCGATTGCGGAAGGAGGTGCAGCAGCACGACTTCGCGCTGCTCCGCCGTCAGTCCGGCAAACATCGGAAAGCGCTCCATCAGTTCCTGCGGTGAGATCGTCCTGTGGACCGCCGCCTTCGCCTCGGCGCGAGCATGTGCAGTTTCGAGTTCCGCCTGGAGCAGCACGAACATCGCGCCGCGCTTCTCCTCCAGATGAAGCCTGAGCCACGGCCGCGCCCACACCAGCGCATTGAGCCGATCCGCGGCGGCGAATGCTAGTGGGTTCAGCGTGATCGATATCAGGGCACCGGCAACGATCAGGCTCAGTCCCTCGGGCGGGAGCAGCGCGTGTGTGATGCCGAGTCCGGCCAGGATGAAGGAGAACTCGCCCACCTGGGCGAGCGAGGCTGAGGCCAGCAGCGCGGTGCTGACCGGATAGCCCAGCAGCAGCACGATTGCGGAGGCCACCAGCGACTTGCCGATCAGGATCAGCAGCACCACGGCGACGACCATCAAGGGCTCGCGGATGATGACCGACGGATCGAACAGCATTCCGACCGACACGAAGAACAGCACGGCGAAGGCATCCTGCAGCGGCAACGAATTGGTCGCCGCCTTGTGACTGAGATCGGACTCGTTGAGCACCATGCCGGCGAAGAAGGCTCCTAGCGCGAACGAAACCCCGAACAACTCGGCGGATCCGAACGCGATTCCCACCGAGATCGCGAGCACGGCGAGGGTGAACAGCTCGCGCGATCCGGTGCGCGCGACCTGACGCAGCATCCAGGGCATGACGCGTGGCCCGAGCAGCAGCACGATGGCGCCGAACGCGATGACCTTGACCAGCGTCAGTCCCAGCGCCAGCAATACACCCAGCGCTCCCGTGGCCTGCGCTCCCGCACCCGACTTGCCCCCCAGCAGTTCCGCGAAGGCGGGGAGCAGCACGAGCACCAGCACCATCGCCAGATCCTCGACGATCAGCCAGCCGACGGCGACCCGGCCGTTGGGGGTTGCGATCGCGTTGCGTTCCTCAAGCGCCTTCATCAAGACCACGGTACTCGCGACCGACAGGCACAGTCCCAGCACCAGCGCGGCACCGACCGGCCAGCCCCAGAGCGTCGCCATCGCGGCGCCGATGGCGGTGGCAATCAGGATCTGGGCGATCGCGCCCGGAATCGCGATTCGGCGCACCGCCAACAGATCGGCGAGCGAGAAGTGCAGGCCGACGCCGAACATCAGCAGGATCACGCCGATTTCCGCAAGCTGCCCGGCCATCGCGCGGTCGGCGGCCAGGCTTCCGGTTTGCGCCCCGATCAGCGCACCGGCAACCAGGTAGCCGACCAGCGGCGGCAGCCGCAGCCGGTTCGCGACGTAGCCGAAGACGAACGCGAGCACGAACGCAACCGCAAAGGTGGCGATCAGCGTGACGTCGTGCGGCATTCGGTCCTCGGGCGTTCCAGCGGGGAGAGCAACAAGGTGGCTAAGGAATCGGCCGGGTGGCCGGCGGAGGTGGGGAGCCCTGCGCGCCCCTCGGAGTGCAACGAGGTTGCGATTCTGCCATGCCGAGCGGGACGGCGTTGCGACTACCATACGCACTCGCAAGGACGGTTGAACCGGGGGGACGTGATGCCAACCGAGGACGCGAGCTCATTCGAGGGCGGGTGTACCTGCGGTGCGGTGCGTTACCGCATGACCAGCGGGCCGCTGTTCGTTCATTGCTGTCATTGCCGCTGGTGCCAGCGCGAGACCGGCGCATCGTACGCTTTGAACGCGATGATCGAGTCCGACCGCGTCGTCCTGCTGAAGGGTGAGCCGGAACAGGTGAATACGCCCTCGAACAGCGGCAAGGACCAGAGGATCTACCGCTGCCCGACCTGCCGCATCGCGCTGTGGAGCAACTACGGAGGCGGGGGCGACGTCGTCCGCTTCGTCCGTGTCGGGACGCTCGACGAGCCCGATCGGCTGCCTCCCGACATCCACATCTTCACGGCGTCCAAGCAACCCTGGGTGGTGCTGCCGCCCGGGATGCCCGCTGTCAGCGAGTACTACCAGAGCAGCAAGTACTGGCCGGAAGCGAGCCTCGAACGCCGGCGGGCTCTGCTGGCTCGCGACGGGAAAGCGTGACGACCTGGCGGCATCGCCGGGAGCGCCGCAGTAGTGTAAGTTTAGGCGGCGCGAGGCTTCGCGCGGCAGCTTCCCAGCTCGCTCACACACGGACCCCGTCCCTTCACGCGCATGGGCGTCACATTCGTCTTCGTCTTCGCGGTGCTGCTATGCCTGGTCAATGCGCTGGTGTGGACGTTTGTCGCCGATTTGCCGATGATGGGTATCGGCTGGGCGCTCGCCGCAGGGCTGTGCTTCCAGCTGCAGCGTTGGTCCCGCAAGTGACGGTCACGGCGCCGGCGTTCACGACGCTGGCGAAGGGGCGCAGCGCCAACGCAACGACTGAAATCGCCGCTGGCGCCTAGCCGCGCAACGCGGCGAGATCGAGCGGGCCGCAGAGCGCCGTCGCCAGTTGTTCGAGCAGGCGCTGCGCGCGGGCGTCGTCGACACCGCCGTAACGCGCATTGCCGAGGAACTTGCGTTCGAGATCCCCGCGCGACAGCGGCTCCTGCGCGCCGCCGCGGATGTGCGGCTGGCGCGCCTCGACGACGCGACCATCGCGCAGCGTCATTCGTACATGCCCGGTGTAGCGCTCCGGATACGGGTTGGCCGGATCGACGACGTAGCGGACCTTCTGCGCGAGTGCCACGACGCGCGGGTCGCGGATGGTTTCCTCGGTGAATGCGGCGAGGCCGACGTCACCGTGCACGAACGCGACCGCGACGTTGAACGGCGTCGAGAACTTCGCGGCGTACGCGTTGGCGGGCCGGTGCTTGCGCTCGAGCGGCTCCCAGAGCCTCGCCACGTAGCCCTCGGCGGTCTCGCAGACCACCTCGACGATGTCGTCTGCGGCGATGCCCTGCGCCGCGAGCCGGCGTGCGCAGTCGATGTACGGTTGGTTCATCGTTCCGGTCGCGTAGGGCTTGTAGGTCAGGCCGACGAGGCGCCAGCTTTCGCCGAAATCCCCGGTCAGCGCCGTGAAGTTTCCCTCTGCGCCGTGCGCGAAAGCGCTGAACACGCCATGCACGCCTTCGAGGACGGTGCGCGGACCGCTGAAACCCTGCACGCCCAGCCTCGCGGCCTGGAGACCCGAACGCGCCGCGGCGCCCGCGTGCAGCCGCTTGGTGGATGCGCCGTCGGTGAGATATTCGATGATGCCGCCAGTCGTGCTGCCGGCAATCCCCAGCGCGTCAACCAGCTGTCGCTGCAGCGCTCCCAAGGCGGCGCCGACACCCGCGGCCGCCCCGAGCGTGCCAAGTACGCCGGTCGGATGAAAGCCCGCGTTGTGGATCGCCTTCGGCCGTACCAGCGCGAGGCGGCACAGCGTTTCGACACCCACCGCGATGCCGAGCCGCGCGCTCGGCCCGTCCCGCCCGAAGCGCTCGCACGCCGCGAGCACGGCCGGCACGATCACCGCGCCGCTGTGCACCGGCCCGCCTTCGACGGTGTCGTCGAAGTCCTCGCCGTGCGCGGCGGTCCCGTTCAGCAGCGCTGCGTCCTCGGCGCGGAAGCACGCGGCGTGGCCGATCGCCGTGCACGGCCCACCTTCGTCGAGCGCGCGCTTCACCGCCTGCAAGTAGTCCGCGTTCCGCGCCGCGAAGCACAGCCCGACCACGTCGAGCAGCAGCCGGTCCACTTGCTCGTTCACCTCGACCGGAAGCGCGTCGACGCGCACGGCCGCAATCCGCGCCGCAAGCAGCTCGGCCGCCGAGGGCAGGTCAACCTTGGACGGTAGGGCGGTGTCGGGCATGGCCAAGGTAGCGCTCAGCGCACCAGCTTCACGCCCGATTCCTGCAGCAGCGTGCGCAGCTGTCGCGAAGTGTCCTCGAGCACCTTGTTGAAATCGGCGCCGGCCGCGAAGCCGTCCTCGAACTGGTTGTCCTCGAGGTACTTGCGCCACGACGGCGTGCGCGACAGGCGACGGAAGAAGTCCTGCCAGTAGGCCGCGACGTCGGGCGTGATGCCCGGCGGCGCGACCGCGCCGCGCAGCTGCGGCACCAGCGCCACGTCGTAACCCGCTTCCTTGAGCGTCGGCACGTCGGGAAAAACCGGCAGGCGCGTCGCCGCGACCTGCGCCAGCAGCCGCATCTTGCCGGCGCGCAAGTTCTCGCCCGCTTCCTGCGGCTCGACGATCATCATGTTGACGTGACCTCCCAGCAGCGCCGCGATGCGCTCGCCACCGCCAGGGAACGAAATGAACGCCCAGCGCGCGCCGGTCGCGTTCTGCAGCACCTGCCGCATGATGCTGTCGCGCGCGGTGAGCGAGCCGCCCGACTGCTTGAGTTCACCGGGCTTGGCCTTCGCGGCTTCGATGAAGTCCTTCATCGTCTTGAACGGCGCGTCTGCGCGCACCGCGACGACCGCGGGCTCGAGCACGAGCTGCACGACAGGCGTCAAGTCCTGCAGCGTGACCTTCGCTTCGGCGGTGGTCAGCGGGCCGATGATCCAGGCGCTGGTGATCAGGCCGATCACGTGCGGATCGCCCTTCTTCTCGGCGAGGTAGGCCGCCGCCACGGCGCCGTTGCCGCCCGGCTTGTTGACCACCACCAGACGCACCGGCAGCAGGCTTTCCTTCTCGACCATGGTCGCGATGGCGCGCGCAAGCACGTCGTTGCCGCCACCCGGACCGGTGTGGACGACGACCTCGACCGGCTTCGTAGGAACGAACTGCGCATGCGCGCCGCCGGCGCCAAGCGCGAGCGGAAGCGCGAACCCGAAGGCAACACAGGTACGGCGAAGCAGCGAAACGATCATTGCGAACTCCCGGAAAGGGCGTGCCGGAGGGCAGGCGTCACGATTCGATCGCCTGCAACCGGAGCGCATTGAGCCGCCGTAGCAGCGGCACCACAAGAACCAGCGCGGCGAGTACCAGCAGCGTCGCCGAAATCGGCCGCGAAACCAGTATGGACAGGTCGCCCTGCGACATCATCAGCGACTGGCGCAGCGCACGCTCCATCGGATCGCCGAGCACCAGCCCCAGCACCAGCGGCGCGGCCGGATAGTCCAGGCGCCGCATCAGCCAGCCGATCAGCCCGAACGCGGCCAGCAGCAGGCCCGCGAACAGCGTCGACGACACCGTCATCACCCCGACCAGCGAGAAGCCGAGGATCAGCGGCAACATCGCGTACGACGGCAGCCGCAGCAGTTGCGCGAACAGCGGCACCAGCGGCAGGTTGAGGATCAGCAGCATGACGTTGCCGATGTACATGCTCGCGACGAGGCCCCAGAACAATGCAGGCTGCTCCTCGATGAACAGGGGGCCGGGCCGAAAACCCCACAGGATCAGCGCGGCGAGCAGGATCGCGGTGGTCGCACTGCCCGGGATGCCGAGTGTAAGCAGCGGCACCAGCGCGCCGCCGGTCTCCGCGTTGTTCGCACCCTCCGGCGCCGCGACGCCCTCGGGCACGCCGCTGCCGAAGTCCTCCGGCCGCTTCGACACCGCCTTTTCGATCCCGTAGGACAACAACGATGCGATGGTCGAGCCGGCGCCGGGCAGCACGCCGACCAGGAAGCCGACGATCGAACCGTTCGCGAATGCGAAGCGCGAGTCCTTGAGGTCCTGCGTGGTCGGCAGCAGGTTGGCAAGCCCGCGCGGCACCGGCAGCGACTGCCCGCCTTGCTTCAATTCGACGCTCGAGAGCACCTCGCCGACCGCGAAGATTCCGATCGCGACGATCGTGAATTCGATGCCGCCCAGCAGCTCCATGCGGCCGAAGGTGAAACGCGACGTCGCGCTGAACAGGTCGGTGCCCATGCCGGCGACCCACAGGCCAACGAGCATCGCCAGCAGGGCCTTGACCAGCGAGGCGCCGGCGAGCAGCACGACCATCGCCAGCCCCAACGCCATCAGCGCGAAATACTCGGGCGAACTGAACGCCAGCGACAGCTTCGCGAGCGGCGGCGCGACCAGCATCAACCCGATCACGCCCGCGGTGCCGGCGATGAACGAGGCGATTGCGGCGAGGCCCAATGCGGCGCCAGCGCGGCCCTTGCGCGCCATCTGGTAGCCGTCGAGGCAGGTGATCACCGACGCCGACTCGCCCGGCACATTCATCAGGATCGACGTGGTCGAGCCGCCATACTTCGCACCGTAGTAGATACCGGCGAGCATGATGATCGCGCCGGCCGGCTGCATCTTGAAGGTCAGCGGCAGCAGCATCGCGATAGTCGCGGGTGGACCGAGCCCGGGCAGCACGCCGATCACGGTGCCGAGCAACACGCCCACGAAGCACCAGAAGAGATTGATCGGCTGCAGTGCGACACCGAAACCTTGTGCAAGGCCGCTGACGATGTCCATTCAGGTCCACCACGCGCCGCGTGGAAGGGCTACATCCAGCGCGAGATCGAACACCAGCCAGAAGACCAGCGCCGAAACGGCGGCGAGCGGGATGGCGATCCGCTGCGGCCGGCCGTAGAGCAGCGTGACGATCGCCCAGCACAGCAGCGTGAAGCTCGCGAAGAAACCCAGCCAGGGGCTCAAAAGTATGCAGACGACCAGCGCGCCCCAGCAGGCGAGCGCGCGGCCGGTCGCCGCGGTTTCGTGCGTCGCGTCGGATCCACGGCCACGCACGCTGCGCGCCACCAACACCAGCGACAGCGCGACCATGGCCATGCCGTACCAGCGCGGGAAAAACCCGGCGCCCGGGCCGTCCGGTCCCAGATACTCCCAGCCCAGGGCCTGCTGAACAATGAAGGCGCCGAGCGCGGCCAGCGCCAGTCCTGAATAGAGGTCGCCGCGGTGGACGGTAGCCATCGGGTAGCAGGTCAAGCGGCCGCATCGGCGACGGCGGTGTCGATGGCCGGTTCGCGGTGCAGGACGATCATGCGAGAAACCCGCCGCCGTTGACGTGGATCGACTGGCCCGTGATGTACCGCGCGTCGGGTCCGCAGAGCATTCGCACCATCGCCGCGACTTCCTCCGGCGTTCCGTTGCGGCCGAGCGGCGGCGCCCCGCGATGATGTCCTGGATCGGCGCCCGGTCGCACTGTAGCGATGCGCCCGGGCACGACGCAATTCACCGTGATGCGTTCAGGCGCCAAGTCCAGCGCCAGCGCCTTGGTGAATCCGGCGAGGCCGGCCTTCGCGGTGACGACATGCGCGCGATCGGACGCGCCCTTGTGGCCGGTTTCACCGCCGATGTTGACAATCGAAGCGTCGCCGGCACGGCGCAGATGCGGCAACGCTGCCTGGCTGCACAGGAACGCGCCGTCGAGCACGATGCCCACGATGCGCCGCCAGTCCTCGAGCTTGATCGCGTCGAATGGCTGCTCGATGCGCACCGCGGCGTTGTTGACCAGCGCGTCGAGGCGGCCGAAACGGCCGACGGCGGCATCGACCATCGCCGCGACGGCGGTGGGATCGGTCACGTCGGCGACGAACGGCGCCGCGCGGCCTTGCGCGGACTCGATGATGCGCACCGTCTCGGCGAGTTCGTCGCTGGCGTGGCGCGCGTTGACGATCACGCTTGCGCCCCCGGCTGCAAGTGCGCGGGCGATCGCTCGGCCGATGTTGCGGGCGGCACCGGTCACCAGCACGACCTTTCCGGCCAGTTCGCAGCCTGGCGTCATCGCGACTTCGGTTGGCATTGCTTCAACCTCACCGGCCGCTGTCGTGAGCGGCCGATCCTCCTCTGCGAGCCATTATGCCGAAGGAACGGGAGCGGGGACCGCGTTCCCTCGCGCGGAACGCCGCGCGTCGGCGATGATGTCGAGCCGGGACCGGCCAGCGCATTCGCCACCGACCAGGGGGATGTCCTATCGCGCTGGTGGATAATGAGGCGACGGGCGGTACGGTCGAACGTGCGTTCTATAATGGTCGGCACTGCACCGGAGGATCCCATGCTAGATCATCTGTGGTTGGTCGCGGTGTTCGCTGTCTCGCAGTGGATCGCCGCTCCGGTCATCGCCCAAACGCCTTCCCCCTACGCCGGTGAGCAAGCCCGGGCAATCAAGGCGCTGTCGGCCGAGGAGACGAGCGACTACCTTGCCGGCAAGGGCCTGGGCCTCGCGCGCGCGGCGGAGCTGAATGGCTATCCCGGGCCGATGCACGTGCTCGAGCTCGCCGAAGCGCTGGGTCTGACGACGGAGCAGCGCGCGCGCACGCAGTCGCTGTTCGAGGCGATGCGCGCGCAGGCCATCGCCGCGGGACGGGCGCTGATCGAGGAGGAGCGTGCACTCGACGCGGCATTCCGCGGGAGAGCCATCGACATGGAGGTGCTTGCGGCGGCGCTCGCGCGCATCGGCCAGCGTCAGGCCGAGGTGCGCCGTGTGCATCTGGCAGCGCACATCGCCCAGATCGAGATCCTCCGGGCCGAGCAGATTGGCCGCTACAACGAGTTGCGCGGCTACGCTGGCGGCGACAGCAAGTCACATTCGGGGCAAGGTCATCGGGCGCATTGAGCGCCGATCGCGCGATGCTCACCGGATTCTTCCTCCACCTGAAGCAGTTCCGCCTGCCGGTCGGCACGCGCGAGTACCTGACGCTTCTGGAAGCGCTGCAGGCGCGCGTGGTCTCGCTGTCGCTCGACGACTTCTACTCGCTGGCTCGGCTCGCGCTGGTCAAGGACGAGCAGCACTACGACCGCTTCGACGTCGCGTTCGCCAGCTACTTCCGCGGCGTCGAGGCGATCTTCGACGTTCGCGCGGGCATTCCCGAGGAGTGGCTCCGCAAGGAGTTCGAGCGATTGCTGACCGAGGAGGACAAGCGCGCGGTCCAGGCGCTGGGCGGACTCGACAAGCTGCTGGAGACGTTCCGCAAGCGCCTCGAGGAGCAGCGCGGGCGGCACCAGGGCGGGTCGAAGTGGATCGGCACCGGCGGGACCAGCCCGTTCGGCGCGTACGGCTACAACCCGGAAGGTATCCGTGTCGGCCAGGAGCGCGGGGGCTCGCGCAGCGCGGTCAAGGTCTGGGACGAGCGCAATTTCCGCAATCTCGACGGCGACGTCGAGATCAACACGCGCAACATCAAGCTGGCGCTGCGCAAGCTGCGGCGCTTCGCGCGCGAGGGCGTGCCGGAGGAGCTGGATCTCGAAGGCACCATTGGCGGCACCGCGCGCAACGCCGGGCTGCTCGACATCCATCTGCAGCCCGAGCGGCGCAATCGCGTCAAGGTGCTGTTATTTCTCGACGCCGGCGGGTCGATGGATCCGCACGTCGAGGTCTGCGAGGAGCTGTTCTCGGCGGCCAGGGCCGAGTTCCGGCACCTCGAGCACTTCTACTTCCACAACTGCGTCTACGACCACGTCTGGCGCAACGGCATGCGCCGCCGCACCGAGCGCTTCGATACGCTGGAACTGTTGAGGACCTACGGGCCGGACTGGCGGGTGATCGTCGTCGGTGACGCGGCGATGAGCCCGTACGAGCTGTCGCAGCCGGGCGGCAGCGTCGAGTACGCGAACGACGAACCGGGGCTGGCCTGGCTCAGTCGCATCTTCGGGCACTTCCGGCGCGTGATATGGCTCAATCCCGAGCCTGCGCGCAGCTGGGAGTACACGCGCTCGACGCAGCTGATCCAGGGCGCGCTCGGTCCGCGAATGTTCCCGTTGACGCTGGACGGGCTCGCGAAGGGCATCGAGGTTCTGCGCAAGTAGTCGCGCCGGCGCTCCCGGTTCAGTGCTTGGGCATTCCGCTCGCCGTCAGCGGCCTCACCATCGCCTTCACCACGACGTCGGTGCGCTTGCCCGACTTGTCCTCGAAGGTGAGCGTGATCGGGATCGCGTCGCCCGCATTCATCGTCTGCTGCAGCGACATCATCATCAAGTGATAACCGCTCGGCTTGAGTTCGACGCTGACGCCGGCGGGAAGCGGCAGGCGCTCGACCGCGCGCATCTTCATCACGTTGCCTTCCATCTTCATCTCGTGGACTTCCACGACCTTCGCTGCGGGTGACGCCGCGGCCACCAGCGTCGAGTCGCTGGCGGCGACGAGTTTCATGAACGCGCCGGTCGCGTGCTGGCCCTGAACGGTGCCGCGCACCCAGGCGTCGCTGACTTGGACCTGGGCGAGCGCGGCGGACATCGGCAGCAGGGCGACGAGCGGCAGGAGCTTCATGCGCATGGCGGTGGTCCGAACCGGGTTGGCAGGTGATGCGATTGTATCTCTGGCAGAATTCACCACCGATGGCCGCCATTTCCCCACGCTCGTCCTCGGCTGGCCGCAACTCGGCCGGGACCTCCGATCGCGCGATCGTGAACTGGCTTTACGCCTGTGCGGTGCTGGTGTTCGCCATCGTGGTCGTAGGCGGCATCACCCGGCTCACCCGCTCGGGCCTGTCGATCACCGAGTGGCAGCCGATCGCGGGCGTGCTGCCGCCGCTGTCGGACGCCGAATGGCAAATCGCGTTCGACAAGTACCGCCAGACGCCCGAGTACCTGAAAGTCAACCGCGGCATGTCGCTTGATGCGTTCAAGGGCATTTTCTGGTGGGAGTACGTGCACCGGCTGCTCGGGCGGTTGATCGGCGTCGCGTTCCTGCTGCCCTATCTGTGGTTCCTGCTGCGCCAGCGCATTCCCCCGGGGTACGGCTTGAAGCTCGCGGGCGTGTTCGTGCTCGGAGGCCTGCAGGGCGCGCTGGGCTGGTTCATGGTGAAAAGCGGGCTGGTCGACGATCCGCGGGTTTCGCATTTCCGCCTCACCGCACACCTGGGCCTCGCGTTCGCGATCTTCGGCGCGATGATCTGGATCGCGATGTCGCTGCGCCACCCTCAACGCCTCGCCGTCGACAGCGCCGAGCTGCGCGCCGCGCGCCGCTGGTCGATCGGCATCGCGATCCTGGTGTTCGCGATGGTGCTGACCGGTGGACTGGTCGCCGGGATTCGCGCCGGCTACGCCTACAACACCTTTCCGCTGATGCAGGGCGCGTGGGTGCCGCCGGAACTGTTCATGATCGAGCCGTGGTGGAAGAACTTTTTCTGGAACATGGCGACCGTGCAGTTCGACCACCGACTGGGCGCCTGGCTGCTGTTTTTCCTGGTCCCGGTGCTGTGGTGGAAGCTTCGCCGCGCGCCGGGCGTTCCTGAGCGCGCGACGGCGGGTGCTCACGCGCTGATCGCGATGCTCGCCGTACAGATTGTGCTGGGGATCGTGACCCTGCTGCTCGCTGTACCCCTGGTGCCGGCGGCGCTGCACCAGGCGGGCGCGGTGCTGGTGTTTGGACTCGCGCTCCACGTAGCGCACGCGCTGCGGCGCTGAAACGCCCGTTGGCGGTACACTCATTGGATGCTGCTGGGCGCGATTGCCGACGACTTCACCGGGGCAACTGACCTCGCGAACATGCTCGTTCGCGCCGGGATGCGGACGGTGCAGACCATCGGCGTGCCGACGCGCCCGGACGCTGCCGGTGGCGCGGATGCGGTTGTCGTTGCGCTGAAGTCCCGCACCATCCCGGCAACCGATGCGGTTTCGCAATCGTTAGCGGCGCTCAACTGGCTGAAGGATCGGGGCGCGCGGCAGTTCTATTTCAAATACTGCTCGACGTTCGATTCGACCGATGCCGGCAACATCGGCCCGGTCGCCGACGCTCTGCTCGACGCGCTCGGCGCCACTTTCACCATCGTCTGTCCGGCATTTCCGGCGAACCGGCGCACGATCTATCTCGGCAACCTGTTCGTCGGCGAGGTGCCGCTCGCGGAGTCGCCGATGCGTGACCATCCGTTGACGCCGATGCGGGACTCGAATCTGGTGCGGGTCCTGGCCCGGCAGTCCTCCCGGCGCGTCGGGTTGGTGCCGTGGCCGGTCGTCCACCGCGGCGCGAACGCGATACGCGCCGAGTTCGCGCGCCTCAAGGCGGAGGGCGTCAGCTACGCGGTGATCGATGCGATCGACGACGATGACCTGATGGACATCGGGGCCGCTTCCGTCGATCTCGCGCTGGTCACCGCGGGTTCGGGCGTCGCGCTCGGATTGCCGCAGAACTTCCGCGATGCCGGCCGGTTGCCGCTGCGCGCGGATGCCGCGGAGTTTCCGACGGTGACCGGGAAATCGGCGGTGTTCGCCGGCTCGTGCTCGGCCGCGACACGTGCGCAGGTCGCGGCTTTCGCCCGCTCGCATCTCGCCATTGCGATCGAACCACAGGCCGGGTCGACGCCGGAGGCGCTCGCGGCGAGCGCGCTTGCGGCCGTCGAGCCGGCACTCACGGCAGGGCGTCCGTTCCTGATCTATTCGAGCGCCGCGCCGGAACGCGTCGCCGAGACCCAGGCCCGCCTGGGCCGCGAGCGATCCGCGGCGCTTATCGAGTCCACGTTCGGCGCGCTTGCGGTGCAACTGGTGAAGCGTGGCGTGCGCAGGTGGGTGGTCGCCGGTGGCGAAACGTCCGGGGCAGTGGTGCAGGCGCTGGGCGTCGAAGCGCTCGCGATCGGGCCCGAGATCGATCCGGGCGTGCCGTGGACCACGTCCGTCGGGCAACCGCGCCTGGCACTCGCGCTGAAATCCGGCAATTTCGGCGCCGAGGATTTTTTCGCGAAGGCCCTGGCGATGCTTCCGGCATGAACGACGCCCGCGAAGCGCTATGCGCCATCGCCCGCTCGCTGTTCGAGCGCGGACTCACGCATGGCAGCACGGGTAACCTCTCGTTGCGCGTCGGCGACGGGTTCCTGATGACGCCGACCGGCGCTTCGCTCGGAACGCTCGAGCCCTCCCGGCTCGCCGTGCTCGACGCGAACGGCGTGCACCTGCGCGGCGATTCGCCGACCAAGGAGGCCCCGCTGCACCTGGCGATGTATCGCGAACGGCCGCGCGACAACGGCGTCGTGCACCTGCATTCGACCCATTCGGTGGCGGTGTCGATCCTCGAAGACACCGATCCCGCCAATGCGCTGCCGCCGCTCACGGCGTACTTTGCGATGCGTGTCGGCACCCTACCTATGCTTCCGTACTATCCGCCGGGGGATGCGGCGCTCGCGGCGGCCGTCGGCGGTGCGGCCGCGCGGCATCACGCGCTGTTACTCGCCAACCACGGACCCGTGGTCAGCGGTGTTTCGCTCGCGGCCGCGACCGACGCGATCGAGGAACTCGAGGCGACCGCGCGGCTGTGGCTGCTGGTCCGCCGCGAGCGGGTGCGGGCGTTGACCATCGATGCGGTCGCGGAGCTTGCCCGACGCTTTCCGCACCGGAGTTGATGCCACCGGCTCGAATGCATCGGCGGGCAGCGTCAGCAGCGGAATGCAAAACGACTCGAGACGCACAGCGCCGCGCATGATGCGCGTTATTGGGTGCCGTTGCCGGCGGGCGCCGACGGGCCGCCCCTAGGCGACCGCCTGACTCCCATCCCGATGCAAAAGGCGCAACTCCGCAGATCCAAAAGGCACCGAACCCGCGAACGCCTTTTGCATCGGCCTGCTAGACCATCACGTCCCATGGCTTTGACAGGCGGATTGCGGAGCCGATCAGACCGACCATGCTGTAGGTCTGGACGAAATTGCCCCAGGGCTCTCCGCTGGCGGTGTCCAGGTGCTCGGCGAGCAAGCCGTGCCGGTTGCGGTGGCTGAGCAGTCGGAGGAACAAGGCACGCGCCTCGTCGTGGCGGCCGATCGCGGCGAGCGCGTCTACATACCAGAACGAGCAGATGACGAAAGCGTTCTGTGGCGCACCAAAGTCATCATGCTCGACGTAGCGGACGATGAAGTCGCCCTTTTTCAAGTCACGGCCGATGGCTTCCACCGTGGCCACGAATCGCGGGTCGTCCGGAGCGATGAAATTCAGATCGGCAAGAAGTAGCAGGCTGGCGTCCAGCGTGTCGCCGCCGGTAGTGGCGACAAAGCTGCCACGCCGTTCGCTCCAGCAGCGCTCGAGTATGAACCGGGCGATCCTGTCCGCTTCCGACCGCCAGTGCCGCGCACGCGTGGCGAGGCCGAGGTGTTCGCCGATCCTGGCGAGTCGGTCGCAGGCCGCCCAGCACATGACACTGGAAAAGGTGTGCACTGCGGTGCGACCACGAAACTCCCACAGGCCGGCATCGGGCTTGTCGAACACTTCGGCCGCGCGCTGGCCCAGAGGCTCGAGACGTTCGAACAAGGCAGCATCGCCGCGGCGGATGAGCCGTTCGTCGAAGAAGACGTGAGTTGCCGCGAGGATCGCCGAGCCGTAGACATCATGCTGAACCTGGCGATAAGCATCGTTACCCACCCGAACGGGACCCATGCCGTTGTACCCGGGCAGGCTCGCCACCTGCGCCTCGCCTAGCGCCGCGTCGCCGTTGATCCGGTAGACGGGCTGGAGCGTGTGCTGCTTGTTCCCTGCCACGACGTTGAGGATGTAACCGAGGTATCGCTCCATCGTGTCGGTGGCATTGAGCCGGTTGAGTGCGTCGACGACGAAGTACGCGTCGCGCAGCCAGCAATAGCGATAGTCCCAGTTGCGTCCGGAGGACGGCGCTTCCGGAACCGATGTCGTCATCGCGGCGACGATCGCACCAGTGTCGTCAAACGCATTCTGTTGCAGCGTAATCGCGGCGCGAATGACAGCTTGCTGCCACTCGAACGGGATGGCCAGCCGGCGGACCCAGTCGCGCCAGTAGGTACGGGTTTCTTCAACCATGTGGCGCCCGGTCTCCGCCAAGGACCCGGCAAGGGTCTCGTCTGGGCCGAGCAGTAGCGTAAGCTCCTGGTCAAGAAGGAATGCCCGCTCCTCGACGATCGCCGTCAGCGACGCGTCAGTGGTCAGGCGCAGGGTGAGATCGGCACCCAGGTAACGAATGTGGCTGCTGCCCACGGTTGTTTCCGGCTGCGTCGATCCGTAACCCCATGCCGGCCGCAGCCGAATGGCAATGCGCGGACTCCCGGCCAGCGGCCGCACGAGGCGCAGCAGCGTCATCGGGTGGAATACCCGACCGTGCTGAACGAAGCGCGGCGCGCAGTCGGTGATCTCGATCCCACCGCCCTGCCCGTCGTAGAGCCGCGTAACCAGGATCGCCGTGTTGGCATCGTAGCTCTGCTCGCTGCGGACCAGGTCCACGAGGTCGATTGCCCAGATGCCGCGCTCAGCGCCGTGCGGCGACACGTCGAGCAGAGCGCAGAAGGTGGCGTCACCGTCAAAGCGGGGAAAGCAGCCCCATACGACGCGAGCTTCCGCGTCGATGAGGAATCCAACCTGACCGTTGCCGACGAGCGCGAGATCGAGGCTTACACGCATCGATCGTCCTTTCCCCGACGCGCTTGTTCCGCGAGCAGCCTGGTGAGCCAATGGCGGACGGCAGCGACATCCGGCAGGCGATGGCGTGCGCGGGTGCGCCCGGCGCCAACCTTGACGCCATAGCCGCGCAAACGTTCAACGACCGAGAATCCATGCTCGTCACCGCGATCGTCGCCTACGAAAACTGGGCGTCGTCCGGCGAATGGGAATTCACGCATGAAGTCGCGAATCGCGGCACCCTTGTCGCGATGTTCGGGACGGATCTCGACCAGCTCCTTGCCGGGCTGCAGGCACAGCGCCGCACCAGGCTCATCGGCAAGCGCACTCTTGAGCGTCCGGTGAACGTGCGCCGCGAGCTGCGGTGCCAGGCGGTAGTGCAGCGCCAACGTGGCTCCCTTGTCTTCGAGCATCAATCCATCGTGTCGGGCCGCAAAGGCGGTGAAGAGCTCTCGCAGTCGCGCCAGTGTGGCGCTATCGTGGGCGTGCAAGTGCAGCGTGCCGTTAGCGTCGCGGCGCTCGCAGCCGTGCTGTCCTGCCGCCGGAATCGCGAGGCCGGGAAACATCCTGTCGACATCGCTGAGCCCTCTGCCCGTGACCAGAGCGCACGCGCCTCTCAGCGCGGTGTGCAACGCCGGCAACAGCCCGACAACAGCGGCATCGACATGGACCTCCGCCGGTGTCGATGCGAGGTCGAGCAGCGTGCCGTCGATGTCGAGGAAGAGCGCGTCATCAGGCGCAAGCGGCGGCGGCGGTGGCAACGCGGCAGCAGGCATCGGGTTGGCGGGCGCTCAGCGACTGCCGTCGGTCGGACGCGACGCGCCGAACGGGCTGCGCTCCCGCATGACCGCGGCGTCGAGCAACATGCGTCCGGCCCAACGATACACGTTGTGTTCGCGCACGATGCTCCGCATGATCCGCATCCGGCTGGTCTGCTCCTTCTCGGGCATCGATAACGCGCGATGCAGCGCGGCCGCGCACTCGTCGGCATCATAGGGGTTGACGATCAATGCCTCGGGCAGTTCCCGTGACGCACCCGCGAAGTGCGACAGTATCAGGACGCCCTGTTCGTCATCGTGCGCGGCGACGAATTCCTTGGCCACCAGGTTCATGCCGTCGTGCAGGCTGCTGACGAAGCAGACATCGGCGGCGCGGTAGTACTCGTACACGGCATTGGGTTCGTGATGCTCAGCGAACAGGATGATCGGCGGGGCCTTGGCCTGGGGATGGCGAGCGTTGATTTCGTCGGCCAGTGCCTTGACCCGCGCGGCGTAGTCCCGATAGTCGGGGATCATGTCGCGGGTTGGAGCGGCGATCTGGACGAAGCTGAAACGGCCGATCCACCGCGGCTCGACTTCGAACAGGCGCGCGACGGCGTTAAAGCGCTCGATGATGCCCTTGGTATAGTCGAGCCGGTCGATCCCGATCCCCAGCCGGTGCTTGCGCGGCAGGCCCAGCCGCTCGCGCACGGCGCGTTGGCAGGTTGCGACCTCGCCGACGCGCGCGAGGGGTGCCGGCGGCCACTCGATCGAGATCGGATAGCGGTGGACCTGCGTGCACTGGCCGCGCAACGTGACCGTGAAGGCTTCCCGATCGACACGCGATTCGAGCAGCCGATCGACGGTATCGAGGAAGTTGTTGCAGTGGAACTGGGTGTGGAAGCCCAGGATGCTGCTGCCCAGCAGGCCATCCAGCAGTTCACGGCGCCACGGACAGATCGCGAAGGACTCCGGATTCGGCCAGGGTATGTGCCAGAACGTGATGATCGTTGCCTTCGGCAGCCGCTCGCGGATCATCCGCGGCAGCAGCGCGAAATGGTAATCCTGCACCAGCACGATGGGATTGTCGGTGCGGGCTTCGGCGACGACAGCATCGGCGAAGCGCAGGTTGACGATGCGATAGTGTTCAAAATCGCTCGACCGGAACGTCGGACGGACGTGCGCGTTGTGGCACAACGGCCACACGCCCTCGTTGGCGAAGCCGCTGTAGTATCCGGTCTCCTCGTCTGCGTTGAGCCACACGCGCCGCAGCCGGTACGCGGGCCGGTCTGGCGGCACGTCGATGCGATCGTGCGCATCGACGGTGTCGCGGTCGGCGGAACCACTGCCGTGCGCGATCCAGGTGCCGGAACACGCGCGCATGACCGGCTCGAGCGCCGTGACGAGGCCGCTGGCGGGCCGCTGAACGCGCACGCCATGGGGAGTGCGCACATGGATGAATGGCTCGCGGTTGCTGACCGCGATGATGTCGTTGCCGCGCAGTTCCCCGTGCAACGTCGCCCGCAGCAGCTCCTCCGTCCACAGCCGCTGGCTGCCGTCGAGAGGCCGATACTGGCGCTCGAGATCGCGGATCAGCTCGCGCAGGTCGCGCTCGATCGGCCGCAATTCGGGGACGGCGCTGCCGGCGGGACGAAGGAGGCCTTCGCCGCGCAGCAGCGCACGCAGCCCATGCACCCAGCCGCGCCACGAGAGCTGGGCGATGGCGACGGTGAGGAGCGCGACGATGCCGCTCAGCACGACAAAGAAGTAGAAAAGGTAACGCCGGGTTTCCTCACTGCGACGCTCGACAAAACTCATGTCGTGCACCAGTACGAGGCGGTTGTTCGCCCCGCCGGCGCCATCGATGTCGCGAATCGCGAGGTGCACGAGTCCGTGGGCGGTCTTCAGAAGCCGCTCACTCGGGCCGAGCGTTGGCGCCAGCGATGCACAACGGATCTCCGGCGGGAAGGTGAAGGTTGCGATCGCCTCTGCGTACCCGGGAATGCACAGACCAACCGCAAACAGCCTTTCGTCCTGTATCAATCGATTGAAGTAGGCCGTGATTCGCGTGGTCGAGTTGGAGCCGATCAATGCTGTCAGCGGCTCTTCCACCGTCGTTGCGATGAGGCTCGACCGGATGTCGAGGTCGCGAACGAACCAGCGCTGCATCAGGGCGTCGACCAGCGGCACCGAGCCCCACGCGAACGCCGTGAGGACGAGCAGCAGCGGGATCACGAACCTCAAGGAGAAACGCATCGGACTGGCGCCTCCGGAAGGCAACGTCTGCAGGATGGCATTGCAACTTGCCGTCCGGTCCAGCATAGCTCACTCGATGGTCGACCGCCACGGCAGCCGAAGGTTCCGAGGCGGAAGGTGGCGTGCCTGCCACGGGTTGCAGCGGGACCGGTCGAACGACGGCACCGCGGTGGCGAGCGACAATTGCGCAGTTGATTGGTCCGCGGAGAGTGGCGATACTAGGGTCCCGGGTCGGAGATTGGCTGCGCAGAATGGACCGGTTGCATCGCTCCCTGACGATTCGTCGATGAACGCGTTATCGGCCAAGATCGCGCTGCCGCCCCATGCCGTGGACACGCACGTGCACGTGTTGGATCCCGCGCGCTTTCGTTTCGCGGTCGAGACAGCGTACCGGCCGGTGCCCTCGGAGTGCGGGACGTCGGACGATCTCGCGGCGACGCTCGACGCTTCCGGCATCGAACGGGTCGTGCTGGTCAACCCGACGTCCGGTTATGGCGAAGACAATCGCTGCATGTTCGATGCGATCGCGCGCCTCGGCACGCGCGCAAGGGGCATCGCACGCGTACCGCTAGACATCGCACCGCGCGCGTTGGACGCACTGGTGCGCAAGGGCGTGGTCGGCGTGCGACTCGATATCATCGGCGTCGGCATCGCTCAGCTCGACGACCGCGCGTTCCCGCGGCTGCTGGCGCGGCTCGCCGATCGGGATCTCCTGCTCGAGGTTCAGGCGGAGGCTGACCAGTGGGTGCCGATCGCGAAAGCGCTCGCGACCGCGCCCGTGCGAATCGTCGTCGACCACATGGGGCGGCCGCGACCCGAAGACGGCGTAAACG
Organism: Casimicrobiaceae bacterium; assembly: GCA_046714435.1. Taxonomy (GTDB): domain Bacteria; phylum Pseudomonadota; class Gammaproteobacteria; order Burkholderiales; family Casimicrobiaceae; genus VBCG01. Next base: position 31,918 of record JBKKAZ010000122.1, read on the forward strand.
CGCCCGGCTTTCGCGCCTTGCTCAGAATCGTGGCGAGCGAGCGCGCGATCGTGAAGTTGTCGGGCCCGATGCGCTGCTCGCGCACGCCGGCGCCTTACGACGATCTTCGCCCGTTCGTGTCGGCGCTGGTTCGGGAGTGCACGCCGAAGCGGTTGGTCTGGGGATCCGATTGGCCGTTCCTGCGCTGCGACCGCCGCATCGATTACGGTCCGCTGCTGGCGCTGCTCGGCCGCTGGCTGCCGAGCGCTCACGACCGCCGCGTAGTACTCGCCGCCACGCCAGCTCGCTGGTTCGGGTTCGACGCAGGCGGCGGAAGCTAGGCGGAAGGCCGGCCGGGGCGTTTGCTGTAGAGTGTCGCTCCGCAGCAACGAAGCAGTGCTCCAAGCCATGGCCGAACTACGCGCCCTCGACGAACCGCTGACCGACACCGAACTCGACGAACTCGAGGCCTTCCTCGCCTCGGACGCCGTGCCGCAGGACTGCATGGACCTCGAGATGATCGACGGCTATCTCGCGGCGATTGCGAGCGGCCCGGAGACGGTCCAGCCGTCCGATTGGCTGCCCGGCGTTTGGAGCGAAGGCGGCAAGAGCGCGTCGCCCGCGTACGGTTCGTCCGACCAGGCGCAGCGGATCATGGCGCTGATGCTGCGGCACATGGTCGGCATCGAGCGCACGCTGGCGGAAAGCCCGACCCGGTTCCGGCCGCTGCTCTACCTGCCGGACGGCGACAAGCCCCGTAGCGAACGCGGCGAACGCGAAAAGCCCGGCGATCATGCGCCGCCCGAAGCGACGGCGTGGTGCGAGGGCTACATGGCCGGCGTGAAGCTGCGCGACGACGAGTGGCAACCGCTCTACGACGCGCAGGATGCGCGCGACTGGATCTTTCCGATCGAGGCGCTGGCCTTCGGCGAACACGACCCCGAATTCTCCGAGTGGATCGACGACCGCGAGAAGCGCGCGAGTCTGGTCGACGAATTGCCGGTGGCGGCGGTGCTCATCTACCGTTTCTGGCAAGACCGACGGCGGGTCACCGAGACGCGCGGCAGCGGCTCGCGCCGCGAAACCCCGGAGGCCGCGCGCAAGGCTCGGCAGCGGCTGCACTAGCAGCGTGATGCAAAAATGGCTCGAGATGCACAGCGCCGCGCATGACGCGCGTTGTTCGGTGCAGTTGCCGGCGGGTGCCGACGGGCCGCCCCTAGGCGCCCGCCTGAATCCAATCCCGATGCAAAAGGCGCAACGAAGCAATCTCGTCACGCACTGAACTCCCGGACGCCTTTTGCATCGGCCTGCTAGAACGGCGGATAGCGCGTCCGCCAGTAATGTGACGCCTCGCTGTCCGGCACGAACTCGCCGATCGGCCAGTCCGGATAGGTGACAAGGTCGTCGGCGATCGCGGCGATCGACGATCCCAGCTCGACCTCGGAAAGCCACTTGCGAGGCACGTTGTCGACTCCGCGCAGTGCGCCGATCAGGTTCCCCGCCATCGCGCCGGTGGAATCGCTGTCGCCGCTGTGGTTGACCGCCAGCAGCACCCCGCTGGTGAAATCGGGCGTGGCGAGCGTCGCATAGATCGCGATGGCCAGCGCCTCTTCCGCAACCCAGCCTTCGCCCAGCGAACCGATTTTATCGGCCGTCGGTTGACCCTCGTGCGCGAGCGCAACCGCCCTGCCGATCGCGCTTCCCGTCTCCGTGCCCAACGGTCGGCGCAGCACCAGCGGCAGCACCTCTTCGATCGCATCGTCCGGCTCCCATTCGCGTGCGAGCAGCGCGACCAGCGCGGCAAACGCCCCCGCGGCGACCTGGCCGGTGGGATGTCCATGGGTGAGTCCTGCGAGTTCGCAGCCAAGGTCGAAGGCGCGACGCGCGGCGCGGGCATCCGACGCACCCGGCTCGCGTGCGCAGTACAGGCCGACCGGCGCGACCCGCATCACGCCGCCGCAGCCCTTGCTGTCGTTGCGCGCCTTGGCGCCCAGCGACGGCATCGCCGCGAGCGCGGCCAGGCAGGTGTGGCCGGGCACCCGCTTCGCGAACAGCTCGCGCTGTTCGATCAGCCAGCCCTGGTCGCCGGTGGCGTCGATCAGTGGAGCCGGGGTTCCCTGCGTGCCGAGCCAGCGTTGATAGGCGTGCGCGACCAGTTCCGCAACGTTCGCGTGGCCGTCGAGCGAGCGCTTGACATGCCCACGCAGCAGGCCGTCCGCCGTGAACAGCGTCATCTGGGTATCGTCGGTAATCGACCCCGGGCGCTCGAACGCCGTGGTGTAGTCGACAATGCCGATCGCCCCGAAGCGTTCGCGGATTTCGACGAGCGACATGAATTCGACCGGCGCACCCAGCGCGTCACCGACGGCGCCGCCCAGCAGGCACCCGCGCCAGCGCCGGCGGAAAGGATCCGGGGGTGTCGTGCGAAAGGTCTTGTCGGTGGCCGTCAGGGAACCAATGCTGCGTCGCGTATTCGCGGTCATCGGCATGGTGACGGGATTGCGCGGATGGAGGGCTGTGCCTGGTCGGCGATCATCGCCGCATTCTTGCCGCGGCCTTCGGCCGGGGTCAAGGACAAGGCGACGGGCGTACCGCGCTACTGACTTGCGGTGATACCGCCGTCGACGTAGAGGATCTGGCCGGTAACGAAGGCGGCGGCGGGCGCTCCGGAATGATCATTTGACGAGCGCGGTGCCCATCGTCGCCCGCGCCGTGGCGTCTTCGCCGCGCAGCGGCGTATTATTTCCGCGCACTCCTGGAGCACGCCATGCACTACACCGCAATTATCGAGTGGACGCGGGGCGACGCGCCCTTCGCGGATCTTGCGTATTCGCGGGCGCATCGCTGGCGCTTCGACGGGGGCGCGGTCGTTCCCGGTTCGTCGTCGCCGCACGTCGTCCCGGTGCCGCAATCGGACCCGTCGGCGGTCGACCCGGAAGAGGCCTTCGTGGCCTCGCTGTCGAGCTGCCACTTACTCTGGTTCCTGTCGATCGCTGCAAAGCGCGGGTTCGTCGTCGATGCGTACGTCGACGAAGCGAGCGGCGTGATGGGGCGCAATGCCCAGCGCAAGCTCGCCATGACCGAGGTGACGCTGCGGCCACGAGTGCGCTTTTCGGGCAGGATTCCGAGCGAGTCCGAGCACGCGGCTCTGCACGAGCGTGCGCACGAGGAGTGCTATATCGCCGCTTCGGTCACGTCCGTCGTGCGTGTCGACCCGACACTAGAACGTTAGGGAAGCTCTGACGAAGTGCTCGGGTGCGACGGGGTTATCCCTGGTAAACAAGTCGTGAACTGGCGGCCAGTGTCGGGCCGCAATTGCCCCCGATCGGCCACCCTCGATGGGGTGAGGCTCCCTAGGAAGTGTGGCATAGTTGGACTCCCATTCGTCGACGCGGTGACTCGGTGATGGATCGGCGAACGTTCATTGGCAGCGTTGCGGGTGGCACCTTCGTATTGCCGCTCGCTGCTCGCGCGCAGCCACAGGCGATACCAGTAATCGGATTCCTCCACGGCGCTTCTCCGCAACCTAACCGTGTGGCCGCCTTTCGGCAAGGTTTGAGCGAAGCCGGATTCGTCGAGGGGAGGAGCGTCTCGATCGAATATCGTTGGGCGGAGGGGCGCTTCGATCGGTTGCCGGAACTCGCGACCGATCTGGTCCGCCGCGGCGTAAGCGTGATCGCCACGCCGGGAAACACCACTGCGGCGCTCGCGGCCAAAGCTGCAACGGGGACAATTCCCATCATCTTTGGGGTTTCGGAAGACCCGGTGAAGTTCGGTCTCGTAGCCAGCCTCGCTCGGCCCGGTGGCAACGCGACAGGGATCAACTATTTAACAACTGAGATCATCGCCAAGCGGCTCGGGCTCCTGCGTGAGTTGTTGCCCCGAGCCGCTCGCGTCGCCGTGCTCCTCAATCCGGCCAATGTGACCAATGCCCAGAGCACGTTGCAAGAGGTGGAAGTGGCCGCTCGGGCCATGGCGCTGGGAATCCAGATCTTCCACGCGAGCACTGGCAACGAGATCGACTCCGCCTTCGCAGCGCTGGCGCGGCGGCGGCCCGACGCTGTCTTCGTCGCCCCGGACTCGTTCTACAACACCCGGCGCGAGCAACTCTCCAAGCTCGCTGCGCGCCATGCCATCCCGGCGGTCTATTCGGTGCGCGACTATGTCGAAGCCGGCGGTTTAATGAGCTATGGGCCAGATATTGCCGAGATGTTTCATCGCGTCGGGGCGTATACCGGCAAGATTCTCAGTGGGAAGAAACCTGAGGACCTGCCGGTCGAGCAGGTTACCAAGCTCGAGCTGGTCATAAATCTCAAGACGGCGAAGGCGCTCGGACTCAAGATTCCGCCCTCGCTCCTGCTGCGCGCCGACGACGTGATCCAGTGATGATTTGTTGCGCGTTGATCGCAGGGTACGCGCTACTCGCGGAGATCAGGCGGCTCAGCGCCGAGGGATGGAGCAGTCCGAGTGGAGGAACTACATCAGGTGGGATGGCAGGTCATTCGGTGATGGACCGAAAGACCTCGACGTCGGCGGCACCGTCGGTCAACCCTTCCTGCTCGCGACGCTGGCGGTACGCGGCAAGGTGAGGCGCCTTGCGGTGGAAATCGAAGGCCGCGTCGTCCTTGTACGTCTCGTAGAACAGAAAGAGCTCGGGATCCCTGGCTGAGCGGTGAACACGATAGACCAGGCACCCCGGCTCAGCGTTCCGCACTACGGCGGCCTGCTCCGAGAGCAGCGCCGCCAGCGCGTCGCCTTTGCCCTTCGCCGCCCGTATCTTTGCAACTACCGTGAGTACATTGGCCATTGGAGAGGGGCTCATTTGTTCTTGCACAACGCGTTTCTGGCGAGGGACGCTAGAGTGTCAACCCCGGCTCGAGCAGGTGATTCGACTCGGGATGGCGTCGCATGTAGGTACGCACATACGAGCACGCCGGCTCGACCTTGAGTCCGCTTCGGTCCGCATGTTCCAGCAGCGCGGACACCAGCGCAGCCGCTATGCCGCGCCCTTCGAACGCGCGCGGGACCTGGGTGTGATAGGCGCGAAGGACGTTGCCGGTGCGCTGGTAGTCGCAGCGTGCAAGCGCACCGTCGAGCAATGCCTCGAACCGGTGCGCGGCCTCGTTGTGACGAATCTCGATCGGAGCGGAGTCGGTCATTGAACAAGTCGCGGCGGCGAAAACGCCGCGGGTGATCGCCGGCGCAAAGGGTGTTGTATCACTTGTGGAACTCTTCGTCGGCGCGGTCCCACTGTTCGTTCTGCTTCGCGAACGTGTCGCGCCGCCGTTGCGCCCATTCGCGGTAGCCCTTGGGGAAGCGCGCCGCGTACACCATGCGAAACACGATCGCGACGACGACCACACCGATCGATCCGAGCACCAGCCAGGGCAACGCATCGCTGCCGACCTCAGCGGATGCCGCGTACGCGGGCGTCGCGGCGAGCATGGCGGCCAGCGCGGCCTCGGCGCTTCGCAAGAGCGTCATGGATCCGTGTTCGGTGGCGGCGCAGGACGCCGCCAGGCAAGCTGTTGCGATTCGGTGGGCGCGGGCCGGGGTCGGACCGGGAGCGGTTCCGGGCCTCGCGTCGGCGAAACCTCGAATACGCCTTCGACGGCACTGACACGATCGCGTTGCGCGAGCGCGGTGAGCGCCGCCGTTGCCAGCACCACGAGCATCACCGCGCCGAACGGAAAATTCTCGAGCGCACCCGCCTCCTTCGCGAGCAGAAACAGCAGCACGGTGATCAATCCCCGCGGCGCGATCCAGAGCAGGCGTTCCGCGTCGGGCTGGCGCAGCAGCCTGAGGATCGACCATCGCGGCAAGTAGATCGCCGCCAGCGCAACGCCGGCAATGGCCCAGGCGCTGAGGTCGGTCATATGCCGCAGCTCCGTCCAGTAGCCGAGCAACAGGAAGAAAAAGCTCTTGGTCGCGAAGGTCAGTTCGGCGGTCAGCCCCTTGAACTCGCGCAGCGTCCGGTCGTAATCGTCATCGTGCAAGCGCTTGAGCCAGGCATTGCGCTCAATCAGGTGGGGGTTGTTGAGCAGCAAACCGCAGCCGAGCACCAGGATCAGCGGCGAGAGATGCGCCGCCTTGCCGAGCGCGTACAGCAGCACCAGCCCCGCGATCAGCGGCAGGAACCGAACCTGCCCTTGCATGCGGTGGATCAGGAAGTACAGCCCGACCGCCGCGATTAGCGCGACGACCAGCGATATCGCGCCATAGCCGAGGAGGTCGGTGGCGAACGCCGCGATCGAACCGTTGGCGTCGAGCCAGGCGTAGAACACCAACACGCCGATGATGTCGGAGAGCGCGCTCTCAAAGACGACGAACTCGCGCGCGCTGCCGGGAAGGCCGGTCGCAGCGGGAATGGCGACCGCGCTCGAGATCACCGCAAACGGAATCGCGGCGAGGACCGCAGTCGGCCAGGACAGGGATATCGTGTAGTGAAACAGCGCTGCGAACAGGCCGAGCGCGACCACGAAGCCGAGCAGTGCGGACGCCGAAGACGCAGCGATCAGGCGCCGGCGCTCGCGGGTCACGCTCAGGTCGAGCGCGCCGTTGAGCACGATCAGGATCAGCCCGAGCGTGCCCAGGATCGGGACCACCGGATCGATCCACTTCAGGTGCAGCTGGAAAAGGTCGCCGAGCTGCCGCAGCACGATGCCGGTGACGATCAGCAGCACCACCGACGGCAGGCGGAAGCGCTTGCCGAAAGCATCGACCAGGTAGGCGAAAACGAGCAGTGCCGACGCGGTCAGTATCGCGGTATTCGTCATCATGGGCCCCGCGGGCATTCTACTGCGGAAGCGTTTGGCCGGCGCTGCGCGATCAGCCGAAGCGGTAGGCGTCCATGGCCAGCGCGCCGCCGACGATCTCGCGATGCACGCGATCCACGCGCGGGGTTTCACCCGCCGCCCCATACGCGACCAGCAGCGGCAGGAAGTGTTCGTCGGTGGGATGCGCGCGTTTCGCATCGGGACCCTGCTCGCGCCAGTCCACCAGCGCGTCGCTGTCGTTCGCCGCGAGGCGGCCGGCGAGCCAATCGGCGAACTGCCCGACATAGGGCAACTTCGAAGGCTGGCGCACTTGCATCATCCAGTCGCGCAGGTTGTGCGTCGCGTGGCCGGAACCGATGATCAGGATCCCATGCTCGGAAAGCGGCGCGAGTGCGCGGCCTAGCGCCAGGTGGTGCGCAGCACCGCGTGCCGGCTGCACCGATAGCTCGACGACCGGCACGTCGGCCTCGGGAAACATGTGCATCAGCGGTACCCATGCGCCGTGGTCGAGGCCGCGGCAACCGTCGACGCCGGCGGTGATCCCTGCCGCCTTCAGCGCCGCCGCCGCTTCGGCGGCCAACTCGGGCGCACCCGGCGCCGGATAGCGCAGCGCGTACAGGGCCTCGGGAAAGCCGCCGAAGTCGTGGATCGTTTCCGGCTTCGGATTGCCGGTCAGCATCGGCAGCTCGGTTTCCCAATGCGCCGATGCGATGAGCACCGCGCGGGGCCGTGGCAGCGAACGCGCGAGTGCAACCCACTTGCTGCCTGCCGCGCCAGGCTCGATCGCCGTCATCGGCGAGCCGTGGGAGACAAAAATGACCGGCAGTCGATTCATGTTGATTGCGTGGAAAACGGGGACGAGCTTACCCTACCCCCGTATCTGAAACTATGCTGCGACGGCGACTCTGCCAGCCGAGTCGATTCGGTTCGCTTCGGCGAGCTTGGGCGTGCACAAGTCGACATTGACCAGCGTGACCGGCAGGCCCAGTTCCTGCAGCGCGATGTGCGGGGCGAACGAGCAGGCACCGGGGGCGTAATAGAGCTTCATGCGATTCTCCGAATCAGGTACCAGGTAGCAGGTATCAGGTATCCGGTATCAGGGGACGAGGGGGATGCTAAGCGCGTGAGGTCCTGGCAAGCACGGGGTTGTTCGGACGCCAGTTCCCTGTCGCCTGACCTCTGAGGGCTAGCGCTCCGTCGCCGAGCAGCGCCTGCACGATCGCCGCGATGGTGAGGAACGCCGGGTACTCCCAGCCGCCGTTCGGGGCGCTGAACTGCCAGCCGTTGCCGGCGTGCGCCCAGGTGGCGCCGATCAGGACCGGCACGAGCGCGAGGACAACGTAGCGCGTGTAGACGCCCAGCAGGATCAGCACGCCGCCGACCAGCTCGGCGAAGAACGTGACGTAGCCCAGTGCCGGCGGCAGGCCGAGCGAGCCGAAGAACTGCGCGGTGCCGGGAAGCGTGAAGACGTAGTACTTCAACAGCGCGTGGGCAATGAACATCACGCCCAGCGTGAGCCGCAGCAGCGTGGTGGCGGCGGCGACGTTGCGATCGGATTGCATGGTTCGCTCCTGAGGTCCAAAAAGGGCGCGTCGGGGAAACGAGCGCGTGGAGCGAAGAATGAGCCTTGTCCAGCAAGAGATAAATACGCTAAACTGACATATATTATTGCGCAAATCGCAATAATCTGTCGCCCATGGATCGATTCCAATCGCTCGCGGTGTTTACCAAGGTGGTCGAGCAAGGCGGCTTTGCTCGGGCGGCCGAGCGACTCGATCTATCGACTTCGGCGGTATCGCGGCACGTGTCGGAACTGGAGGCGCATCTCGGCGCGCGGCTCCTGAATCGAACCACGCGCCGGCTCTCGCTCACCGAGAGCGGGCAGGCGTTCCATGAGCGCGCGCTGCAATTGCTCGCGGACCTCGAGGAAGCGGAGGCCGCCGTCGCAGCCAACGCACTCTCACCCCGCGGGACGCTGAAGCTCACCTGTTCGATTACGTTTGGCGAGCGCCACGTCGCGCCGGCGATCGCCGACTTCAGCGCGAATTACCCCGAGCTCCGCTTCGACGTCGAACTGTCCGATCGCACGGTCGATCTGGTCGAGGAAGGCATCGACCTCGCGATCCGTATCGGTACTACCGGCAGTCAGGCGCTGATCGCCCGCCGCATCGGAACTACGGAGATGATCTGCTGCGCATCGCCCGCGTACGTAAAGCGACACGGTGCGCCCGCGGTGCCTGCGGACCTAGCCGGGCACCGCTGCCTCGGCTATGCCTACCTGACGTCGCGGGATCTGTGGCAATTCCACGATGTCGCAGGCGTCGAGCATCCGGTACGCATCGCGGGCCCGGTACACGCGAACAACGGGCGTTTCCTCACCGAACTGGCTCTCGCCGGCACCGGCATCGCCTTCGAGCCGGACTTCATCGTCGGCGACGACATCCGCGCCGGGCGCCTGTTGCAACTACTGCCGGGCTTCGCACCGCCAACCTCGCCGATCTACGCCGTCTATCCGAGCCGGCGACACCTCTCGGCGAAGGTGCGCGCGTTCGTCGATTTCATTGCCACGCGATTTGCCGCCGATGCGCCGTGGAGGCTGCCGTCTGCACGCGCCGCGAAGTCCCCAACCCGGCCTGCGCGAAAGCGCTGAAGTCCGGATCAGGGCATCTGGATCTTGCCGCCGCCGGGGCGTCCGCCGAGGCCGCCGAGCGCTGCGGCCGCGCCTGCGGGAGGAATCACCAGCGACGACGATGCCTGCCGGCGCATCTCCTGCAGCTCGTGCAGCGCCTGCTCGATGCCGGCTTTCGACGCTTCGCCGTAGTTGGCGATCGCTTCCGAGAGCGACTTTCCCTCGATGTCGAAGCTGACCGGCAGCGGTCCCATGTTGGTCATCAGCTGCGCTTCGCCGAGGTAGAGGGTCTGACGGCCGGCGTCTGGGCTGCCGTCCGGTGCGACCGGGATCATGACTCGCAGCGTGCCCATCTTCCGGTCGGTATAGATTTCCTCGCGGTACAGCGATTTGGGATCCATTGCAGGATCGCGCGCCGAATCGGCCATGGCCTGTCCTTTCGTTTTCGAAGTCCGCAATTGTAAGTCCTGCGGCGGGAGCGGGTTTCGATGCTCCGAACGCCTACGGCGTTTCCCTCGGCCGGCGGTCGGTCGCAGCGGCGAGCGCGATTCGCAGTGCCTTCACGATCCGCACGATGTCGGCAGCCGTCAGGCGGGTATGGAACGGCAGGCCGAGCGCCTGCCGGCCGAGCCGGTCGGCTTCGACGAGGGGTCCGCAGCGCGGCAGGTCGGCGAACGCCCGGTGTTCGTGGACAGGCGGGCAATACCAGCGACGCGTCTCGATCCCGTCTCGCGCAAGGACACTTCGAATGTGCTCCGCATCGCCCGGGAGGCGAACCACGAGATTCGCAGGCGCCGCCGTGCCGACGCCATGCTGCGTCATTAGCTGCGGGAGCTGGTCAAGCGCCTCGCGCCACTGTGCCCACACCGCGCCACGCCGCGTGAGGAGCTCTTGCACGCGGTCAATCTGCGCGAGTCCCACAGCGGCCGCATACTCGGACAGCTTGGCGTTGGTGCCGGCCTCATCGATATGATGGGCCGCGAAGCCGTAGTTCGCGAGGCGTTGCGCTCGCTCCGCGAGGGTTGCGTCGGGCGTCGCGATGAGGCCCCCTTCGCCGACGCCGAGCGGCTTGGTTGCGTGCAGGCTGTAGACGAGGGTCACCCGCCGCGCCGCGGGCATCGCCCCCAGCGCACCACCGCCGTCAATGACCACCGTCAGTCCATCCGACGCGGCGAGTGCATCCCATCCGTCGAGATCGAGCGGTACGCCGAATGCCGCGACCGGCACGACAGCACGGCACGCGTGAGCACGGGCCGAAGCGGCTGCAATCGCGGGCGTCAGCACCCATCGCTCCGCATCGACGTCGCAGAGGATCGGCTGATGCCCGGCGCGCATTATCGCGATGACCGTCGCGGGAAAGGTAAACGCCGGGACGAGCACGCGACTTCCCGGCGGCAATGGCGTCGCGCGGAGGGCAAGTTCAAGCGCCGCGGTGCCTGAGGATGCAGTGACGCATCGCACGTCGCGCCCGTTGCTGCCGATCAATCGCTCGCAGGCGCGTTCGTACTCCTGGACCAGTGGGCCGCGGTTCGTGTACCAGGCCGCCTCGTCGATGCGGCGGAGGTAGGGCAGCAAGGCCTCGGCCCGCGGCAGATCGGGCACCAGCAGCTTGACCCGTTCGCGCGCACGCCTGGCTCGGTCGCGCAGGCTCGCGTCGATCGCGTTGTCGGGGCTCACTCTGCGAAGCCGGGCAACCCGCTGCAACGGCGCGCGGCGTCTTCGCGCGACAAAGGGTACGACTCCTGGATCAGGGCCACGTCGATTCGGTCCTGCGATGCCGGTATCGGGGTGACGCCGGATCGCTCCTGCGAGTTTACGCTGGCGTTCGGCCGAGACAGCGCACCAAAGGCTCGAGTTGAGGACCGCGGTGGGCAGGGCGATTCGACACGTCGCGGCGGCCCGCGCGCAAGTTCGGCTAGCATGCTTCTCCCGCCTTCCGGGAACGACTCGCCTGCCCATGCCCAAGCTTCTCCTTCTCTCCGGCGGCTGCCGCGTGGGCCAAAATGTGCTCGCAACGCTGGCCGGCCGGCGCGAAGGGCTCGAACTGGTCGCCACGTCGAGCATCGCCGACGAGCCGGCGCTGTTCGATTTCGATGCGGCTCATCTCGTGCCGCCGGCGGCGGCCGATCCCGACGGCCTCGAACGGCGTTTGCTGGCGATCATCGAAGCCGAACGGATCGACCTTGTCGTGCCGTGCCGCGACGACGACGTCGTGTTTCTCGGGAGCTTGCGCGATCGCCGCCCGGACCTCGCCGCGCGATTGCTGTGCGGTGGCCGGGAAATCGCGGAGACGGTGGGGGACAAGTGGCGGGGCTACCGGTTCTGCGTCGAGCGCGGACTGCCGTTTGTCGAGTCGCTGATCGCAGGTTCCTCTCAGGCGCGGGAAGTGTTCGTTCGCGGCGGCGGACTTCCTGCGGTTGCGAAGCCTCGACGCGGCTTCGCCTCCGGCGGCATCCGCATCGTGTGGAACGAAGCGCAACTCGACCGCGCGCTAATGCGCGAAGACTGCGTCGTGCAGCGCTACATCGGTGAGCCGGATGCCATCGACGAGTTTCGAGCCGCGGTCGAGTGCGACGGCCTGCCGCTCCACTACACGTTCCAGACCTTCAAGCATTCGATCCAGGTGTTGGTCGGTCCGGACGGCTCGGTCGAACACGTCATCTGCACGCGCAACCAGCTCAACCTGCGCCGCGCCAAGCGCGTCGAGGTGGACGGCGATCCGGCGGCGCGCGACTTGGGTGAACGCTGCGCTCGCGAATTTGCCAACGCAGGCTGGCGCGGGCCGCTCAACATCCAGTGCCAGCGCGACGCCGACGGACGCCTCCTGATTCACGAGTTCAACGGCCGCTTCACCGGCGCGACTGCGGTGCGCTGGCATCTCGGGCTCGATGAAGTCGGTCCCGCGATTCTTTGCTTCGCAGGCCCGTGGCCCGGTGCGACGACGAGGCGAGTCCCGGCGCGGGTAGCCCACGAAGGGCTCGCGAGCCGTTCCGCTGATCCAGTGAAAGTCGACGCGCTTCAACGCGATGGCGTCTGGCGGGCACGCTGAGCGAGCGGGATGGGCGTCAGCAGGGCCACGGAAGCCAAGCGCGACGACGGGCGGCAACGGTTCGGCATCCCAGGCGTCGCGCGATGTGCGCCATGCGATCAGCCTTATGAAGCTTTCTCGGGAGGCAGTGCTGTGGTGGGCGAAACCCCGTAGCGCCATCCGTCCGATGGCGGCCTTTGCCGCAGCGACTGCGCTATCGATGCCAGCGCCGGCACCGGGTGCCAATGCCAGCCATCGTCCGGCGAGGGCGGGAACGGCTGCGCGAGGACTTCGGTGGCGCGCAGGTGCTCGGGGAAGCCGAGCGCAAGCCATGCGTGCTGCAGGCTGCGGATACCCTCGACGGCCCGCAGACGCTTCGCCGGGTCCTGCTGGCTTTGCGCCGGATGGATGCGGAACTCGCTCAGCGCGCGGCGGTACCACACGGCATTGCCTCGCAAGAGGAGCGTCGCCCACATGGCCATGTCGACCGCGCCGCGCGCCGGTACGCCGTCGAATCCGAACGGGTCGCCGTCCGCGAAATCGCTGCGCCGGAACATGACACTGCTTGGTTCTCCGACGATGTTGAGGCCGGCAAGCAACATGGCGTTGGCGAGTGACACACCGGCGACAACGATGTCCTGGCCGGCGATCGGCACGGTGGCGGGCTGGTCGGCAAGCGGCCGGCCGCCGGCGTCGATGCGCCGGCGCCACGAGGAGGCAAGCACGATATCCGGCGCTCGCCGAAAGCCGTCCATAAGCGTGGCCACGCAGTCGGCTGCGAGCAGATCGTCGTCGTTGAGGTACTTGACGAACTCTCCGCGTGCCTCGGCCAAGCCGCGCGCGAGGTTGGCGCGGGTGCCAAGGCGCGTCTCGTTGCGGAAGTAGCGCACCGGCCGCTCCCGCGCGGCCTGCTGCGCGATTGCCCGGATCTCGTCGGCTTCCGAATCGTCGCAGATCACGATCTCGAGCGGCTGCCAGGTCTGACCGACGGCGCTCGCCAGCGTCGCTGCGAAGAACCGCGGCGCGAACGCCGGGATGACGATCGAGACCATCGGCTCGCCGGCAACGCCACGCTCCGGCTTGCGGAAGGTGCATCTGTTAGGGTCATCCGGACGATCGGCGTCGCGCGCATCGGATTCGAGACCGACAAGCGCAGCCCACCGGGCGATCGGCAGCGAGTTGGCCGGTCCGCAAGCGACGCGGCCGCCGGGACGCAACACTCGCCGGCACTCCACCAATAGCGCGGGCACGCGCGCGGCAGCAACCGTCTGCACCAGCATCGAGACCTCGACGTGGTCGACGCATCGGTCGGGCAGCGGTATCGCCATGTCGGCGCCAACATAGATCGGCTGCAGTCCTTCGGCGAGCGGCGCCGGCGTAAAGGACGCGGCCGGATACGGGACGAGCAAGATTGCGGGGTGCCCGCTCACCGCATCCCTTCGAACAGGCGCGAGCCGGCCGACCGCCCGTTCGAGAATCGGGCGGGGCGGGATTTCGCTTCGAGGTTGAGGTTCACGGGAGCGCGCTGTGCAACCGCGCAAGCTTAACGTTGCTTGCCGCGCGTTGCACTGGGTTTCCAACGGCTTACCCGAACGCCTGGATGAAGCCTACGCGCCCTGCGTCACCTGCTCGCGATGCTCGCGGGTCGCACGAAACCTGACCTTCGGCCAGCGCTCCATGGTCACCTGCAGGTTGTACTTGTTGGACGCCAGGAACACTGGGTTGGCATCCACGTCGGTGGCAATCGACGCCGCCTGCTCCCGCTCGAAATTGCGGCGGGTGGTCTCGTCGGGGAAGCCGAGCCAGCGGGCGGTTGCGATGTTCGCGGTCTCGTAGATCGCGTCGACCTTGTACTCGGCCGCGAGGCGGTGCGCGACGATCTCGAACTGCAGCGGGCCGACGGCGCCCAGCATCAGCGTGTTGCCTGACACGGTCTCGAAGACCTGGATCGCGCCTTCCTCGCCGAGTTCCTGCAGGCCCCTGGAAAGCTGCTTGGCCTTGAACGGGTCGCGCGGGCGCGCGACCCGGAACAGTTCCGGCGCGAAATAGGGAATGCCCTTGAACGACAGCGCCTCGCCCTCCGTAAGCGTGTCGCCGATCTGCAGCTGGCCGTGGTTGTGGATGCCGATGATGTCGCCGGCGACCGCATCTTCGCTGATGACGCGCTCGTTGGCCATGAACGTCAGCACGTTGCCGAGCTTCATCTCCCGCTGGTCGCGCTGCTGCTTCAGCTTCATGCCGGGCCGGTAGCGGCCGGAGCAGATGCGGAAGAACGCGATGCGGTCGCGGTGCCGCGGGTCCATGTTCGCCTGGATCTTGAACACGAACCCGGAAAAGCGCTCCTCGGCGGGTTCCACGATGCGCGTGCCGCCGTCGCGCGGCTGCGGCGGCGGCGCCCATTCGGTCAGCGCGTGCAGGATTTCCTGCACGCCGAAGTTGTTGATGGCCGAGCCAAAGAACACCGGCGTCTGCGTCGCCGCCAGGAAGCGGGCGAGATCGAAGGGCGGGCTCGCGCCCCGCACCAGTTCGACGTCGTGCCGCACCGCAGGCATTTCATGGGGAAACAGTTCGGTGAGGCGGGAACTGTCGAGCCCCTGGATCAGCTCGGTCTCGGTGGCCGCGCGCTCGGCGCCGGGCGTGAAGCGCAGCAGCCGGTCGTTGTGCAGGTGATAGACGCCCCGGAACGACTTGCCCATGCCGACCGGCCAGGTGATCGGCGCGCAGTCGAGCTTCAGCACCGACTCGATCTCCGCAAGCAACTCCAGCGGCTCGCGCACTTCGCGGTCGAGCTTGTTGACGAAGGTGATGATCGGCGTGTCGCGCAGCCGGCAGACTTCGAGCAACTTGATCGTCTGCGCCTCCACACCCTTGGCGGCGTCGATGACCATGACCGCCGCGTCGACGGCGGTGAGCACGCGGTACGTGTCCTCGGAGAAGTCTTCATGCCCGGGCGTGTCGAGCAGGTTCACCGTGTAGCCGTCGTAGGGAAATTGCATTACCGAGCTGGTGACCGAGATGCCGCGCTGCTTTTCCACTTCCATCCAGTCCGACGTCGCGTGCCTCGCGCTCTTGCGCGACTTCACCGTGCCGGCGAGCAGGATCGCGCCACCGAACAGCAGCAGCTTCTCGGTCAGCGTTGTCTTGCCGGCGTCCGGATGCGAGATGATCGCGAACGTGCGGCGCAGGGCGACGTCGCGAATAAGGTCCGGCGGATGGGACGGAGCTCGCATGGGCGTGCGTGCAAAAAGAAACCGCCGGCCGGATCGGCAGGCGGAGAAGCTGCGCATTATAGCAGTGGGCCTAGGCTCGTCGGATGCTGTAGTTGCGCGGTCACAAGCGCCGCCTGCATCGGCCGCTACCGTTCCCGGTCCGCGTCGTACTGCGATGGCGTCACGCGGGCGTGCGCAAGATAATCGCGCAAGTGCTGGATGTCGTGCCGGCCGAGCGTGTTCCCGTGGTGCGGCCGGTGCAGGATGCCTTCGTGACCATGGAGCTTGACGCGCAAGCGCGCGCCGGACAGCGATTCGATGTCGGCGCCGAGGTGGACGAGCAGGGACTCGATCTCGCGCCAGTGGATGTTCCCGCTGACCGGGTCGTGAAAGATCGCGCGAAGTGCCTTCTCGTGCTTGTGGCTCACGGTGGCTTGCGACGAATGCCGGAGCGGCAAGCATACGCCACAAGGCGCGTGCAGTATCGCTCGGGGACCGTACTCGTAGTTGTCTACCGCGATCGCGCCGCCATGCGTGCCACTTCGTCGCTCACCGCCTGCGCCAGCGCGGCAGGTGCAAGTACTTCGACCGCCGCGCCGTACTTGAGCACATCCATCAGCAGCTCCCGCGGATCGGAGAACGGGACCTCGAGCACGTAGCGGCCGTCGTCCTGCAGACTGCCGCGCTGCTCGGGATGCCACTGCTCGTGCGCGACCCAGCGAGCGCGCTCCGGCGAGAAGCGCAGCGTCGCCCACTGCACGTTCGCTCCGCCAACGACGCCGTAGCCCCGGTCGAGTTGGCGTTCGACCGCCTTGAGGTCGACCGGTTTCGCCTTGTCCTCGAGCAGCTGCGCACGCTCGATCGCGTCGAGCGCGAACTTTCGCAGGTCCTCGCGCAGGTGGCAGTACGCGTCGAGGTACCAGTTGTCGCGATAGAACACCAGCCGCTGAGGGGACACGGTCCGCTCGGTGGTCTGCCCCGAGCTGCGCGCGCCGTATCGCATGTGCAGTCGGCGGCGTTTCAACGTGGCGGCCGCCACCGTTTCGAACAGGCTGGAGGGCAACGGCCGCGCCGCCTGGCGGTGCACGCGGATACGTTTCCGGACCTCGGTCGCCTCCAACCGGCCTTCCTCGAGCAGCATCTCGAGCCGCGCGCGCAACGGCGCGATGTGCGTCGCCAGCAGGCCCGGCTGGAGATCGTCCAGCATCGCATTCATCGTCAGCAGCGCGTGGATCTCCGAGGGGTTGAACCAGAGGCCCGGCAGCGCATATTTCGGGCCTTCCCGGGGCGCGACGAATTCGTAGCCACCACGATCGGCGTTCCAGATGATCGGGGCATTGAAGCGTTCGCGCATGTACTCGAGGTCGCGCTTGAAAGTCGCGGGCGAGACTTCCAGCGAAT
>JBKKAZ010000123.1:0-7823 GCA_046714435.1 Casimicrobiaceae bacterium
TCCGAGCACATCGATGTCTCGCTGCTCTGGCGCACCAACTACAAGCCCGAGCAGCTGAATTCGATTCCGCTCGTCGTCGTCACCGGGCGCCTGCTGCGCGCCGTCACCAAGGATCATCCTGCCTGGATCGGGAGCATCGACGGGCTTGCGCTCGCGATGCGCGGCCCGATTGCGGAACCGGTGCGTATCCGCGGTGTCGTCGCAAAGACGCTGTCAGCCAGCGAGGTGATAAGCGACCGCGCACGCGAGTGGTTCACATTCGAGGCGTGGAGCGGCACGTCGATCAACACGGTGACCGGTGGCGCCGATCTGCAGGACCTGCCACTCCCCGTATTGCTCGCAGCGGCAGCAGCGCTCGCGACGCTGATCGTCCTGGCGCTGCGGCGCTGGCGCCCGTTGGCGTTACCGATCGGGACATTCGCGTCGCTTGTCGGTTTCGCGTTGTTGGCATGGCTCGTGCTTGACGCACGTTGGATGTGGAACCTGGTTCGCCAGGTCGACGCGACCGCGGAGCAATTCGCCGGCAAGAACTGGGCCGACAAGCGCCTGGCCGTCGAGGACGGGGCGCTGTTCGCATTCATCCAGAAAGCGAAGGAGGCGATGCCTGCTACGCCGGCGCGCGTCTTCATCGCCGCCGACTCGCCGTATTTCCGTGGGCGCGCCGCGTACCACCTGTATCCGCACAACGCGTTCGCGCCGCGCGCGAACGTTCTTCCCGAACCCGTACAAGTCCATGCCGGCGATTGGATCGCCGTCTATAACCGGAAGGGCATCCAGTACGACGCCGCCCAAGGCAAGCTGCGCTGGGACAACCGCGAGCCTGTCCCGGCCGAATTGAAACTGGCCAGCCGCGGCGCGGCACTGTTCGTGGTTCACTGATGCTCGATTTCATTGTTCTCGTGCTCGGTCTCGCGCTACCCTGGGCATTCGGGATCGCCTTGCTCGCGATCGTCTATCGGCAAAAGGGCCGCCCCGATGCGCCACCAGCGTCGTGGCTGATCGGCTGCGGCTGGTTCGTCGGCATGTTCCTGTTGACGCTGTCGATGCGCGGCTTGTCCGCAGCAGGGATTCGGCTCGGGATCGCAAGCGTCGCAACGCCACTCGTAATCGCGACAGCGCTCGCCATGCTCGTTGCGTTGCGCGACGCACCGGACAGGCTCGCAAACATCGCCCGCGAGTCCCTTCGGGCGCTCGGCGGCGAGGGGCTCGACGGCTGGCAGCGCACGCTGTGGCGTGTGCTCGTTGCGTGGCTCGCCGTTCGCTTCGCCCTGCTCCTCGCGGAGGTATTGTGGCGGCCGCTCTATCCTTGGGATGCATGGACGCAATGGGGGACGAAGGCACGCGTCTGGTTCGAGCTCGGACGGCTCGTGCCGTTCGTGAACGTCGCCGAGTGGCTGAGCGGCAGCGTGCCCGCCAGCTATTTCGACGCCGCGCCGCATTATCCCGCGACGGTGCCGCTGTTCCAAGTGTGGGCGGCGCTCCTCATCGGGCGCTGGGATGACGCACTCGTCAATCTGCCTTGGTGGTTAACAGGCGTTGCGTTCGCAATCGCGCTCCATGGCGGCTTGAGGCGACTCGGATTCTTGCGACTGGTCGCGCTTGTCGGCTCGACCATGGTCATGTCGCTGCCGATCCTGAATGTCCATATCGCGCTGGCGGGCTATGCCGACTTGCCGATGGCCGCGTACGTCACGCTGGGCACGTTGGCCGTGCTTCGCGCCGTGCAGACGCGAAACGCGGCTGACGCCTTGTTGGCAGTCGTCATGCTCGCCGCCTGTGTCACGGTGAAGAACCCGGGCAAGGCCTGGTTGATGACGCTGTTGCCAGGAATCGGCGGCGCGGCGCTGCCGCGACGCGGATTGCAGATCGCGGGATTCGCGTTCGCAACCGCAGCGTTCGGCATCCTGCTGCTTGCACGGACCGGCGTGAACATCCTTGGCTACCAGCTGTTACCTCAGTTCATGATGCCGTGGAACGCGCTGTTTGACGCCTACTTCTCGTTCGGCAACTGGAACCTGCTCTGGTACTGCGCCGTGGCCACGGTCGTGCTCGGCAGGCGCCAGCTGCTGTCGCGCGACGTCGCGCCATTCACCTGTGTGGTCACGGCCGGCCTGATGTTCCTGTTCGTCGGCTTCGGGTTCACGAATGCGTTCCTGTGGGTGGAGGACCAGTCGACGGTGAACCGTGCGACGTTGCATCTCGCACCACTGATCGTCGTCTGGATGCTGATGACGCTTCGCGCCTGGTACGTCGCGCGTGGCGCGCCAGGCCCTGCACTGCAAGCCACGCCTGGGTGATGTCGCGTGGCATGATCGCACTTCCGGGTGTGACACTCGCCTGCGTCGACACGCTGAATCAGGCGCTCGCGCTGCGCGCACTGCAATGCTCGCGCGAGCGGATTCGATTCGCGCGGACCGTGCTTCTGACCGACCGGCTTCCCCCCGGATTGTTCGCCCCCGACGGCGTGGACGTCGTCCCCATCGAGCCGATCCGATCGCGCGACGCGTATTCGCGCTTGGTGCTGAAGCGGCTGCTGCCGCACGTCACGACCCCGCACCTGCTGCTGGTGCAGTGGGACGGCTACGTGCTGAACCCGGAAGCATGGGATCCGGCGTTCGCCGACTGCGACTACCTGGGCGCGCGGTGGCTCTGGCACATCGACGGCCACGACGTGGGCAACGGCGGTTTTTCGCTGCGCTCACGGCGCCTGCTCGAGGCGCTGCAGGATCCGCGGATCGAGCTCGACGAGGCCGAGGACGTGACGATCGGCCGCACGTTTCGCAACTTGCTCGAGCGCGAGTATGGCATCCGCTTCGGTAGCGCAGCGCTTGCCGATCGCTTCGCGTTCGAGGCGGCCTACCCGATCGGCCGCCCATTCGGCTTTCACGGCCTCTACAACTTCTGCCGCGTCATGCCTCCGGCAGCGCTGGCCGCGCTCGCGGGCAGCTTCAGCGACACGGTCGCGCGCTCGGTGCAACTGGCGCAGCTGCTGCGAAATTGCGTTGCGCTCGGGCAGTGGCAACCGGCGATCGCAATCGCGAAGCGGATCCTCGCCGCCGAGCCGGGCCACGGGGAAGCCGCCACCTTGCTCAGGAACAGCGAAGCCGCGCTGGCGCGAGGTGCGGGCATCGGCCGCAACGACCCCTGCCCCTGCGGCAGCGGCAAGCGATTCAAGCAGTGTCACGGCGCCGTCACCGGAACCGGCGCACCCTTGGCCGCCGCCGCGCCAAGCGCCGATGTCCTGGTCGCCCGGGCCCTTGTCGCCCACCAACGCGGCGAACTCGACGCGGCAGTGGGCGACTACCGCGCCGCCCTCGATCTCGAACCCGGACATCCGCACGCGATGCACTATCTGGGCGTGAGCGCCTATCAGTGCGGCGATGCCGCCGGCGCGTTGCCGATGCTCGAGCGTGCGGTCGTGCAGGTGCCGCACGAGCCCGAGTTTCACAACAACCTCGGCCTCGCCTACGCAGCGCTCGATCGCAACCAGGAAGCGGTGGCGGCGCACCGTCGTGCGCTCGTGCTCAAACCGGACCACGCCGGCGCCTGGAACAACCTCGGCCTGGTGCTGCAGGCGCAGAACGACCTCGATGGCGCCATCGACGCATTCCGGCAGGCACTCTCTCACGCGCCGAAGTTTGCGGAAGCCCGATTCAATTTCGCGCTCGCGCTACTCGCCGCGGGCCGGTTCGCGGAAGCTTGGCCACACTACGATTCGCGGTTGGAGATCGCGGCGTTCGCGCCGGCGTCCGTACCGCCGACGCCGCGCTGGGACGGGCACGATGCCGCGGGGCGCACGCTGCTCTTGAACTGCGAGCAAGGGCTCGGCGACGCGATCCAGTTTATTCGCCTCGCCTCGCCGCTCGCCGGACGCGGCGCCCGGGTTGTCGTGCAAGCACCCGCTGCGCTAGTCGCATTGTTCCGCACCGTCGAGGGCGTGAGCGAGGTCGTGCCCACCGGCGCACCGCTGCCGCCGCACGACGCGTGGCTGCCGTTGCTTTCGCTGGCGGGCGCGCTCGGCATCAACGCGGGCAGCATTCCCGTTCGCGTTCCCTATGTTGCCGTCGAGCCCGCGCGCCGGCGCGAAGTCGCCGCGACGTTGCGAGCCTGGCCGGATACGCTGCGCGCCGGCATCGCATGGGCCGGCAATCCGCGCCACAGCAACGACCGGCGGCGCTCGGCGCCGCTGGCTTTCGTGGCGAGGCTGCTCGACATGCAAGGCGTGACCTGGTTCTCGCTGCAGCAGGGCCACGCCCCGCCGGCGGCCGAGGCTCCTGCGTTGGCGCGCCTGGTGCCGCATCCCTATCCCGACGACTTCGACGGCACGGCGGCACTTATCGCCGAACTCGACCTGGTCGTGACGGTGGACACAAGCCTTGCACACCTCGCGGGTGCGTTGGCACGGCCGGTCTTCATCGCGTTGCCATTCGCAAGCGACTGGCGCTGGCGGACCTCGCGCACCGACAGCGACTGGTACCCGACCGCGACGCTGTTCCGTCAGCCCGCGCCCGGCGACTGGATGGCGGTGCTGGCCACCTTGCGCAACGCTATTCGAGCACTCGCCGTAGAACGAGAATCCCGCGAGCCGCGTCCACTCGGACCGCCGCCGAGACAATGATCGTTGCGCCGAGTCCGCCGTCGCGTCATCGCGCTGTGCTCGCGACGCTGCTCTGCGCGATGCTGTTCTTCCTGGGGACGGCCGACCAGATCTTTTCGCTTCGCGTTCAGGGCGTCAACGTGAGAATCGCTAATGTCGTGCTCGCAGCGGGGCTCGCGGCCTGGCTGTTGGCCCGGAGGGCGGATTCGGCGCGCGACCTCGCGGC
Source organism: Casimicrobiaceae bacterium (assembly GCA_046714435.1). Lineage (GTDB taxonomy): Bacteria > Pseudomonadota > Gammaproteobacteria > Burkholderiales > Casimicrobiaceae > VBCG01. Next base: position 4,824 of record JBKKAZ010000123.1, read on the forward strand.
ATTGTCGATCGGCTGGCTGCCATTTCTCGCCGCGTATGGGCTTGCAGCGGTGACGTCCGACACCCCCTGGCTGGGGCTGCTAAAGCTCGCCTGGTTCGGGTTCAACTTTCTGACCGCGTATGCATGGTGCAAGCTATTCGATCACCGGGACGTGGTCCGAGGCTATTTCTCGGCCTTTCTGGTGGTTACCCTGCTGATCGCCGTCGATTTCGTGACCGGCTTCACGCGCGGGCCCGAATACATGATCGGGTTCGGCCAGCCCAACGACCTCGTCGCCGATCAGACCCTTTACCGCCCGCACGCGTTCTATTACGAGCCGTCGTATGCCGCCAGCGGCATCGCGCTGGCCTGGGCGCTTGCGCTGACGCCGATGGGAAGAGTGGCAGTGACACTCTCGACGTTGCTGGTCGGCGTCGGGCTGGTGGCACTGGTCGCGACCCTGTCGAGGACGGGGTGGCTCTACGCGGTCGTCGTGACCGTGACCTTGATTCTGTTTGGAAGCGTCGGGGGCTCCGCATCCGCGGTCCCCTGGCGGAAAGTTCTGGCTGCGCTGGCGATCGCGGGCCTCCTCGGCGCTGCCCTCCTCCTGCCCGAGCAGAACCGGACAGGCTTCGCGATGTCACTGCAATCGCTGAGCTGGCAGCAATCGGTCGAGCGCGTCTGCCCGATCATCCGTAATCAACTTGCGTTCCTGGACCTGCAGTGCTTGAGCAGCGAGGAAAGAGTTCGTTCCATCGGCCGGTCGCGCGATATTGTTCCGGAGCAAACCGGCGAAGGGCAGCGACTCGGCCATGCCAAACAGGCCTTCGCAATCGTGGCAGCGCATCCGCTGCTCGGCAGCGGCGTGACGCGAGGGGAACATCGGCTCATCGAGCCGACGGCGAGCAACATGTGGCTGGAGATGGCCGTCGAAGGCGGCATCCTCTCCGTCGCTGCGTTCGTCTGGGGGCTTGCGTTCACGCTTCGACGCTTCCGGGTATTCCGACCCGAAAATCGCTCGATCGCGATCGTGCTGCTGGTCTATTTCGCAGTGGCCTGGCAGTTCCTCCAGACCTTTCCCCGGTTGGATCAATGGTTGAGCTTCTGGGTGGCCCTGACGTTTGCTGCGCGCCAGGAGCGAACGCAAGCCACATTAGCCGACTCCGACCCGCATGACGCGTTGCCGGAGCATCGTCACAGCGGATAGCCGGGTCGGTGTTGCGTCGGCGCCCGTCAGCCGTGCTTGCCGAGCCACGCAGCAAGCGCTTGAATCGGCGCCGCATCGTCGAACACGTTCGCCTGTCCTTCGACGAGGCGCTTCGCCACGCCATCACGCCAACCCGAATCGTTGGCGAGCCGGGCGGCGATGCGGAGGTAATCGCCGTCGTCGCGTGCGACGAGTTCGGTAACGCCGGCCAGCGCCAGCATCGCCGCGCTCTGCCGGGCGCGCATGAATCGTCCGGGCAGAGTAACGACGGGCAAGCCGCACGCGATAGCGTCGAGGCTGGTGTTGCCGCCCGACCAGCGCCGGGTATCGAGCATCGCGTCGCAGGCCAGGTTGATCTGCAAGTAGCGCTCGTGGCTGCATTGCGGGTGCATGATCACGCGCTGGTCCGCCGCGACCCCCGCGACCGCGCTGGCGCGTCCAAGGCGCGCCAGGTACTTCGCGGTCAATCCGGGATGGCGCCCTTCGAACAGGACCAGGCGTGCCGCGGGAATCGCTGCGAGAACGCCGGCGAACAGCACGTCGTCCTCGGGCGCGATCTTGAACAGCGACTGCGGACACAGGAACAGCGGGACCCCGTCAGGAAGGCCCAGCACTTCGCGGGTTATGGGCTGCGGCAGTCCGGGACGGCCGTAGCGCGTGCCGATACCCGGTAGTCGGACCAGCCGCTCGGTGTAGTGCGCGTCGGCGGCTTCGGGCTCCATCGGATCGCTGGTGAAGTAGACGTCGATGGTCGCGTGCCCGGTGGTGACCGGATGTCCCCACGCAGCGCATTGCAGCGGCGCGATTCGCAGCGCCGCGATCGCGAAGGTCGTCGCGTCCATGCCGAGTTCGGGATAGATCAGCACGTCGGGGGCATCCTCGCGGATCCGGGCGGCGAGCTGCGAGGGACGAAAGCGCGGACAGTGCCGGAAGTGATCGGCGCGCGTGGCGAGCCGCTCGGCGACGGCATCGCGGCCCGGTTGCAGGTGATACAACGCAACCTCGAAGGTCTCGCGCGGCAGGTCGGTGATCCAGTGCTCGAAATAGCGTCCGACCGTACCGTCACGGAAAAACGACGAGACGAATCCGACGCGCAGCCGCCGCCCGCCGCGATGGCGCCTTGGCATCGGCGAGCGCCACTGCGGCGCGACGGCATCCACGGCGCGTGCCATCACGCCCGCGAAACGCGCTTGCAGCGCGCGGTCGTCTTCGCCCTGGTAGGCAAGCAGGAAGTTGGTCCAGCGCAGCTCGTCTACGACCGTTTCCGGAGGGAGCGCCGCGGCCCGCGCCGGCACTTCCCGCTCCACCGCGGCGAGGCCGCGCTCGAAGTCCGCCCGCAGCGCTGTGGCCGCGGCCGCCGATTCGGGAATCATCGGCAGGCAAAGATGACGACCGAAGGTCGCGCGCAGGAGCGTGTGATCGCGCCGTTCGGCCTCGGCATAGGCCCGGGCGGCAGCATCCAAATCGTCGCGCTCGGCCAGCGTCCCCGCGTAGAGCAACCAGGCGTTGGCGTCGCGGGCGTCAACGTCGAGTGCTCGCCGGTACAGCGCCGCGGCCTCATCGAGATGGCCATCCGCGCGTCGCAGGCCGGCCAGCGCGACAAGCGCGAGCCGCTGCCGCGGGTCGAGCGCGAGCGCGCGGTCGAAGGCGGCCGATGCCTCGGCATCGAGGCCCAGATCGCGATTCGCGATGCCGAGGTTGGCCCAGCCCAGCGGATAACCCGAATCGGCTGTTGTCGCGTGTGCGAACGCGGAGCGCGCGTCATCGACCCGCCCGACTTCGCGCAGCGCGCTGCCGAGGTTGTTCCAGGCGCG
>JBKKAZ010000124.1:0-30464 GCA_046714435.1 Casimicrobiaceae bacterium
GTCGAGAACCGCTTGGATGATGTCGCTCATGGCTTACGCGTGTACTCAGGAAATCGCAGGCAGCACGATCGAGTGGGCTGACCTCCAGACGTGAAAAAGCCCGCTGTCCGGGCGGAGAGCGGGCAACAAAAAAGCCGCGCGGAGGCGGCTCTACCTACGTTTCTTCAGGGTGCAAAAGCCCCCCCACGACAAGAATAGCACCCTGGGCGAGAGGTTGGGAAGGGGGAGGGGGCCTTCTTCAGTTGACGCGGTCTTGTACCAATCACATGTACCAATCGATCCCATTCGCGAGGTATGACATCCTCTATAAAACGGCGTCGCTTTGGACTGCTCGGCAGATGAGCTTGTTCGGCTTGCCTTGCACCAGCAGCCGCAACACTTGCGACTGCCGCTGCGTGAGTCCGAGCACGTCGTCCGCAGCGTCGTTGGCCAGCGGCGACGAGGCCGTACTCCGCGCCAGGTCGGGCCACGGGCACGCGCGCCCGTCGAGCAGGCGTCTCACCGTGTCGACGAGCTGGCGCGGACTCGCTGTCTTCGCGATGAACCCACGGGCGCCCCCTGCCAGCACGCTCGCGACCGTGGCCCGGTCGTGGGTTGCGGACAGGACCGCGATGGGGAGTCGAGGAAAGTCGAGGCGCATTCGCCCGAAGACTTCGAGGCCGCGATTGCCCGGCAACGCGAGGTCCAGCAGGACCAGCGCGACATCGGGGTGCGCGGCCAGCAGCGCGTAGGCCTCGTCGCGATCGGCGGCGCCCAGGACGCTGACCGGCCGATCGAGCTGTGGCAGCAGATGAGTGAGCGCCGAGACGATGAGCGGGTGGTCGTCGACGACGAGCAGCTTCATGGCGGGCTCCTTGGCGGTGTGCGATTCACTGTAGTCATCTGCGCGCGGCAGCGATACCTGCCAGAAATGTCAGGTTCCGCCCGGATGCGGTCGGGGAGCCATCGGCCGAACGGATGAGGCGGGCCGCGCGGGGGAGATGTGAGGCGGCGTGCGCTGCGACCTCCCTGGATTGCCACCGAGACGCAAGGCGCCGGAGTGTCAGTCGCTCTGTGATTTTCGTCGTGATGTCGATCCCCACGCGACAAACCGCGCGCGGCTGGCCTCCTTGCGCCGTCGCGTGTCGCAATCGAAATCTGATCCGACATCGGGTGTCGGATCGAAGCCGAGCTAGACCGGCCGAGATCGGCCAGGAGCGGAAGTTCGACAACCTCGCCCAAAGCGGTCAGCGAGCGCCGCCTACGCAGTGATCAGGTGCCGCAGAAAGTGCGATAGCACGCTGTCAGTGCGGCTGGCGCCGGCTCGGCGTAAGGCGCCAAATCGTGTGCCTCGTCGTACGGCTGCCTGAGGGCATCGAGCAATCGTTGAAAGGGCGCGAGATCACCTTGGTCGGACGCGGCAGCCAGCGCCTCTTCCACGCGATGGTTGCGGGCGATGACATTGGGATTCACGTTGCGCATCGCCTTGGCGCGCTCGAGACCTGCAATTGGCGAGCCATGCTGTGCGCTGGGGCTCTCGCTGGCGCAGCGGGCTCGCCAGCGCCCCAACCATGCATCGGGCGCGCCCGCATCGGCAAAAAGCGCCCGCAGTGGCGCTTCGTCGCCGGCAGCGGCGTCAGCAAGCCGCCGCCACCCAAGGGTGAAATCCACCCGCTCGGCATGAAGCAGAGTCAACCAGTCTTCGACTAGCGCCGTATCGGCGCTGTCGTCGTCCGGTTTGCCTCGACGCAGCCCGAGCTTGGCGCGCTGTCCGCGGAGCAGGTATCTGCGGTACTGCGCTGGGAACGCAACGATGACCTCAGTGGCCATCGCGACCGCCTGCTCGGGATCCTCGGACAGGAGGGGCAACAGCGTTTCGGCGAGGCGTGCAAAGTTCCAGCACGCGATGTCGGGCTGTTTGCCGAAGGCGTAACGTCCTTGGTGGTCGATGGAACTGAACACCGTGGCGGGGTTGTAGGCCTCCATAAAAGCGCACGGCCCGTAATCGATCGTCTCGCCGGATATAGTCATGTTGTCGGTGTTCATCACACCATGGATGAAGCCCACGTTCATCCACTGCGCGATCAGAGCCGCCTGACGCTCGGCCACGTTCTGTAGCAGCGCGAGGAAGCGTTGTGGTGAGGTTACGAGTTCGGGGTCGTGTCGCGCGATCGTGTACTCGGCCAGTTTGCGCACGCTTTCCAAGTCGCCGCGCGCGGCATAGAACTGAAAGGTCCCGACGCGGATGTGGCTCGCCGCCACGCGTGTCAGCACTGCGCCGGGCAGCACGTGTTCGCGGTACACCTGCTCGCCTGTCGCTGCGACCGCGAGGGCGCGCGTTGTGGGGATGCCCAGCGCGTGCATGGCCTCGCCGATCAGCACCTCTCGAAGCATAGGACCAACGGCGGCCTTGCCGTCGCCCCCGCGGGCGAACGGCGTGCGACCCGATCCCTTGAGTGCGATGTCGCGACGGCGTCCTTTGCGGTCGATCACCTCGCCTAGAAGAAGCGCGCGGCCGTCCCCGAGTTGAGGAGAGAATCCGCCGAACTGGTGGCCTGCGTAGGCCTGAGCCAGCGGTTCTGCACCGTCGGCCAGTATATTTCCGGCAAATACCGCTGCCCTCGCGTCGGTATCGAGCGAGTTGAGGTCGAGCCCCAGCTCTGCCGCCAACGAATCGTTGACAAACAGCAGCCGTGGTGCACGCACGACCGCAGGTTGTTGAGCAACGTAGAACCCTTGCAGTTCGCGAGCGAACGAATTGTCGAAGCGGAATGCAGCGACTGCAGCTGTGGGCTCGAATGTTGTGGCCATCGTCAAGTCTGCCACACCGCACTACCCTGCGTATCGCTGCCTGGCGCCGGAATGTTGGATTTGGTAGGCCGACGGTCCGCCGACGTCCGTTTTTCACACCCGCGACAGACCGCAACGGGTCGAACTCGGTCACTGAATGGAGCGGATTCAACTTGATCGGACTTTATTGGTCCGGTCGAATGCCGAATGGCACAACGTGTCGCAATCGAATCGGATCTGACATCGGGGGTCAGATCGAAGCCGAGCTAGACCGGTCGAGATTGGCGAGACCTGGTCACTCGATCACGCGGTCGGCACGTAGCATCACTGACTGCGGAATATTGATGCCGAGGGCTTTGGCGATCTTGATGTTGATCACCAGCTCGAATCGGGTCGCCTGCTCAATCGGCAAGTCACGGGGTTTCGCGCCTTTTAGTATCCTGTCCACAAAGTAGGCACCGCGACGATACAGTTCGGAATCGGTCCTCCCAAAGCCGATCGTGCCGCCCGCTTCGGCGAACGCTTGGCTCCCAACCGCGAGAAGGCGCTGTTTTGCCGCCAGTTCCGCAATTGCGTTGGCATTGGTCTCCCCAAATATCGTGTCGTCCTGAATAACGATCGCGTCAACGCGCCCTTTCGCCATCGCCGCAAAGGCGCGCTCGAACTCGCCGGGGGCCCTCACCTCGAATGGGTTTAGGGAAATGTTCAATGACTTGGCAGCAGTGTCCATCTGCTTGAACGTCGGGCCGAAACTGGAGTTGGCCGGATTAACGAGAACGGCCACCCGCGTCATGCCGGGCATCACTTCTTTGAGCAGCTCCAGTCGCTTCGCCATGATTTCTGGACCAAACGTGGTCGAGCCGGTGACGTTTCCGCCCGGCCGGGCGAGGCTCTTGACGAGGCCCATGGCAACGAGATCGCTGCTGGTCGCCGGAATCACAATGGGAATCGTCGTGGTTGCCTTGCTTGCCGCAGCGAGCGCCTTTATTCCAAAGGCCACGAGCAGGTCAACCTTGAGACGAGCAAGTTCGGCTGCGAGGCTCGGCAGCCGATCGTAGTTGCCTTCGGCCGATCGAATCTCAATGGCAATATTCTTGCCTTCGACATAACCGCGGTCGCGCAGGCCGGCGCGCAGTGCCTCAATACGGCTGGCCTGACCGGAAAGAGTTTCGGAAATCAGGAAAGCAACCTGAGGGACCTTCCCCTGCGGCCGCTGAGCCAACGATGCAAGCGGCGCCACGATCGCGCCGAAACACAGCGTGAGTACTCGTCTGCGGTTTGTCATTCGACCATCTCGTCGGCCCCGCTGCCCCTCACGAAGCAGAGCGGCAACTGGCAAGCGCCTCGTCGTGAATGCCGGCGATCTGGCGAAGTCCCGGGGGGCTACGACCAGAACTTGTCCCAAGCGTAGAGGTCGTGAAAGTACTCCCTGCCGTCAATGACCCGGCCGTCCTTGAGCTCGAAGACAATGCAGCAGCCAACATCCAAATGCTTGCCGTCTCGCTTCGCGCTGTTGTGATGGACGCCGACAACGCGGCCGTCATCACTTTTGAGCAAGTGCCGCAATGTGGCCTTGAAGGTCCCTCCCGTCTCCCCTACCAGCCGGCCGAAGTAGGCAATGACGGCCTCGCGGCCCCGGTGGTCGCCAGCCAGGGAGCCTCGCCCCGGCGTGTGCCACGAGGCGTTCTCGTCGAAGATCTCGGTGAGCGTCTTCATGTCAGCCGTAGCCGTCAGCCGGTACGGTCCAGATACATCGGTAACAGTTTAGTCGACGTGGCACCTAGGCGGTTACGCTGAGCTTGACGCCGAAGCTCTGGAGCACCTTGAGCACGGTGTCGTAGCGAGGTTTGGCGCCAGGTGCGAACGCCTTGTAGAGACTCTCGCGCCCAAGCCCGGTCTGTTCGGCAATGACGCTCATGCCGCGGGCCTTGGCTACGTTGCCGATTGCAGCAAGGAAGACGTCAGGGTTTCCATCTTCCAAGGCGGCAGAGAGGTACTCCGCAATGACTTCGTCGTTGTCGAGGTAGGCGCTGGGATCGAATTCCGTGAGTTTCATGCGCATGTTCCGGCCTCTTCAGATTTCCTGCGTCATCAACCTGGCACGGGCGACGTCCCTGGCTTGACTTGCCTTGTCACCGCCAACCAACAAGATGATGACGATTCGCTGACGTCGCGTGAAATAGACGCGGTAGCCAGCCCCGACGTCAATTCGCATCTCGGAGACTCCACCGCCGACTGACTTCGCATCACCGAGGTTCCCGAGTCGCGCGGAGTCAAGGCGAGCAAGGATTCGTGCCTTTGCGCGGACGTTGCGCAGATTGACCAGCCACCTCGCGAAGGCATCGGTCTGCCGGATCTGAAACACGAAGCAAGCGTATCCCTTCGGATACGGCTTGTCAATGTCGCGAGAACGAAGCTCGATGCAGCCTGGGCATCCTTCTTCCTCGTCTCAGCTGGCCTTGACCCTGTGCCATCTGGATTGAGGTCCACGTATTGTGCCTCAAGGCGTCGCATGTGAAGATGGCCTGGGTCGTTTGCACGAACTTTCGCGACGATGGCCCTTCTCTTCCTGGTAACTGAGATCCGCTGAACGGCCGATGCGGCGGTGAAGGAAAGTTGTCGAGCATCACGACGCTGGATTGCCATCGGCGTGCCGAAAGGCCGTGTTCGATTGGGACGGCCCCGCCTCCGGTCCCGGGCGCCTGACGCCGGGACCGGAACTGGGCAAGGCGTTGCAGCACCCGCACCGAGCGGTCGCAATGCAACTGGATTACATACTCCATTCCTCGCCACGGCAAGCACCATCCGCTGGAGCTGGGCGCGTCAGACGGCGAGCCATTCCTTAGACAACTACTCGTGCCTGAGCGCATCGATCGGGGAGAGCTGGGCAGCCTTGCGCGCGGGATAAAATCCGAAGAACACGCCGATGGCGCCGGAAAAGCCGAAAGCCAACACGATCGCGCTGGCGTTCATTTCGGTGCGCCAGCCGGCGAAGTGACCGACCGCGAACGAAGTGCCGACGCCCAGCACGATGCCGACCAGGCCACCGATCAGCGCGAGCGTGACCGCTTCGACCAGGAACTGGAGCAGGATGTCGCGGCCGCGAGCGCCCACGGCCATGCGCAGCCCGATCTCGCGCGTGCGCTCGGTGACCGACACCAGCATGATGTTCATGATGCCGATGCCGCCGACCACGAGCGACACCGAGGCGATCGCTGCCAGCAGCATCGCGAGGACCCGGGAACTCGCTTCCTGCGTGGCGAGCACCTCGGCCAGGTTACGCAGGAAGAAATCGTCTTCCTGGTTCGGCTGCAGCCGGTGACGCTGGCGCAGCAGGTCGCGGATTTCCTGCTCGGCAATCGTGACATCGGCGCCGTCGGCCACCTTGACGGTGATCGACTGGACGTTGCGGGATTTGACCTGCTGGCCACCGAGCACGCGCTTGCGCGCGGTCGAGATCGGGATCAGCACCACGTCGTCCTGGTCCTGGCCCACCATGCTCTGGCCCTTGCGCTCGAGCACACCGATCACCGTGTGCGGCACGCGGCGAATGCGAACCGTCTCGCCGACCGGATCGGATTCGCCGAACAGGCTTCGCACCACGGTCTGGCCGAGCAGGGCGACCTTGGCGGCCGACTCGATGTCCGCAGGCTCGACCAGGCGACCGCTCTGGGCCTGCCAGTTGCGCGCGACAAAATACTCGGGCGATATGCCGATGACCGACGTCGCCCAGTTGCTGTTGCCGAATACCACCTGACCGGAGCCGCGAAGCTGCGGCGCCGAGGCATCGACGATCGCAATCTCGCGCTGCAGCGCATACGCGTCGTCCTCGGAGATCGTGGGCTGGGATCCCGTGCCCATGCGCACACCAGCCGAGGTCACGTTGCCGGACAGCACGATGATGAGGTTCGAGCCCAGATTCTTGATCTGGTCCTCGACGCGTGCCTGCGCACCCGCACCGACGCCGACCATCGCGATCACCGCGCCGACGCCGATGATGATGCCGAGCATGGTCAGCGCCGATCGCAACTTGTTGGTGCGCAGCGCGGCGAGCGCGACTCTCAGCGTGGCGAAGAGCGTCATGTGGGAACCGCGTGGCTGGCGAGCGCTGTCGCGGCATCGCGCGGGTCGTTGGGTGTGTCGGCGATCACGTGACCGTCGCGAAAGGCCAGCAGGCGCGAGGCGAATGCGGCGATGTCGTGCTCGTGAGTGACCAGCACGATGGTGATGCCGCCTTCGTTGAGCTGCTGCAGCAAGGCCATGACTTCGAGGCTGGTGACGGTATCGAGCGCCCCGGTCGGCTCGTCGGCGAGAATCAGCTTGGGTTCGTTGACCAGCGCGCGGGCGATGGCCACTCGTTGCTGCTGGCCGCCGGAGAGCTGCGACGGATGGTGATGGGCGCGATCGGCGAGCCCGACTCGTTCCAGCTTGTCGAGTGCGCGCTCCCGCCGCTCCCGCGCCACAATCCCCGAATACAGGAGCGGCAACTCGACGTTCTGGAGCGCGCTGGTCCGCGGCAGCAGGTTGAACTGCTGGAACACGAAGCCGACCTTGCGGTTGCGGATCGCCGCCAGTGCATCGTTCGACAGGCCGCCGACCGCTTCGCCGTCGAGTTCATAGCTCCCTGACGTAGGCACGTCGAGGCAACCGATCAGGTTCATGAACGTGGACTTGCCCGAACCGGACGGTCCCATCACCGCGACGAAGCCGCCCTTGGCGATGGTCACCGATACGCCCGCGAGCGCGCGGACCTCCGTTTCGCCCATACGGTAGATCTTGACCAGGTTGTGGGTCGCGATCAGCGCCATGCCGTCGTCATTCCCGCGAACGTGGGAATCCAGTGGCTTTTCTCGAACGACACTGGGTCCCCGCCTTCGCGGGGACGACGGATGCGCAGTGCCATCTAATCAGCATCGGCAGGCACTAGAACGGCAGCCTCGGCGCCGCTCCGCCGACGCGCGGCGCGGAAGCCGCCGCGGGCTGCGCCGTAGCCACAATCACTGCGTCGCCCTCCTTGAGATCGTTGGTCACGACCTCGGTCGCATTGCCGTCGCTAAGGCCGGTACGAAGCACGACTTCCTGCGGACCCGCCTCCGACGGTAGGTAAACGCGTCCCGCACCCGACGCACCCCCGCCACGACCCAATTCGGCAGCGATGATCTCTCCGTAGCGCTGCTGTTGCTCCGGGTTGAGCATGGCGTTGATCTTTTGCCGCGACTCGGCGCGGATGCGTTCCGACCGCTGGCGGCGATCCGACTCGCGAACCTCGCGCAATTCCATCATGCGCGATCGCACCTCGCTGAAGATCTCCTCGAGCCGCGCCGTTTGCGCGGCATCGAGCTTGAGCTCGTCGATCAGGCGCTGGCGCATGGCCTGGGGGTTGCCGCCACTGCCGCCCGGGCCGCCACCGCCGAGCGCTCCGGGTGCCGGTGGATCGTCCTTGGCGCTCGGCGAGCCCGCGGGCCGCCAGCGCAGCGCGGCGTTCGGAACCTTGAGTACGTTGCTGCGCTGGTCGGTGACGATGCGGACGTTGGCGGTCATGCCTGGCAGCAGCGCGTGTCCCGGATTACTCGTCCCCACCACGACGACGTAGGTGACGACGTTCTGGACGGTTTGGGCCGCCTTTCGGATCTGGCGTACCGTGCCTTCGAAATTGCGGCCAGGAAAGGCGTCGACGGTGAACGATACGCGCTGGTCCGACCGGATGCGGCCGATGTCGGACTCGTCGATCGACACGTCGACCTGCATCGCGGCAAGGTCCTGGGCGATGGTGAACAGCGTCGGCGTGTTGAGGCTCGCGGCGACTGTCTGGCCCGGTTCGACCTGCCGGGAGATCACGACGCCGTCGACCGGCGCCGTGATTGAGGTCTTGGAAAGGTCGTTCTTCGCGCTGGCGAGCGCCGCATCGCGTTGCTTGACGAGGGCGCGGCCGTTGGCGACCTGCGCGACGGCCGACGCGACCTGCGCTTCGACCGTCTTGATCGATTCGGCGGCGCCGCGCTCGACAAAGTGCGCTTTGTCGCGGTCGGCCGGAGAGATGAAGCCCTTTTGCACGAGCGAGTCCTTCCGCTCGAGGTCGCGCTGCGCGTCGTCGTGCGTGATCTTCGCGCGAATCAGCTGCGAGCGTTGCGCGGCCGCGTCGCTCTCACGCTGCAGCAACGCCGTTCGCGAGGCTTCGAGATCCGCCTCGGCCTGCCGGACCTTGAGCTCGAACGCTTCGGGGTCGATGCGTGCCAGCAGTTGGCCGAGCTTGACCGGCGTGTTGAAGTCGACCAGGATTTCCTTGATCTGTCCCGAGATGGTCGAGCCGACCTGCACGGTGGTCACCGCGGACAGCGTTCCCGACGCAGACACAGCCGCGAGGATGTTTCCGCGCTCGACCTTGGCGAGCCGGAAGCTGGGCTGGGCACGGCTGGCGCCGAGCCAGGTCCAAACGCCCCAGGCCGCGAGCACGGTGATCGCGAGCAGGACGATCGCGATCAGCGGTCGGGACGGCCGGCGTGGCGATTCGGTGGGCATGGGTCCTGGGGGTCGACTTGCGCAATCGCGCCCCGGACGGGGCGCAATCGGAATCAGCCGCTGCGGCCGAAGCCTTCCTTCTGCTGTTCGACCATCTCGCGGCGCAGCGCGCGCAGCCGGGTCTCGACCACGGAGGACTCGTAGAAATTGGCGTCGCCGGACTTGAGCGCGATCTCGAACTGCTCGATCGCGGCGCGCGTGTTGCCTTGCCAGGCGTAATACTGGCCCTGGTGATAGTGCTGCTTGAGTTGCCTGCCGAGGTCCGCATAGGCGCGGGCGGCGATGCGGTGCAGCGGTCCGTCGTTCGGCAAGCGGACCAGTTGCGCCTCCACGAAGGTCACGGCGTTCTGCGCGCGCTTGGCCTTGAGCAGCGCCTCCGGATAGTCGTAGACGAGCTGCATCTTGTTCGGGTAGCGCACCAGCGCGGCCTCGATGCGTTTCACCGCGGCGTCGATCTCTCCGTTGGCGAGCAGTACGTGCGCGGCCATCGCCTCGACCATCGGATGCGGCGGCGCGAGCTTCTCGACGACCGCGAGTTCGGCCTTGGCTCGCGACAAGTTGCCGGCGCGCACCAGCGACGCGACCAGGCCATAGCGCGCAGCGATCTCGTTGTTGAACTTGCCTTCGGCGATCGCGCTTTCGAAGTCGCGCACCGTCTGCGCCGGCTCACCCTGGTAGCTGCGCAACAGCGCCCGCACCATGTGGAAATCGAGCGAATCGGTGACCTGCCGGTAGGAGAAGGCGTCGGCGCGCGACTGCGCTTCGGCGATGCGCTCGAAGGTCACCGGGTGCGTGCGCAGGTACGAAGGCGCGCTGCCCTCGAGGTAGCGTGAAGAGCGCTGCAGCCGTTCCATGAACGTCGCCGAGGCGCGAACGTCGAAGCCGGCGGCGCTCAAGCGCCCGAAGCCGATGCGGTCGGCCTCGAACTCGAACTCGCGCGTGTAGTTGAGCTGGTTCTGGATCGCCAGCGCCTGGCCGGTCAAGAGCGCCGCCTGCGCGGCGTCACCCGACGAGCGTCCGCCGGCACGCGCCGCGAGCAGCGCGACTGCGACGGTCGCGAGCGAGGTCCACAGGTTGGTCTGCTGGTTCTGCAGCATCCTGGCGATGTGCCGCTGGGTGACGTGGGTGATTTCGTGCGCCAGCACGGCCGCGAGTTCCGACTCGTTCTGAGCAAGCAGGATCAGCCCGGTATTGACGCCGATGAAGCCTCCGGGCAGCGCGAAGGCGTTGATCGAATTGTCGGGAACGGCGAAGAACTCGAACTCCTGCCGCGTATCGCCCGATGCGGCCAGCAGGCGGTTGCCGAGCAGATTCAGGTAATCGACGACCTCCGGGTCCTCCAGGAAGCCGCCGAAGGCCCGGGCCTGGCGCATGATCGCCTCGCCCAGCTTGCGCTCCTGCACGAGCGAAAGGCTCGCCTGCGCCACGTCGCCAAGCTCGGGGAGCGGCTGCGCGTGCGCTGGCGCTCCGACCGGCGGCAACAGTGCCGTACCGGCGAGCACCGCCGCGGTGACGAGCGCCACCAGGCGACGGCGGGGGGAGACCGGTGAGAGTGGCATGGGTGGGGCGGGCTCGCGTTGCTTGGGCGCCGGAGGCTACCTGCTAAGATGTTGCGGACCCGTGCGAGTTCATTTTTGACGGGTCGTCCACGCGTGCCGCGCACCAACGCATCGACTCGGAAACCCAGTACGACGGCGCCGAATGCGCCGGCGGCGGAACACGGTCATTTTACCCACTTCGATGCGGCGGGTGCCGCGCACATGGTCGACGTGGGCGGCAAGGATGTAACCAAGCGTGTCGCCCGGGCCGGCGGCCGCATCCTGATGCAGCCGGCCACGTTTGCATTGATCAAGCGAGGCCGGGCAGCAAAAGGCGATGTTCTCGGCGTGGCCCGCATCGCGGCCATCCAGGCTGCGAAGCGCACCGCCGAGCTGATTCCGCTGTGCCATCCGCTGCCGCTCACGCGCATCGCCGTCGATTTCGTGCTGGACGAGGGCACTGCCACGCTGGCCATCGAGGTGACCGCCGAAACGCTCGGCCGGACCGGCGTCGAGATGGAGGCGCTGACCGGCGTCGCGGCGGGCCTGCTCACCGTCTACGACATGTGCAAGTCGGTGGATCGCGGCATGCGCATCGAAGCGATCCGCGTGCTGGAAAAATCGGGCGGCAAATCGGGGACCTTTCGCGCCGAGTAGCGTTCGAGCGGCCCCACACGGGCGCTGCCGCTCGCGGACCCGATCGGCGGCAACCTGACTTGCGCTTTGGCAACTCCCAACGCACGCCCATGACCCGCCTGTCGCTCTCGACGCTCGCTACGCTGCCGCCCGCGGTCGCGCGTCCTGACTACGATCCGGCCGCGCTTCGCGTGGGCATCGTTCACCTCGGCCTCGGCGCCTTCCATCGCGCCCATCAGGCGGTGTTCACCGAGGGCGTCCTGGCCCGCGATCCGCGCTGGGGCATCTGTGGCGTGTCGATGAAGACGCCCCGCGCCACGGCAGCGCTCGCGGCGCAGGATGGACTCTATACGGTGCTGACCAAAAGCGAATCGGAATCCTCGGCGCGCGTCATCGGTGCGCTGCGTGCCACGGTGTTCGCGGGACACGACATCACGGCACTGATTGCCCGGCTCGCCGATCCCGCGGTGAGCGTGGTCACCCTGACGGTGACGGAGAAGGGTTATTCGCACGATCCCGCAAGCGGCCGGCTCGATTTCTCGAATGTCGACATCGTTCACGATCTTGCGAATCCGCAGCGTCCGATTTCGGCGCTGGGGTTGCTGACCGCCGGCCTCGCGGCGCGTCGGGCCGCCGGCGCGGGCTCGCTGAACGTCGTCTGCTGCGATAATCTGCCGCGCAACGGACGCGTGCTCGAGGGGCTGGTCGGGGAATTGGCTTCGCGGCAGGATCCCCGGCTTGCCGCCTGGATCTCGACCCACGCGGCATTTCCCGGCACGATGGTGGACCGGATCGTCCCGGCGACGACCGATGCAGATGTCGCGGAGGTCGCGCAGCGACTCGGTGTCGCCGACGCTGCACCGGTGGTCGCCGAAGCGTTCAGCCAGTGGGTGATCGAGGATCGCTTCGTGGCCGCGCGGCCGGCGTGGGAAGCAGCGGGCGCCACGCTGGTTCGCGACGTCGAGCCCTACGAGACCATGAAGCTGCGATTGCTCAACGGTAGCCACTCGACACTGGCCTACCTCGGATTCCTGATGGGACACGCCACGATCGCGCAAGCCGCCAGCGATCGCGCGCTGGCCGCGTTCGTCGAGCGGCAGATGCGCGAGGAGATCGCACCGACGCTGGCCGCGCCGCATGGCGTGCGACTCGCGGACTACGCGGCGGAATTGATGCACCGCTTTCGCAACCCGGCGTTGCCGCATCGCACCCGGCAGATCGCGATGGACGGGTCGCAGAAGCTGCCGCAGCGGCTGCTGGGTACGGTTCGCGACCGCCTCGCCGCGGGACGCCCCATTACCCAACTCACGCTCGCGATCGCCGGGTGGATGCGTTACGCCTACGGGCGCGACCAGTCCGGTGCGCGGATCGAAGTCTCCGATCCACTGGCCGCGCGGTTTGCCTCTGCGGCCGACGCGCACCGCGGCGACCCCGCCGCCTTCGCCGGCGCGCTGCTTGCGATCGACGCGATCTTCGGCGCCGACCTGCCCCGCGATCCACGCTTCGTGGCGCCCGTGACCGCATGGCTCGGGATGCTGTTCAAAAGAGGCGCCGCGTCCACCATCGACCAATGCAACGCGCAAGCGCCCGCCACGCCGGATACGCCATGAAGCCCATCGACTTTCATCCCGACCGTTTGTTTCCCGCCGAGCCCCGCACGCGCGCCCTGGCGAAGGCGCTCTACGACACGGTCGCTGCGCTGCCGATCGTTTCACCGCACGGCCACACCGATCCGCAGTGGTTCGCCGACGACCAGCCGTTCGCCAATGCCAGCGCTTTGCTCATCACGCCGGACCACTACGTGTTCCGCATGCTCTACAGTCAGGGAATGGCCCTCGAAGAGCTCGGCATCCCGCGCCGGGACGGCGGTCCGGTCGAATCCGATCCGCGCCGGATCTGGCACCGCTTCGCCGCTCACTATCACCTGTTCCGCGGCACACCGACGCGGATCTGGCTCGACCACGCGTTCCGCACCCTGTTCGGGATCGAGGAGCGTCTTACCGCCGAGTCGGCCGACCGCTATTTTGATCGCATCAACACGCTGCTCGCGACGCCGGCGTTCCGGCCGCGCGCGCTGTTCGAGCGTTTCAACATCGAAGTCATCGCGACTACCGAATCCCCGCTCGACCCGTTGCAGCATCATCGCAAGCTCGCAGCGAGCGGATGGCGCGGCAGGGTTGTGACCGCCTACCGTCCCGATCCGGTCGTCGATCCGGAGTTCGAGGGCTTTCGGGGCAACGTCGAGGCTTTTGGCGCGCTCACCGGCGAGGACACCGCGACCTGGCGCGGCTATCTCGCGGCGCACCGCAACCGGCGCGCGTATTTCAAGTCGATGGGCGCGACGTCGACCGACCACGGCCATCCGAGCGCGCTGACCTGCGATCTCGATGACGCCGAGTGCCAGCGACTGCTCGACCGGGCGCTTCGCGGCACCGCCAGTGTGGAGGAAGCCGAAAACTTCCGCGGCCAGATGCTGACCGAAATGGCGAAAATGAGCGTCGACGACGGTCTGGTTATGCAGATCCATCCCGGGAGCTTTCGCAATCACAATCCGCAGCTCTTTGCGAGCTTCGGCCGCGACAAGGGCGCGGACATCCCCACCCGCACCGATTACGTCCGGGCGCTGCGCCCATTGCTTGCGAAGCTCGGCAACGAGCGCAGCCTGACGGTGATCCTGTTCACGCTGGATGAGACCAGCTATGCGCGCGAACTCGCGCCGCTCGCCGGCCACTATCCGATCCTGAAGCTGGGGCCGGCATGGTGGTTCTACGACAGCCCCGAAGGCATGCTGCGTTTCCGCGAGCAGACCACCGAAACGGCCGGCTTCTACAACACCGTCGGATTCAACGACGACACCCGCGCGTTCCTGTCGATCCCGGCGCGGCACGATGTCGCGAGGCGCATCGACTGCCGCTTTCTCGCGACGCTGGTGAGTGAGCATCGTCTCGGCGAGGACGAGGCGTTCGAGCTCGCCCCGGAACTCGCCTACGGCCTGGCCAAGCGGGCCTACAAACTCTAGCCGCGCACGCCGCAGGCAGCATCGCCGCTACGGCTCAGCGCGGGATCACGCTTGCCCGGAGCAGCACGTTCGCGAACGGCGTTCCCGCGCTCATCGGCGCGGCTTCGACCGCGAAACCGTGCCGGCCGAGCGCGCCGATCCACGCGGCCAGGGTCCGCGTGTGAAAGCGCGGATAGAGTTGCCCGCGCATCGCGCACGCGAGCCAGTCGGCTGCGCAAGTGAGCGCGAAGTGCGTCCCCGCGGCCCCGTCGCACACTCGCGCCAGCAGGCGGCCGCGCGGCCGGAGGGCCCTGCGAATCCTGTCGAGCAGGTCGTCCTGCGCGGCGGGCTCGAGGTAGTGAAGCACATCGAGGATCACGATGACGTCCGCGTCGCGAACGGCAGCCTCGCGCAGGTCGCCTACGGTGATCTGGGCGCGATCGCCGAGCGCTGAGCTCGCGCGCCGCACCGAGGAATGGTGAAGATCGACACCGAACAGCGCGTCCATCCGGGGCGGCTTCGCCCAGTCGTCCGGCCAGTTGCCGACGGCGAACGGTTGCTCGGCGGCGTGCAGCAACGCAAGCAGCATGCCCTGGCCGCAACCGAGGTCGACAAGCGTTCCACCCGGGATCAGGCCGCGCTTCAGCAGCGCCGGGAACACGGGATCGGCCGCGAGCTTGCCGCGCGCAAACCCGAAGGCCCACCGGCCGCTCGAGCGATAGGGCATCGCCGCGGCCTCGACGAGCCGGGGGTAAAAATCGTCAGAGGCCACAGGCGGCGCGCAGCGTCACCGGTTTCAGCCCGGCGGCCGCGACCCGCGCGAGCACCGCCGGCAGCACGCCGAGCGCGCCGACGCCGCGATGGCGCGCGAGCGTGGCGACGCCGTCGTGCATCACCAGCAAATCGCCGGCGGCGAGGTTCCGGGTGAGGCGCGCGACGGCACGCACCGCGTCGGCGCTGACCGCGTCGAATCCGCGCCGCGTCCATGAAACGTAGCGAAGGCCGAGGCGCGCGAGCGCGGGGTCGAGCAGGGGATTGCGCAATCCGAACGGCGCGCGGAAGAACACCGGTGCCACGCCCGTGGCATCAGTGAGCGTCGCTTGCGCGGCAGCGAGTTCGCGCTTCAGACGCGAGGGGCCGTAACAGCTGAACAGCACCGAGTGGCGTTGGCTGTGGTTCTCAACCGTGTGCCCGCGCCGTACGATTTCCCGGACCAGCGCCGGGTGCGCGGCAACGCGTTCGCCGACACAGAAGAAGCTCGCCCTGGCGCTCACGGCGTCGAGCAGATCGAGGACGCGCGGTGTCGTATCGGGATCTGGCCCGTCGTCGAAGGTGAGCCCGATCTCGCCGCGCACGCGGGCGGCCTCGGGCAGGCGCGACAGGTTTTCACCGAGCAACCGGCTTCGCGGAATGAGACCGGCCACGAACAGGACCAGGTGGTTGGCGACCAGTGAAGCAGCCACCGACTCCCAGGCCTCCGGCAAGGTGGCGAGCAGCACCGCGCCACCCGCATGGACCGCGGCCGTCGCCTTCAGCGCGGGTGCAGGATGCCAGCAGATTGTCGGCGGCGATACCGGTCGGCTCATCGCGTGCCTATGCTACATTGCACGATCCCATGCAATCCGCAGCTTGCGATATTCTGGTGATCGGCGGCGGTCCGGCCGGCTCGACCATCGCGGCGCTGCTCGCCGGGAAGGGCCGGTCGGTGGTCGTGGTCGAAAAAGACCGCCATCCGCGCTTCCACATCGGCGAGTCGCTGCTGCCACTCAACCTGCCGCTGTTCGACCGTCTCGGCGTGCGCGACGAGGTCGCGGCGATCGGGATGATCAAGCATGGCGCCGAGTTCAACTCGCCCGAGCACGGCTGCACCTCGTCATTCGACTTCGCCGATGCGTTCGACAAGCGCTGCCCGTACGCCTACCAGGTCCGCCGGTCCGAGTTCGATCACCTGCTGCTGAACAACGCAGGCGCGAAGGGTGCCGAGGTTCACGAGGGCGTGCGCGTCAATGCGGCCGATTTCAGCTCGCCGGAACACATTCTGGTGAGCGCGACCGCCGACGACGGCGTGACACGACAATGGCGGACCCGCTACCTGGTCGACGCATCCGGCCGCGATACGTTTCTGGCCGCGAAGGCCGGCATCAAGCGGCGCAATCCGAAACACGCGAGCGCGGCGCTGTACGGGCACTTCGAAAACGCACGCCGGCTCGACGGCCGCGAAGAAGGCAACATCAGCATGTTCTGGTTCCCGCATGGCTGGTTCTGGTTCATTCCGCTGCGGGACGGCACGACCAGCGTCGGCGCGGTGTGCTGGCCGTACTACTTCAAGCAACGCAAGACCGATCCCACTGCGTTTTTCCTCGACACGATCAAGCTGTCGCCGGAGCTCGCCGACCGCCTCAAGGATGCGCGGCTGACCGCGCCGGCGACCGCGACCGGCAATTACTCGTACGCAGCGAGCCGCATGACCGGCGATCGTCACTTGATGATCGGCGACGCCTACGCGTTCGTCGACCCGGTTTTCTCCAGCGGCGTGTATCTCGCGATGGCGAGCGCGTTCGACGCCGCGGAGGTCGTCGACTGCGTGCTCCGGGACCCCACGACGGCACCGCGGCTCTACCGCGCTTTCGAGCGCAAGGTGAGACGCGGGCTCGCGACGTTCACCTGGATGATCTACCGCATGACCTCGCCGGCGATGCGCAACCTGATCATGTACCCGAGCAACGTGCTGGGGATCGAGTCGGCCGTGATCTCGTTCCTCGCTGGCGATGTGTACCGCGGCGGACCGGTCCGGAGGCGCCTGTACGCGTTCCGCAGCGTTTACTACCTGTCCAGCCTGGCCGCGCTGCCGACTTCGATCCAGGCGTGGTGGGCGCGCAGGCACGCGATCCGGCCGGTCGACGCCTCGCAGGCCGATGCAAAAGGCGTCCGGGAGTTCGGTGCGTGACGGGATTGCGTCATTGCGCCTTGTTTGCATCGGGATGGGATTGAGGCGGGCGCCGGACAGGACACTGAGGGCGGCCCGTCGGCGCCCGCCGGCAACAGCACCGAACAACGCGCGTCATGCGCGGCGCTGTGCATCTCGAGCCATTCTGCATCACGCTGCTAGTCGGCGGCGGTGTCACTCTCGCCGCTTCGAATCGAGCCAGATCGTCACCGGTCCCTCGTTGACCAGCGACACCTGCATCATGGCGCCGAACACGCCGGTCGGGACGTTGCGGCCGGAGAGGCTCGCAAGCTCCGCGACGAAGGCATCGAACATCGGGCGTGCGATTCCCGGCGCTGCGGCCGCGGCGTAGGAAGGGCGGTTGCCCTTGCCGGTCACGGCGCAGAGCGTGAACTGGGACACGGCGAGGATTTCGCCTCCCGAGTCCTGCACCGAGCAGTTCATCACGCCGGCGTCGTCGTCGAAGATGCGCAGCCGCACGATCTTGCGTGCAACCCAGCCCCAATCCTCCGCCGTGTCGCCGGAGGCGATGCCCGCGAGCACCAGCAGCCCCGGGCCGATCCTGGCGACGACGGATCCATCGACGCTAACCTTCGCTTCGCTGACCCGCTGGACGAGTGCACGCATGCGATGGCGTCTGCGCTAACGCACGATCGAACGCTCGACGGAAACCAGCTTGCCGTCCTCGAAGCTCAGCAGCGTGACCGTCTGCGCGTCGCCTGCCGCCGGGAGATAGGTCCAGCGCATCTTGCGGCCGGTCTTGCCCGCCTGCAGATCCGGCGGGCCAAGCCGCGCCAGCACCTCGCCATCGCTCATCCCTTCGCGCACGTGGCGGCGCTCGTTTGCATCGCCACGCGCCTTGCCCCGGTCGGACGCGCCGCGCGGTTTGGGCGTTCGCTCCGCGCGGGCCGGTTTCACCGGCGCCGAACGAACGCCGCTCCAGTCGAACGGAATCACCGACAGCGTTGCGGGTTCGCGCTCGAGGTCGCGCAGCTCCTGGCCGGGCGCACAGGGCCGATCCTGGTAGACCGGGCCGCTTCCGCCACCGCTGCACTTGTGGAGGCCGCCGCCGGCTGGCGCAGTGGCGTTCGCTACCGCCGCCGCGAGCGCCGCCGCCGCCGCAACGACGGCGAGGCTTGCCAGCAGATGCGGCAATCGTTCGCGCACAGGCGGTACGATAGCGGCTTTCGCGAACCCGGTCGCATCATCCATTCGATGGAGTCCCGTTCCAGCCTGGCGGCTCGCGTCGCCGAGATCGAGCCCTTCCACGTGATGGAGGTGCAGACGGCTGCGCGCGCGCTCGAAACTGCAGGACGCACGATCGTGCACCTGGAGATCGGCGAGCCGGACTTTCCCACGCCGGAGCCGGTGCTCGCGGCGGCCCGCGACGCGCTCGTGCACGGCGACCTCTACTATACGTCGGCACTCGGGATGCCGGCGTTGCGCGAAGCGATCGCACGCCATTACCTCGATCACTACGGGGTCGAAGTTTCGGCGGAGCGGATCGTCGTGACCGCGGGATCGTCCGCGGCCCTGCTGTTGGTGATGGCACTCATCGTCGACCGCGACGACGAGATCCTGCTCGCCGATCCGGGGTATCCGTGCAACCGGCATTTCGTGCGCGTGCTGGAAGGCGTACCGGTGGGCGTCCCGGTCGGCGCCGCGGAGCGTTACCAGCTGTCGGCCGAGCGGATCGCGCGGCACTGGACGCCGCGGACGCGCGGTGCGTTGATCGCGACGCCTTCCAATCCGACCGGGACCAGCGTTCCGCACGCCGACATGGGCGAGATCGTGCGCACCATCGCGCGGCTTCGCGGTGCGCTGGTGGTGGACGAAATCTACCTGGGACTCAGCTACGACGAGGCGCCGCGCTCGGCGCTGGTGCACTCCGACGAGCTGTTCGTCATCTCGAGTTTCTCCAAGTACTTCAACATGACCGGCTGGCGGCTCGGCTGGATCGTCGCCCCGGAACGTCACGTGCGCGATCTCGAGAAGCTCGCGCAGAACCTGTACATCGCGCCGTCGACGCTGTCACAGCGCGCGGCGCTGGCGTGCTTTTCGCCCGAGACGCTGGCGATCGTCGAGGCGCGCAAGGATGCGTTCCGCGCGCGGCGCGATTTCCTGGTCCCGGCGCTGCGCTCGCTGGGGTTTGGGGTTCCGCTGTTGCCGGGAGGCGGCTTTTTCGTGTACGCGGACTGCTCGAGATTCTCCGGCGACTGCGTTGCCTTCTGCCGCGACGTGCTGGAAGCAACCGGGGTCGCGTTCACGCCCGGCATCGACTTCGGCGCGTTTCGCGCGCGCGAGCACGTGCGTTTCGCGTACACCGTCGGCATGGAAAAGCTCGAGGAGGGGGTCGCGCGGTTGTCGCGTTACCTCCCCGGTGCTGCATGAAGCCTACGCAGCGTCCGGCAACACCGTGCGCCGCTTTCGGGCGCGGTGCGACTCGTCTCGTTGGGGCATTGCGAATCGCGTTCGCGGCGTTCGTCGTCAGCGCCGGCCTCGCGGGCTGCGGGTTCGCCGACTACTACTGGCAGGGTTTCGCCGGGCAGGCGGAGCTCCTGGCCAGCGCGCGGCCGATCGACGACGTGCTCGCAGGGACCGACGACGCGAAGCTCGCCGAACGCCTGCAGCGGGTGCGCGAAATCCGGGCGTTCGCGACTCGCGAACTCAAGCTTCCGGATAACCCGAGCTATACCCGTTACGCCGAACTCGGCCGGCCGTTCGTGGTCTGGAACGTGATCGCGACGCCCGCGCTTTCGCTCTCGCCGCGGCAGTGGTGCTTTCCGGTGGTGGGCTGCGTGAGCTATCGCGGCTATTTCGACGAATCCGCGGCGCAGGCCGAAGCGGCGCGGCTCGCAGCGGCCGGCGACGACGTGTACATCGGCGGTGTCCCGGCCTATTCGACGCTGGGTTGGTTCGCCGATCCGGTGTTGTCGACGTTCATCCGCTATCCCGACACCGCGCTCGCGCGCCTGGTGTTCCACGAGCTCGCGCACCAGGTCGTTTACGTCAAGGACGACACCGAGTTCAACGAGAGCTTCGCGACGGTCGTCGAGGAGGAGGGCGTGGCGCGCTGGATCGCGAGCCAGGCGGGAACGCCGCAGCATGCGGCGCTGCTGGCCGAGCAGGCGCGAAGCGAGCGGATCCGTGCTGAGTTCCGCCGCCTGCTTCGCGCCGCGCGACCGCAGCTGGCGACGATCTACGCGTCGGACGCCAGCACGGCCGAAAAGCTCGAACGCAAGGCGGCCAGCTTGCGGAACCTGCGCGAGGCCTACGAGCAGGCGAAGGCGGGCGAGGGAAGCCTCGCCACGCTCGACCGCTGGTTCGCCGGCCGCGACGGTCAGGGCGTCAACAACGCCAGCCTCGCTGCGGCTACGCTCTACGACGGCCAGGTCCCGGCTTTCCGCGAACTGCTCGCGGCGGCCAACGGCGACCTGCCTGCCTTTTACGCGCGGGTTGCGACCCTCGCCGCCATGCCCAGGATCGAGCGCAACCAGTGGCTGGTTCCGCGGCGCAGTGCCGCGTCAACCCATTGATCGGCGAGCCAATACCAGGCTATACTGATGGGCTTCCTTGCCACACCCGCGTGAGAGACGGGGTGGCCGTAGGCGCCAACGCCCCAGGGCCGGCGCCGCGACAAGCGCCCGCGGAATCCACCGCGGGGCGCTACCAACGACCGAAAGGAGTGCTCTCAAGTGCGACATTACGAAGTCGTCTTTATCGTCCATCCCGACCAGAGCGAGCAGGTTCCGGGCATGGTCGATCGCTACAAGGCCATGGTCACGAGCCGGGGCGGGCGCATCCACCGCCTCGAGGACTGGGGCCGGCGCCAGCTGGCCTATCAGGTCCAGAAGGTTCACAAGGCGCACTACGTGCTGATGAACCTCGAGATCGACCAGGAGACGCTGAACGAGCTCGAGCACGCGTTCAAGTTCAACGACGCGGTGCTGCGCCACCTCATCGTCGCGATGCGCGAGGCCGTCGTGGCCCCGTCGCCGATGATGAAGGAGGAGAAGAGCCGATCGCTTACCGACCGCGGCGCGGAACGAGGCGGCGAACGAGGCGGGGAACGAGGCGGGGAACGCGGCGGGGAGCGCACGGAGCGCGCCGCACCGGCGGCCCCGAGTCCGGCGCCGGCTGCCTGAGCAACCCGATCCGCGCACGTGCCGGCCACCAATCGGCTGACGCTCGACGCAACGCTCGCCACCCGCGACGCCCTTCGCCACACTCCGGCCGGTGTCCCGGCGCTGTCGATGACGCTCTCCCACGCGTCCGAGCAGCCCGAAGCCGGCGGCAGGCGCCGGGTGGAGTGCGAAATCGCGGCGGTGGCGTTCGGAAGCATCGCCGAGTCGATCGCCAGGATTCCGGCAGGGTCGGTGTTGCGTTGCGAGGGCTTCATCGCCCGCCGCTACCGCACCGGCACGACGCTGGCACTGCACATCGCAAGTTTCGAATTCGAACTAGGCAACGCAAAGGAAAACTGACATGCCGCGTCCCATCGGAAGAGGCAAGGGCAAGTTCAAGAAGGACGGCAAGAAGCGCGACCGTGGCAACGCGTTGTTCAAGCGCCGCAAGTTCTGCCGCTTCACCGCCGAGAAGGTGACTGTGATCGACTACAAGGACATCGACGTCCTCAAAGACTTCCTGCAGGAGAACGGCAAGATCATGCCGGCCCGGATCACCGGCACCAAGGCCCGTTACCAGCGCCAGCTGGGGACGGCGATCAAGCGCGCGCAGTTCCTGGCGCTGCTGCCGTTCACCGACCGCCACTAGGAGGATCGAGCCATGCAGATCATCCTTCTCGAAAAGATCGCCAACGTCGGCAATCTCGGCGAAGTGGTCAAGGTCAAGGCGGGCTTCGCGCGCAACTTCCTGATCCCCAAGGGGATGGCGAAGCGCGCCACGCCGGAGAACCTGAAGCTCCTCGAATCGAGGCGCGACGAGCTCGAGAAAAGCGCGGCGGAGAAGCTCGAAGCCGCGCGTGCGCTCGGCGAGAAGCTCGAGGGCACCAAGGTCAGGATCTCGCAGAAGGCGGGTGTCGACGGGCGCCTGTTCGGATCGGTCGGCAACGTCGATGTCGTCGAAGCGCTCGCCCGCGAGGGCATCGCGATCCAGAAGGCGCAGATTCGCCTGCCCTCGGGACCGTTGAAGCACGTCGGCGACCATCCGGTCACGATTTCGCTCCACACCGACGTGATCACGCACATCAGCGTGACCGTCGTGGGGGAGACCGTGCAGGGGTAGTGTTGCCGATGCAAAAGGCGTCCGGGAGTTTGGTGCGTGACGGGATTGCGGCGTTGCGCCTTTTGCATCGGGATCGGTATCAGGCGGTCGCCTAGGGGCGGCGCGCATTGGCCACTTCGGGCGCCCGCCGGCAACGGCACGCAACAACGTGCGTCATGCGTGGCGGTGTGAGCCTTGAACCGCCTTGCGTCATGCGGCCAGGTGCGGCCCTTGGGTGGCGCGAAGTAGAATGAGCGGCTCGGGTCCCACCCGCCGCACCACCCGCCCCCCAATTCATGCCCGACGATCCGCAAGTCGATGCGCTGAAGCTGCCGCCGCATTCGATCGAGGCCGAGCAATCGGTGCTCGGCGGCCTCATGCTCGACAACGAAGCCGCCGACCGCATCGGCGATCTGGTCGGAGTCGACGACTTCTACGCGGACGCCCATCGGCTGATCTTTGGCGCGGCGACGCGGCTGATCGCAGGAGGGCGCCCCGCCGACGTGGTCACGGTCGCGGAGGCGCTCGACTCGACCCAGAAGCTCGACTATGTCGGCGGACTGAACTACCTCGGCGCGCTGGTGCAGAACGTGCCGACGGCGGCGAACATCCGGCACTACGCGGCGATTGTGCGCGAGCGCTCGATACTGCGCCAGCTGGCCGCGACCGCCGGCGAGATCGCCGACGCGGCCTACCACCCGATGGGGCGCTCGGCCCGCGAGGTCCTCGACGTCGCCGAAGCGAAGGTGCTGCACATCGCCGAGCAGGGCTCGCGAGGTCAGCAGACCTACACCGAGATCAGCAAGCTGCTGGCGGGCGTTGTCGAGCGCATCGAGGAGCTGTACAACCGCGATGACCCGTCCGATGTCACCGGCGTGGCGACCGGTTACGCCGACCTCGACAGGCTGACCGCGGGCCTGCAGCCTGGGGACCTGGTGATCATCGCCGGCCGGCCGAGCATGGGGAAAACCAGCCTGAGCCTCAACATCGGCGAGCACGTGGCCCTGGCACTCAAGAAGCCGGTCGCCATTTTTTCGATGGAAATGGGGGCGACCCAGCTGGCGATGCGCCTGATCGGATCGGTGGGCAAGTTGCCGGCGCAGCATCTGCGCACCGGGCGCCTGCAGCCCGAGGACTGGGAAAAGCTGTCCGCCGCGCTCGGCCGGCTGAACGAGGCCGCGATCCTGATCGACGACACGGCGGCGCTGTCCGCGATCGAAGTTCGTGCGCGGGCGCGGCGCATGCAAAAGCAGTACGGTTCGCTGGGCCTGGTCATCGTCGACTATCTGCAGTTGATGCAGGCGACTAGCACCGGCGAGAACCGCGCGACCGAAATCTCCGAGATTTCCCGCTCGATGAAGGCGCTGGCCAAGGAGCTCAAGGTTCCAGTGGTGGCGCTGTCGCAACTCAACCGCTCGCTGGAACAGCGTCCCAACAAGCGGCCGGTGATGTCGGATTTGCGTGAATCGGGGGCGATTGAACAGGATGCAGACGTGATCCTGTTCATCTATCGCGACGAGGTCTACAACCCGGACACGCAGGACAAGGGCGTGGCCGAGATCATCATCGCCAAGCAGCGCAACGGCCCGATCGGCATGATCCCGCTGACGTTCATCGGCGAGTACACTCGCTTCGAGAACCTGGCAAAGCCGGGCTCCTACTGATCCCGCCAGGCTTTGCCCGTCGCCGCGTCCGATCCGATTCCGTTTGCGCCGCCGGCGTCGCGCAACGCCCCGTGTCCGTGCGGAAGCGGAAGGCGCTACAAGGACTGCCACGGCGTGCTCGGCTCGACGACGTCCGCCGGGACCGCACTCGCCGCCCATCTGGCGAACGCGCTGGCCGCGCAGCAGGCCGGGCGACTCGATGAGGCGATCGCGTGCTACGAGCAGGCGCTGACTATCGCTCCCGATCATTTCGACGCGCTGCACATGCAGGGCGTCGCCCACTTCCAGCGCGGCGAGTTCGAACGTTCGCTCGCGCTGATCGACCGGGCGCTTGTCCACTGGCCGGATAACGAGGGCGCCGGGTTCAACCGTGCGCTGGTCGTCAACGCGCTGGCGCGACGTCCGGCGGAAGCCGAACTAGCGCGAGACGCCGCGGCCTTTGCCGCTGCGATGCGCAACCGCGCAGTGCCGCAGGAGCGTTCCGCGGTGCGCGTGATCGCGTTCTACCTGCCGCAGTTCCACCGCATCCCCGAAAACGACGCCTGGTGGGGCGAGGGCTTCACCGAGTGGACCAACGTCCGCAAGGCGCGTCCGAACTTCGCCGGCCACGAGCAACCGCACATCCCCGGCGAGCTTGGCTACTACGACCTCACCGATGCCGCGGTGCGCGAAGCACAGGCGGCGCTCGCCCGGGAGAACGGCGTCGACGCGTTCTGCTACTACCACTACTGGTTCGCCGGGCGTCGGCTGCTGGAGCAGCCGCTCGACGCGGTGCTTGCCTCCGGAGCGCCCGATTTTCCTTTTTGCGTGTGCTGGGCGAACGAGAACTGGACGCGCCGCTGGGATGGTCTCGACGACCAGATCCTGATGGCGCAGCGCTACGCGCCCGGAGACGCGCGCGCCTTCATCGAAAGCCTGTTTCCGCTGTTCCGCGACCGCCGCTACCTGCGCATCGACGGGCGGCCGCTGCTGCTGGTCTACAAGGTCGCCGACATTCCCGACCTCGCCGGTACCGTGAGTCAATGGCGGGAAGCGTGCCGGTCGGCAGGCATCGACGATCCGTACCTCGCCGCGGTCCAGCGTCACGCTCTGGATGATCCAACCCGACTGGGCTTCGATGCCGCAGTGGAGTTTCCGCCGATCGGCCACGCCGCGGAGAACGCCGGCGGGCAGCTGAACGATCGTGACCCTGCGTTTCGCGGCAGCGTGTTCGGCTATGCGAATCTCGCAGTGGATTACCTGTTGCGTGCGCGCCCTGACTTCCCGGTGTTCCGCGGCGTCACGCCGAGGTGGGACAACACGGCTCGTCGCCAGCACGACGGCATGGTGCTGCAGGGTTCGACACCAGAGCTGTTCGGCGTGTGGACCCGCCACGCGCTGCGCCAGACCGTGAGGCGCCATCGCGGCGACGCGCGGCTGCTGTTCGTCAACGCCTGGAACGAGTGGGCCGAAGGCAATCACCTCGAACCCGACGCGGCCCACGGTCGCCGCTACCTCGAGGCGTTGCGCACCGCGCGGGCCCTCGCGACCGCGCCGGGTCCGGCGCGTCCGCCCCTTGCGGAAGTCGAGCGTGAAACCCGAGAGGCGATGGCGAGCGGCGAGGTGATGCAACAGCGATTCGGTGCGACGCCGGCACCGGGGCCAACCGATATCTCGGTGGTGATGCCGGTCTACAACCATGCCCACTTCCTGCCGCGCGCGCTGGCGTCGCTCGCAGCGCAAACGCGCCTTCCCGCTGAACTCGTCGCTGTCGACGACGGATCGAGCGACGCGAGCGTGGAGGTCCTTGCCGACTGGGCCGCCGGCGCGCCGTTTCCGGTGACCCTGGTGAGCCAGCGCAACGCCGGCGCGCACCGGGCGCTGAACCGCGGCATGGCGCTCGCGCGCGGCGGGGTCGTCGCGCTGCTGAACTCCGACGACGCCTACGCGCCGACTCGGCTCGAACGCCTGGCCGCCGCACTCGACGACGACCATGCGCTGGCATTCTCCGGCGTCGAGCTGATCGACGACGACGACCGGCCGGCGGCGACGGCCTACGCGCACGAACTCGAGCGAAGGGTCGCCGAACTTGGCGCCGTTCCCGATCCGCTCTACGCGCTGGTTCGCCACAACGCCGCGGTGTCGACCGGCAATCTGGTGTTTTGCCGCGCGCTGCTCGAGGCGATCGGCGGTTTCGCGGCCTATCGGGTCTGCCACGACTGGGATTTCCTGCTCGCGGCAAGCTACGCGACCCGCTTCGCGATCATCCCCGAGCGGCTCTACAGCTACCGGCTTCACGGCGGCAACACCTTTGGCGGCCTAACGCTCGCGGGCAGGCTCGAAGGCGAGGAGGTACTCGGGAGCTTTTTCGAGCGCCTCCACCTGCATCCTTGGCTGGATGTCCCGGCGCGCGATGCGTTCCTCGCATTCGCGCGCAGGGCGGGGCTTGGCGGCTACCTGTGACGGCTCTCCCGGTGCCCGCTCCACCCCGGAACGCACGCTGTCCTTGCGGCAGCGGCCGGCGCTACAAGGACTGCCACGGCGCGCTCGGCGCACCGGCTGATCCGCGTTCGCTCGAGGAGTTGCTGGCGGCAGCGCTGGCGGCGCAGCAATCCGGGCGGCTCGAGGAGGCGATGCTGCTCTACCAGGCGTCGCTGCAACGCGCACCCGACCACTTCGACGCGTTGCACATGCTCGGCGTCGTTCATTTCCAGCGCCACGACTTCCCCATCGCCCGGACGCTGATCGCCCGCGCGATCGCGCTGCGCCCCGACATCGGTGATGCTCGCCGCAACCTGCGCCTGGTCGACAATGCGCTGAGACATTTGCAGGCGCAACGCGATTACCAAGTCTGGATCGCGTCCATCGAGCGCCGCCAACTTCAATCGCGCGCCGCGCTCCGCGCCGGCGCCGCGAGTGATACCGCATCGCCGCTGATCTCGATCGTCGTGCCGACGTTCGACTCGCCGGAAGCGTCGCTGCGGGCCTGCCTCGACAGCGTGCTCGCCCAGGACTATCCGCGCTGGGAGCTGTGCATCGCCGACGATGCTTCGCGCCTGCCCCATGTACGCGAGGTGTTGGCCGACTACGCGCGGCGCGATGGACGGATCAAGCTGACCTTGCGCGCGAACAACGGCCACATTTCCGCAGCCTCGAACAGCGCACTCTCGCTCGCGAGCGGCGAGTGGCTGGCATTGCTCGATCACGACGACGCGCTGCCGCCACAGGCGCTGTCCGAAGTCGCGCTCGAGCTTCGCGAGCATCCGGACGCGGCCATCGTTTACAGCGACGAGGACAAGATCGACGAAACCGGTCAGCGTTTCGAGCCGTACTTCAAGCCCGACTGGAATCCCGCGCTGATGAGCTCGCAGAACTTCGTCAGCCACCTCGGTGTCTACCGGACGGCGCTGGTCCGGGACGTGGGCGGCTTTCGCGAAGGCGTCGAAGGCGCGCAGGACTGGGACCTGCTGCTGCGCTGCGCTGAGCGCGTTCCCGCGAGCGCGATTCGCCATATACCGCAGGTGCTCTATCACTGGCGCACGGTGCAGGGGTCGACGGCGCGCACGATGGAGAGCAAGGATTACGCGGCCTCCGCGCAGGAGCGCGTCGTGGCCTCGGCCTTCGAGCGCCGCGGCGCGGCGGTGACGATCAGGCGCGTGCTCCTGGAAACGTTTCTAGAGGCGGTACCGCGCGCGAGGACGTTGCCGGCGTTGGCAGTCATCGTGCTTGCGAGCGAAGGCCGCGACCCCGAACACTGGCGCGAGCTCGCGCGCGGGGAGGGCGCCGAGCTCGCCGTCGTTCCGGCGCCAGCGGGCGTTCTCGACGGAACCGCGCGAGAGCTGGGCCGCGAGACAGCCGAGGCCATCAACGCGGCTGCTGCGGCTGCAGCAGGCGAAGTCATTCTGATCGTCGACGCCGCATGCGAGCCGCCGCCAGCCGAGCGACTGGCGGCGTGGATTGCTCATGCAGCCGCGCCGTGGTCCGGTCCGGTCGGCGCGCTGCTGCTCGATCGGCATCGCGACATCGCGGGGGCTTCCTTCATTCTCGAGCCCGATGTCATCGCATTCACGCCGTGGCTTGGCGAGGCCGAAGGGTACTGGGGCATGGCGGGACGCGGCACGCTGACACAGAACGTGAGCGCCGTTCGCATCGACGCGATGGCCGTCAGCCGTGACCTGTGGCAGGCACTGGATGGTCTCGATACGCGCGCGTTTTGCAACCGTTACTTCGACGTCGATTTCGGCTTGCGGGCCGGGGTCAGGGGCTGCCGCCCGCTGTGGTTCCCAGGCGCAGTGCTGGTGCATTCGCAACCCATCGAAGAGCGCACTATATTCGCCGCGCCGGCCGCGGACGCGGATGCCGCAGCGATGCGGTCACGCTGGCCCGGCGTGCTCGCTCGCGACCCCGCCTACAATCCGAATCTGGCACCCGCGCCGCGCTTGTTCGAGCTCGCGCTGCCTGATGACGCGCATGCGATCGATCACGCCTGACGACCTGACTTTCTGCGCCGCCGACGCCGCGCCCCGCATCGGTTTGACCTGCCTGGTGTGTGGTGCGCGGGAGCCCGCGCAGCCCGTGCTCGCGGTGCCTGGCCTGGCAGAACCGTATCCCACGCTGACGCTGTTGCGGTGCCGAGTCTGCGCGAGCCTCTTCTACGATCCGCCGGGAATTTGCGATTTCAGCGACCTCGACCAGAAGCGCGACGACTTCTGGCGTTTCTACGTGGAAGCGGGCGGCGGGGTGTGGGAGACGATCTGGCCGATCCTGCACGGCCGCGATTCAGGACGGCTGCTCGACATCGGCTGCGGATTCGGCTTCGCGCTCGACTTCTGGCAGCGCACGGGTCGCGGTGAGGCCATCGGTGTCGAGCTCGCCGACTACGGCCGCATCGGTGCCGGGCAGCTGGGCGTCACCATTCACGAGCAGCTGCTGCAGGATTGCGCGGCGCTGGCCGGACAGCGCTTCGACGTGGTCTACGCATCGGAAGTGATCGAGCATGTGCCCGACGCGCGTGCGTTCGCCGCGCTGCTCGCGCGCTGGGTCGCCGACGACGGCATACTCATACTCACGACGCCGGCGGCGTCGTTCATCGTGCCCGAGAATCGCTCGACAACCATGCTGGCGGCGCTGGCGCCGGGCTTTCACGGGTTTCTGCTGTCGGAACGGGCGTTCGTCGATGTGGCGCGTGGTGCGGGCTTCGCGCACATCGAGGCGCGGGTGTTCAACGAGCGGCAGATGATCTGGGCTTCGCGCCGGCCGTTCACGCTGCGGCCGGAGTCGGGATTGCGCGCGCCCTATTTCGAGTACATGGCGCAGCGCTTCTCGCTTGCCGACGACGCGACGCCGCTATGGCAGGGATACGCGTACCGGTACTTGCGCGACCTGGTGAACACCGGACGCCTGGCCGACGCGAGACCGGTCGCCGATCGCCTCGCCGCTGCGATCGCCAATGTGTACGGTGACGCCGTACTTGATCCTGCGCGCGCAGTGCCGAGGCTCGCCGCCTGCACGTCGCTGACCGAGGCAGGCCGCGTGGGTCCGTTCTTTCTGCCCTGCTTCTACCAGTTGGCGGGCGCGGTTGCCCAGCACGCGGATGGCGACGCGGCTGCCGCGCGCCGCTGGTACGCGGGCGCGGCCGCGGCGTGCGAGGCGTGCACGCGCCTCGGAGGCCTGTTCTATCTCGAAGCGACGGCCATGCTGTGGGCCGCGCGCATCGCCGACGCGCTGATTGCGCTCGCCCAGGGTGACGCTGCGGGTGCCGACGTGCTGGCGCGGGTTGCGGACGAAGGGCTTGACTGTGCGGCGGGCAACTCGTTTGCCACCGTTTCGCCAGGGCAAGTCGAATCGTTGCTGCCCCCGGTCGCGGAGGAACTCGCGGCGCGCGGCCAATGGGATGCGGCACGGACGGTCGCGGCTGCGTATCGGCGCTACGTCGCGCGGCGTTATGGGGAATCGATGACCTCGCTGGAAGGCATCACGCGAACGCTTGCTGCCGCGCACGCGGTCCGTCCGCTCGATGCGCTGTTCATTCCGCTGTTCGAGGGCCTCGACGCACTGCAGGACCCGGCGCGGCGCGACCAAGGCAGCAAGGCGCTTGCGGCGCTGGTCGATGTCGCGGATCGGGTGCATGGCGCGTATGCAACTCGCGCGCGCGCGGTCGCGACCAAGGCACGCTACGTGGCGGAGCTGCC
>JBKKAZ010000125.1:0-5118 GCA_046714435.1 Casimicrobiaceae bacterium
CTGGCCTGCGACGCGATGCTCGATACCCGGCGCTGGTCGGGCGGCAACACCAGCCTCGACGCGATCGCGTGCGGCTTGCCGGTCGTCACTCTGCCCGGACGATTCATGCGCGCCCGGCAGAGCGCGGCCATGCTCGGGCTGGCCGGCGTCCCTGAACTGATCGCTGCGGACGAGCTGGATTACGCGCGCATTGCAGCACGGCTCGCGACGGACCCCGACTGGCGCAGTGCGATCGCGCAACGCCTGCTCGCGGGTGGCGAGCGCGTTTTCGACGACCCGGGGCCGATCCGCGCGCTGCACGCTTGGCTGTTGGCCAACGGCTAGGGAACCCGTAACTCGATCGCCTGGCGAAGCTCGTTCGCCACGCCGGACCAGTCGCCCGGCGCGCTCTGACGGAACAGGCGCGCGGTGGGATACCAGGCACTGTCGCTTCGCAGCGTTCGCCAACGCCAGTCGCTCGCGAATGGCAACGCGATGAAGACCGGCCGCGCCAGCGCACCCGCGAGGTGCGCAAGGCTCGTGTCCACCGTCACGACCAGGTCGAGATCGGCGATAAGCGCCGCCGTACCATCGAAGTCGTCCGGATACGGATGCGGCACGAGCCGCGCCAACGCAGGAGCCTCGGCCGCCAGCGGGGCTTGGCCCTGGTGCAGCGAGAACCAGGTCACGCCTTGCACGTCGAGCAGCCTCGCCACAAAAGCCAGCGGCGCCGAGCGCCGCCGGTCATTGCTGTGGCGCGGATTGCCGGCCCAGGCGATGCCGGCGCGCAGCGTATCCGGCCAGTTTCGCAACATCGCGGCCACTTTGCGCCGGCGCGCGGGCTCGGCGGCAACATAGGGAACGCGAATGGGAATGCTGCCCGCGTCGATGCCGAGCGCGCCCGCCAGCGAAAGCAACGGCAGCCACGCGTCGTGCGGCGGCAGGGGTGAGCCGGTGGGCACGACCTCGCTTACGCCCTCGACGGTGCGGAACAATGCGACCAGCGCGGGCGGTGCTTGCACGACAACCCGGGCGCCGCGTGCGGCGAGCGGCGAGGCGAGGCGAATGAACTGGATCGCGTCGCCGAGCCCTTGCTCGCAGCTCAAGAGCAGCGTGCGCCCCGCAGCATCGTGCCCGTCCCAGCGCGGCGTCGGCGGCACGGACGCCGGCGCGAACGCCGCGATCTCCAGCCGCGAATCGTAGTGCGGCCAGGCTTCCGCGAACCGGCTCGCGGCGAGCAGCGCGAGCGCGAAATTGAATCGGGCTTCCACGAACTTCGGTGCGTGGGTGAGCGCCTCCCGGAAGGCCTCAATGGCGCCGTCGAGGTCGTTCTGCGCCTGCAGTACCAGGCCGAGGTTGTTCCAGGCGCCGGCGTGGTGCGGCTTGAGCACGAGCGCACGACGGTGCGCCGCCACCGCTTCCTGGTTGCGATCGAGCGCTGCGAAGGCGAGGCCGAGGTTGTTGTGAAACTCGGGCTCGTGCGGCACCTGCACCACCGCACGCTCGAGCATCGGCAACGCGCCGGCGGCATCGCCGCGCTGATAGGCGATCACGCCCAGATAGTGCATCGCGTGCGGATGTCCGGGTTCGAGTCCGAGCGCGGCGCGGTAGTCGAGCGCTGCCGCGTCGAGTTCGCCGCGTTGGTGCGCGACGAGGGCCCGGGCGACCAGGGCATCAGCGCTCGGTGCGGCGGTGGCCAAGGGTGCGTCGGTTCCGGTGACGGCGCCGTGACACTGCTTGAATCGCTTGCCGCTGCCGCAGGGGCAGGGGTCGTTGCGGCCGATGCCAGCACCGCGCGCCAACGCGGCTTCGCTGTCCCTGAGCAAAGTGGCGGCTTCTGCGTGCCCCGGCTCGGCCGAGAGGATCCGCCTGGAGATCGCGATCGCCGGTTGCCACTGCCCAAGCGCAACGCAATTTCGCAGCAGCTGCGCCAGTTGCACCGAGCGTGCGATCGTGTCGCTGAAGCCGCCAGCGAGCGCGGCCAGTTCCGTGGGCGGCACGACCCGGCAGAAATTGAACAGGCCATGGAAGCCGAAGGGTCGTCCGGTCGGATACGCGGCCTCGAACGCGAACCGGTCCGCCTGGGCGGCACTGCCGAAGCGGATGCCGTGCTCGCGTTCAAGGAGGCCGCGAAAGGCCCGGCCGATGGTCACGTCCTCGGCGTCGACGAGTTCGATGCGCGGATCCTGCAGCGCTTCGAGCAGGCGACGGGAGCGAAGCGAAAAGCCTCCGTTGCCGACGTCGTGTCCATCGTCAAACCACGACCACCGTGCGCCCAGGTAGTCGCACTCGGCGAACGCCGGATCCCAGGCCTGGGGATTCACAACGTAGCCATCCCACTGTACCAGCAGCAGGTGCGGGGTCGCAACCAACGGCAGCAGGCGCTTCAGGACGAAGCGAGAGTACTCGTCGCGGGAACGAAGCGGTCCGATGCCCGCGACTTCGATGCCCGCGGGCACGCCGACGCTCGATGGCAGCGCGTCGGTCAACATGAGCGTGCGCGCGAAGCGAATGCGCTCGCGCGAGCGCTCGAGCGCTCGCAGCGCGAGTGCGTGATTGAGCGTGTCGATGCAGGCGAGCGTGACGCCTGAGAGATCGAGCACGGTCAGGCGGCGCGAAGCGTCCGATTCGGCACGGCCTGCCGGGCGGCGAGTCCGCGCGCCCAATGGCGGAGCACGACCAGCGTCCACACCGCGACCAGCGGCGCGAGGTGCAAGGTCGCCCGGTTGACGGTGGTCAGGTCGGCAACCCAAGCGCGCGCGTTGGTGAATCCGAACACGATGAACAGGAAGAACAGCCCGGTGGCGACGATGGCCGTGAACGGTGCCAGCTCCGGCGAAAGCAGCCGGCGTCGCTCGAGCAGCACCGCGGCGACGAACGCGTACCAGAGCAGGTGCCAGTTACCGAGCAGGAAATAGCTTTCGAACAGCGCGCTCCAGGCCGGCGCGAAGTCCAGGTGCAGCCGATAGCCGAGGACCACCGGCGATGACTGCGCAAGGTAGAGCAGCGTCAGCACGGCCAGCACGAACCCGATGCCGAGGACTCGCATCGCGTAGCGGGGAACGAACGCGACCAGCAATCCGGGCATGACCGTCAGCGCCCACACCAGCCCCGGCTTCTTGATCGTGGGCAGTGCCGCGAGCAACACCAGGGCGATGATCGCGTCGCCGGTGGCACGCGTGCGCGCGAACCGGAGCGCGGCAAGCGTACCCAGCGCGAACCAGGCAGCAAGCGGCAGATCGGCGTAACCGGCGAGCGCGATGTGGACGTTAAGCAAAGGAAGCGAATTGACGGCCCAGCTGCCGGCGAGCGCCGTGAGCAGGCCGAAGCCTTCGCAGCGCAGATGGCCGTAGATCGCCAGCATGAGGCCGACGCCGAGCACCCACCAGGAAAGGTTCATGAGCGCGTCGTCCCAGCGCCCGAGCGCGACGTTCGCCCACACCTGCAACAGCGGCACCGTTGCCGGATATTCGGGCGAGGCGTCGAACCAGGCCGCACCGGGCGTCGCAAACCATTCGACGGTGCGGGCGAACGGTACGATCGTCTGCATCTCGTACCACACCCGCGACTTGGTCGCCCACTGAATCCAGGTGTCCCAGGGATAGACCGGGCGCCAGATGACCTCGGCGAACAGCAACGCGAATCGAATCACGATCCAGGCGATCAACGCCAGCCAGACGACGCGCTGGGCGCGAGGCAGGCCCTCGCCCGCGAGCCTTAGCGCCATGCCGGCACAGACGCCGCGTAGCGTATGACGAACCGTTCGCCAGCCGAGGTAGCCGAGCACGACCGCCGCAGCAGCGAGCGGGGCGCCGATGCTCGCATAGCCGAACGGAACACCGGCAAGCGCGAGGACTCGCATCCACAGCGTCAGCGCGAAGGCGCCGACAAAGGCGCCGATGCCCACCATCCACGCCACTTCGCCGGGCGCGTCGAGCCTCGCCGAGCGTTGCGGCACCGCGAACACGGCGGCAACGCCCAGGAACCAGGGAATCGCGAGCGCCAGGCCGAGGTTGAAAGTGTCCATGTTCCTCTAACGAACCCGGAACAACGCGGCGCCCGCGTCGGTGACCACGAGTTCCGCAGGGATGACCTTGCCGCCATCCCAGCGCAGCAGCTGCTGGCCCTTGTCGTACTGGACGCCGCGCCGCTGGTAGACGACGATCCAGTCGCCCGCACGCAGCCGTTCGGCCGGCGGGACTTCGTTCGCCCACGGGTTCCACCATACGTTGTGCGGAAACAGGTGATAGGCCGCGCGACCGCGGAAGTAGTGCGCGTCGGCAACGACGAACACGCGCTGTGGCGGCTTGGGCATCTCGGTCCTGGCGCGCTGGATGAAGTCGAACAGCGGGCCGTCGTCGGCGGCGATGTGCTTCTCGCGCCAATCCTTGCCTGCGTACTGGAGGCCCGTGGCCACGACCTGATGGCTCAAGCTCCAGATCCAGCGCAGGTCGAGCGCCAGCCAGGCCAATACCGCCAGGATCGCGATCGCAGTTGCAGGATGCCAGCCGAACGCCTGCGGCTGCCACCACGAAATCGCGGCCACCACCGCGCCGGACAACAGCAGCGCAGCGAACAGCAGCAACGGCAGCGGCAGATCCTGAACGTCGGCGCCTCCGGTGACCGAGTTGATCGAAATGCCGGTCCACTCTTCGGTGGCGAACCACTCGCGCCATCGGTCGACGAGAATGCCGGCCGCCCCCATCGGTTTGGCCACTACGCCCTTCACGCGCACCGGTTGCGCCAGAGGTCCGCGGACCGCGAGCCCGACACCGGTGATGCGTCCGATCCAGTAGGGATCATTGGCCAGCACGACCGACCGCAGCCGGCCCGACTCCACGCGCACCGGCACGCTGTTGAGCCGTTGCGGGGCATAGTCGCTGCGCCAGATCACGCGCACGTCGGCCTCCTCCGGCAGATCGATGACGATCCAAGCCAGCGCCGGATAGTCGATTGAGCGGAAATCGGTCTTTGCAATCACCGTCGCGATACCGTCGGTTCCGGGCGCGGCAAGAAACCACTCGTCATCGTGGATTGATCCGCGGCCGCTGGAGATGGCGAGATCGGGCGCGCCGAGCGTGATTTCGCCCACGCCTGGGAACCAGCGTCCCGGCACCGCGGCTGCGACATAGAAGAGCA
>JBKKAZ010000126.1:0-2559 GCA_046714435.1 Casimicrobiaceae bacterium
GCTGATGATGACCTTCGAAAGTCATCGGTTCTCCCGGCCGGGCGCGCAGGCGGTGCAGCCACTGCGGACCGAGCGGCGTCAGCGCGTTTGCTGCGGTTTTGGTGCTGAGCAACGGCTGGCCATCCGGTGCCAGCAGGATCACCTCTGCGGGTGAGGACCGCACGACGTCCTGCAGGCGCGTCTTGAAAGTGCCGATGTCAAGCACGGCCGAAAGCGCACCAAGCAGTTCGTAGCGCAGCGACAAGACGGGGACAACCACGGTAAGGGTTGGCGCTGCTCGAGCGTTGTCCCATCGGGGTGGCTCCAGAACCACGCCCTCGGTAATTGCGGTGTTCGGCCACGTCGCCGGCAATACGATCGGTGCAGGTATTGGCGCGCTGCTCGCGACTACATTGCCAGCCGCATCAGAGAGCGTCAGTTCCAGCAGTGCGTCCAGTTTCTTTTGCACCAGGCGAAGGTAGAGCTCCAGTTCAGGCACCCCGATCCTCGCGAGGCCCGACTGCGACGCGGTTCCGGCGGTCAAACCGTCGATGAGGGTGTAGGCGGTCGACAGCGTGCGAACTTCATTGACCCGCTCCCTGTGCCACATCGTCAGTTCGCCGCTCGTGTCACTCGCCAGCGTGCGCAGCTC
Organism: Casimicrobiaceae bacterium; assembly: GCA_046714435.1. Classification (GTDB taxonomy): domain Bacteria; phylum Pseudomonadota; class Gammaproteobacteria; order Burkholderiales; family Casimicrobiaceae; genus VBCG01. The sequence continues at coordinate 632 of JBKKAZ010000126.1, forward strand.
GTGACTCACGTTGTCGTTGATCACGACCTGGTGGCGCCAGAACGACAGCAGCCCCAGACCCATGGAGGGAATGAGGGTGGACAGCAAGGCGAAGGTCAGGATCTTGCTCTTGATGCTTTTCACTTGGTGGGTGATTCGATTCGAGGTAAGGGAGGGGCCCGGTGCGGAGGTAATTGCTCACGGAAGGTCTCGCGTAAGGGCAAACCGCCACCGTGCGAACGCACCAGGTCCGCAGTCGCATGGGAATGGTTCGAATCGATCGCGGCCCGCATCGAGACGTTCTCCCCGTTTGTCGAGGGAGCGCTGGCCTGCAACGGGGATCGCGCAGCAAGGCTTCCGACTGTCCGCCTGTAGCTGAAGCGCGGTTGCGATCAGCTGCTCGCGTGCGGAACGCCTGCTGCGTCCCGCCGTGCCGAATCCGGCAATCCCGCTGTCGTAGGACCGATGTCCCTTAGACCGGTGACTTTGCGTCCCCGGTTTTCGCCGGGTTTGCCCTTGAACAGAATGGTTTATGACAACGGCATTATGCGGAGGCGCATGAGCCAAGTCAAGGGAGGCCCGTTCGCGAACGGAGTCGCGGCGGACTTCGTTACTTGGGATAGATCGCGCCGAGCACGCGCAATCCGCGCGCACCGGTAACGGCGGGAAGATTGCCGGGTCGGCCGGCCAGCGTCTCGCGCGCGAGCCACGCGAAGGCGAGCGCCTCGACCTCTCCGACCGCCACGCCGACCTGCGAGGTCGGCAATACCGTGCACGGCGCGACTTCGTGCGTAAGGGCACGCAGCAGCGCTGCATTGTTCGCGCCTCCGCCGCAGACCAGCATCTCCCTCGTGCCGGGCGCTTCGCGGCGCACGGCGTCGACGACCGTGTGCGCGGTGAGCGCCGTCAGCGTCGCCTGCACGTCGGCCGGATGCGGCGACCCACCGTAACGCGCGAGCGCAGCATCGAGCCAGCCGGCGTGGAAGTAGTCCCGTCCGGTGCTCTTCGGTGGCGGCGCGGCGAAGTACGGATCGGCGACGAGGCTCGCGAGCAGCGCGTGATCGACGCGGCCCGACGCGGCCCATGCGCCGCCTTCGTCGAAGCGGCCCTCGCCGTGGCGCGCGAACCACAGGTCGAGCAGCACGTTGCCCGGCCCGGTGTCGAATCCGCGGACGGGCTCGCCCGGAAACAACAGCGTCAGGTTGGCGATGCCGCCGATGTTCACGATCGCTCGCGCGCGATCGGGACGCGCGAACAGCGCGGCGTGAAACGCGGGAACCAGCGGTGCGCCCTGCCCGCCCGCCGCGACATCGCGCCTGCGGAAATCCGCGACAACGACGACACCCGCGCGCTCGGCCACGCGCGACGGGTCGTTCAACTGGATCGTCCAGCCCTCGTCGGGACGATGGCGCACCGTCTGCCCGTGCAACCCCGCCGCGACCAGGTCGCGCGGCGCGATCGCGGCGGCCCGACAGACATCCTCGATCGCACGCGCGTAGAGATCGGCGAGTGCCACGCTCGCACGAGCGGCGCGAGCGAGTTCGTCCTCGCCGCGCGTCTGCAATGCGAAAAGTTCGGCTCGCAACGGCTCGGGCATCGGCAGGTGCGCCGCCGCGAGCGTGGCGCACACACCCTGCGGCGGCGCGAAGTCGGCGACCACCGCGTCGACGCCGTCGAGGCTGGTCCCCGACATCACGCCGGCGTAAAGCTCGCGCCCCATGCCGACGAAGGACGTCAGTCGTTCGAGGCGAGACGCGCCGCCGGCAGCTCGCGGGCGAGGCGCAGTTGCTGGGTCAGCGGTTCGATCTGCGCCAGGAACGCGATGAACGACTCGGACGCCATCGGGGCCGCGTTGGGCAGCGCCACCGTCTGCGGATTGCGCGCGTCGCCGCCGATCCGGAATTCGTAGTGCAGGTGCGGACCGGTAGCCCAGCCAGTGGCGCCGACGT
>JBKKAZ010000127.1:0-6808 GCA_046714435.1 Casimicrobiaceae bacterium
CGAAAAACTCATGCTTCTCGGGTGAACACCACCAGCTGAAGGCGTAACGGCCTTCCGTGCGAAGGACACGAAAAGCTTCCAAGATGGCCTTGTCCGGATCTGGCAGGTGCCCTAGTCCGAATGCGCAAACGACCGCGTCGAAACTATCGTCCTTGAATTGAAGTGATTCGGCGTCTCCTCGCGGCAGCCGGTCTTGACGCACTTTCCCCGGGACTTGTAAGCGTAAGGGTAGAGTAGGAGCGGCATACCGTTTTCCCAATTTTACCAGCGAGCACTCATGATCCACTGGGAAGCCCATGCCTGCCTGCCGCTCCACCCGGACGCCGATTTCGCGCCGATCGACCGGCTGCACGCGGCCGGTGTCGACTACGTCTCGATCAACATCGGGATGGACATGAATCCGCTGTCGCAGGTGATGTCGGTGATCGGCGGATTCCGCAGGACCATCGCCGCGTACCCCGACCGCTATGTCCTGACATCGCGCGTCGACGACATCGAACACGCGGCGGCAGCCGGCAAGCTTGCCATCGGCTTCGACCTCGAAGGCGCGATGCCGTTGCTGGAGCAGCCGGCGATGGTGGCGCTGTTCCGCGATCTGGGCGTGCGCCAGATGCATTTCGCCTACAACCGCAACAACAGCGTTGCGGATGGCTGCCATGATGAAGAGCGCGGGCTCACGGTGCTCGGGCGGCGCATGGTCGCAGCCGTCAACGAGGCGGGCGTGCTGATGGATTGCTCGCATACCGGTCGACGCTGCAGCCTCGAGATCATGGCGGCCAGCGCGAAGCCGGTGATTTTCAGCCACTCCAATCCACTTGCACTGGTCGAGCATGGTCGCAACGTCACCGACGAACAGATACGCGCGAGCGCGGCAACGGGCGGGGTGGTTTGCGTGTCGGGGGTCTCGGGCTTTCTCGGAACGCGGACTCCAACGGCCGATGACGTCGCCTTGCACGCCGCCTACGTGGCAGGGCTGGTGGGCGTCGAACATGTCGGCATCGGCCTGGACATCAGCTTCCACCAGGACGGGCTCGACGACACGCCGCCGGGCGATTTCGACGCGACCTACTGGTGGCCGAAGAGCGCCGGCTACGACCGCGCGATTTCACCCATGACCTACGCGCCCGTCGACTCCTGGAAGGTGCTCGCTTCCGCATTGCAACGCACCGGCATGACCGCCATTGATGCCGAGTGGGTCATGGGCGGCAACATGCTGCGAGTAGCGCGGCAGGTGTGGGGCTAGCAAAGCAGATCCCACGCTTCGCTCTGGATGACACCGTGGGCGCGTCAGCCTTCGCCATCGAGTCCGAGCTGGACCATCTCCGCCGCGCGCAGCACCGCGCGCGCCTTGTTGTTGGTCTCGACCCACTCGGACTCGGGCACCGAGTCGTGGACGATGCCGGCGCCAGCCTGGACATAGAGCGTTCCGTCCTTGATCACGGCGGTACGGATCGCGATCGCGAGATCCATGTCGTCGTGGAACGAAACGTAGCCGACCGCTCCCGCGTACACGCCGCGCCGAGTGGGCTCGAGTTCGTCGATGATCTCCATCGCGCGCACCTTGGGCGCACCGCTCACCGTACCGGCGGGAAACGACGCCCGCAGCACGTCGAGCGCCGTAAGTCCGGGCTTGAGCTCGCCTTCGACATTGGAAACGACATGCATCACATGCGAATAGCGCTCGATCGCCATGCGCTCGGTGACCTTGACCGTGCCGGTCGCGGCGACGCGGCCGACGTCGTTGCGGCCGAGATCGAGCAGCATCACGTGTTCGGCGATTTCCTTGGCGTCGGAGAGCAACTCCGTGGCGAGGGCTTCATCGGCCTCGCGGGTGGCGCCGCGCGGGCGGGTCCCGGCGATCGGGCGCAGCGTCACCGTGCGTCCTTCCTTGCGCACCAGGATCTCCGGCGAAGCGCCGACGACGTGAAAGTCGCCGAAGTCGTAATAGAACATGTACGGCGACGGATTGAGCGAACGCAGCGCGCGATACAGCGCGAGCGGTGCAGCGGTGAAAGGCAGCACCAGCCGCTGCGACAGGACCACCTGCATGACATCGCCGGCCGCGATGTACTCCTTGGCGCGAAGCACTGCCGTCTTGAACGCCTCGGCGCCGATTTCGCTGCGCGGCTCGGTGGTCGCGGTCGCCGGCTGCCGCGGGATCGCTACCGGCTCGCGCAACTGCCTGCGCAACTGCTGCAGGCGATCCCGAGCCTGCCCGTAGGCGTCCGGCGTCGCCGGATCCGCGTACACAATCAGCGAGAGCTTGCCGGCGAGATTGTCCACGACCGCGAGCTCGTCGGTCAGCATCAGCACGATGTCGGGTACGGCGTCGAGCCCGGAGGCCCCCGACGGCGCGCCCCCCGCGAGTCGCGGCTCGATGTGCCGCACGGTGTCGTAGCCGAAGCACCCCGCCAGGCCGCCGGAAAAGCGCGGCAACCCGGGCAGCGGCGGGGCGCGATAGCGCGCCATGTACGCGCGAACAAAGTCGAGCGGATCACCCTCGTGCCGCTCGACGATGCCACCGTGGTCCTCGACTTCGATCGCGGTGCCGCGCGCGCGGATCCGGATTCTCGCCGGCAGTCCGATGAACGAATAGCGGCCGAAGCGCTCGCCGCCGACGACCGATTCCAGCAGGAAGGTATGACGCCGCTGCGCCAGCTTGAGGTAGAGCGAGAGCGGGGTGTCGAGGTCGGCGAGCGTTTCCAGCACCAGCGGGATGCGATTGAAACGCTGCGCGGCAAGCGCGCGAAACTCGCTTTCGGTGATCATGCGGGACTCGTAGGCCGGGCCGACGCGCGCCGCACGCGATCGGGGACGGCCGCAACAGACGCGACGATACCATCGCAGTCGATGTCACCCACCGGCACGCCTTCGTTGTAGCCGTAGGGGACGATCAGCACCGGTGCGCCCGCGGCGCGCGCGCACAGCGCGTCATTCGAGGAGTCGCCGACCATCAGCAGGCGCGCCGGCGCGATGCCCAGGCGCTGCGCGACCAGCAGCAGCGGTGCGGCATCGGGCTTTTTCGCCGGCGCGTCGTCGCCGCCGACGATGACGTCGAAGAAATGCGCGATGCCGGCACTTTCCAGATGCGGAGCAACGAACCGGCTCGCCTTGTTGGTAACGACGGCGAGAGGAAAGCCTGCCGCACACAGGCCTTCCAGACCCTCGCGCACGCCGTCGAACACCACGGTCTGGCCGCCAAGCGCGCTCGCGTACAGCGTCTGGTAGCGGGCAATCAGCGTGGCAAGTTCGCCTTCATCGGGCGCGCGCGTGCGAATTTCGGTCACCGCCCGGCGCACCAGATTCTCGATGCCCTTGCCGATCAACTCCCGCACGCGATCCGTCGCCATCGGCGCGGCGCCGATCTCGACGAGCATTCCGTTCAGCGCGGCCGCAAGATCGTGCACCGTGTCGAGCAGCGTTCCGTCGAGGTCGAAGGCGATCGCCGCGACCTCGAACGTCGGGTTGCCTCGCGACCGGTCGTGCCGAACCGCGAGGCTGCTAGGCGAGCCCCCGGCAGTCAAGCGCGTCTCGACTTGTCGAGCTCGGCGCGCATTCTTGCGATCGTCACCCGGTAATCGGGCGTTCCAAAGATCGCGCTGCCGGCGACGAAAGTGTCGGCGCCCGCCGCGGCGATTGCGGCAATGTTGTCGACCTTCACGCCACCGTCGACCTCCAGCAGGATCTCCCGGCCGGTCCGTTCGCGCGTTGCATCGACGAGCTTGCGCGCCGCGCGCAGCTTGTCCAGCGTGTGCGCAATGAAAGCCTGCCCGCCGAAGCCGGGATTCACCGACATCAGCAGCACCAGATCGAGCCTGTCCAGCGTCCATTCGAGCCAATGCAAGGGGGTCGCGGGATTGAGCACCAGCCCCGGCTTCATGCCGCATTCCCGAATCAGCGCAATGGTCCGGTCGACGTGCGCCGACGCCTCGGGGTGGAAGCTCAGATAGGTCGCGCCGGCCTTCGCGAAATCCGGCACGATGCGATCGACCGGCGCCACCATCAGGTGAACGTCGATCGGCACGCGTGCATGCGGGCGAATTGCCTCGCACACCAGCGGACCCACCGTCAGGTTGGGCACGAAATGGTTGTCCATCACGTCAAAGTGAAGGAGGTCGGCGCCGGCGTCGACGACCGCGCGAACCTCCTCGCCAAGGCGTGCGAAGTCCGCGGACAATAGCGACGGCGCGATCCGGTGCTGGACTTTCATGGGTCTATAATTCCCCGCGGTCAAGTTACGCCAACACGCAACGCCAACACGCCACCCGCGTCATGCCAGACAGCCAACGCTACGAAATTGCGGTCATTCCGAAGTCGCACTACGTCGCCGATCAATCGGATCCCGACCGGAGCCAGTACGTGTTCGCGTACACCATCCGCATCACCAACCTGGGCACGGTCGCGGCCCGGCTGGTGTCGCGGCACTGGATCATCATCGATGCCGACCAGCGGGTGCAGGAAGTCAAGGGCGTCGGCGTCGTCGGGCAGCAGCCGCTTCTGAAGCCCGGCGAATCGTTCGAATACACCAGCGGAACCAGCCTCGCGACAGCGGTGGGAACAATGAGGGGCAGCTACCAGATGCTCGCCGAGGATGGCCGCTCGTTCGACGCGACGATTCCCCAGTTCACGCTGTCGGTCCCGCGCACTTTGCATTAGCTGTCCCGGCTGTCATTGTTCTGGTGCATGCCGTCGCGATCGCGCTTGCGCGCCGGCGCAAGCGTCCACCAGACGATGGCAATCCCGAGCGCCAGCGCGACCAGGGACTCGACAATGATCCATTCCATATTCGCTCCCGTGCATCGAACGCGCGCCTGCGCCGCGTCGCTCGCGGCCGCCGTGCTTGCGGCATGCGTCACGGCGCCCGAGCCGACGCCGACTTCGCCGCCCGCCACGTTGCCGGCCCGATACGCCAGCGCCGCGTGGAGCGATCTTCCTGGTCTTGCGACCGACCGCGTCAGCGAAGCCTGGCCCGCCTTCCGCGCCGGTTGTCGGGTGCTGCTCGACCAGACAGCGACCGCGACAACATGGCGCAAGCCCTGCGTTGCGGCGGAAGCGATCGACGGACGCAACGACGATGCAGTGCGCGCCTTTCTGTCTGCGCATTTTAGCCTATACGCCGTCGCCTTCCCCGACGGGCGCGTGACTGGTCTGGTCACCGGCTACTACGAGCCGAGGCTCGCGGGGTCGCGCGTGCGCACCGAGCAATTCAAGGTGCCGATCTTCGCGCCGCCTGACGATCTGGTCGTCGTCGATCTCGCCGCGCTCCATCCGGAGTTGAAGGACCGCCGCGTGCGTGCCCGGATCGAGGGGCGTCGCGCCGTGCCCTACTGGAGCCGCCGCGAGATCGAGGCCGGCAAGGCGACACTCGCGGGCAAGGCGCTTGCGTATGTCGCCGAACCCATCGACGCCTTCTTTCTCCAGATTCAGGGATCGGGCCGCATCGAACTGCCGGACGGCAGCGTGATGCGTGTCGGCTACGCCGATCAGAATGGCCATCCCTATCGGGCGGTGGGCCGGGTCCTGGTGGAGCGCGGCGAGCTGACGCTGGAGCGTTCGTCGATGCAGGCGATTCGCGAATGGGGCGAGCGCAATCCGGACCAGTTGCCCGCGTTGCTCGACGAGAATCCGAGTTATGTGTTTTTTCGCGAGGTTGCGCCGCCGCCTTCCGGAACGCTCGAGGCCGCGATCGACGGGCCCACCGGCGCGCTCGGTGTGCCGCTGGTGCAGCGAAGAGCCGTTGCAGTGGATCCCCGCGCGATCCCGCTGGGGGCGCCGGCGTGGCTCGCGACGACCTTCCCGCGGTCGGGAGAGCCGCTGCAGCGACTGGTCCTCGCGCAGGACACCGGCGGGGCGATCCGCGGCGCCGTCCGCGCAGACCTGTTCTGGGGCCATGGCGACGAAGCCGGGCGCGATGCGGGAAGCATGCGGCAGCAAGGACGCCTGTGGCTGCTATGGCCGATCGGGGTGCCGCTTCCGGGGTCCGCTGCGCCGTAGTCCAACTGTTGTCCTCCCGCTGCTCGGGAGGAGCAAGCTGCGCCGCGGTGCCCCGCGTTGCGCAGTTCGATGGGCCAGTGCAAACTGGCCGCCCCCATGCGCGCCCGCCGGGCCGCCCCGACCTGGAGACCCAAGATGACCGTTGCCCGCATCACCGAGATTTCGAGCATCAGCAAGAAGAGCTTCGAGGATGCGATCGTGCAAGGAGTCGCGCGCGCCAACAAGACGCTGAAGAACCTGCGTGGCGCGTGGGTGAAGGATCAGGAAGTCACGATCGAAAAGGGCAAGGTCACGGGCTACAAGGTGATTCTGAAAGTCACCTTCGTGCTCGCCGATTGAGCGGCGTCGAAGCCCGGTAAGTGTGGCCGCCGCGAGGCGGCCGTTGCGCTTTCATGGGCCGCGCCGCACGCGCGACCGCTCGGGACACTAGGACGCCAGCAGGGCTGCTTCGGCCTGCTTGTCGGCGTGATACGACGAGCGCACCAGCGCACCGACCGCCGCGTGGCGGAAGCCCATCGCCTGTGCCTCACGCCCGAACCTCTCGAACGTGTCCGGATGCACGTAGCGCGCGACCGGCAAATGGTGGCGCGAGGGCTGCAAGTACTGTCCGATGGTGAGCATGTCGATCTGGTGTGCGCGCATGTCGCGCATGGCCGCGAGAATCTCCTCGTCGGTCTCGCCGAGCCCGACCATCAGGCCGGACTTGGTGGGAACGCCGGGGACGTGGCGCTTGAACTCGGCTAGCAGCGCGAGCGAGTGCGCATAGTCCGAGCCGGGGCGAGCCTGCCGGTAGAGCCGCGGCACGGTCTCTAGG
>JBKKAZ010000128.1:0-6154 GCA_046714435.1 Casimicrobiaceae bacterium
TGCGCGCATTCGCCGCCCTGCTGATCGTCGCCTCGGCGCTGATGCTGTTCGTCGCGCTCGCGCAGGCGCTGGACGAGCGCCGCTACGATCTCGCGATCCTGCGCACGCTGGGGGCGAGCCGGGCGCAAGTCGCGTGGGTGTTGCTCGCGGAATCGCTAGTACTCTCCGCAGCCGGGACGATGCTGGGACTCGCGGTCGCGCACGCGGTCGTGGCGCTGTTGGGCCAGGTCGTACCGGCGGCCGCGCCGCTGGCGCCGGCCGCCTGGCGATTCGCACCGGAGGAGCTTTACGTAGCGGGCATCGCACTCGGCGCGGGTATACTGGCGGCATTGTGGCCGGCGTGGCAGGCCTATCGCCTCGACGTCGCGGCCATGCTCGCCGACGGGTAGGTCACCATGAATCCGAATCCACGTCATGCGCTGATCCTGGCGTGCACCGTTTCCCTCGTCGGGGCCGCCCTGGCCGCGCAGGCCCAGGCGCTGACCAGCGTGCCGCCGGGCGGCCTGCCCTCGGCCAACGATTTCTCCGCACAGATCCTGCCCGAGCGCGCGGGCATTGTGTCGTGGCGCACACTCGCCCAGGTGGCGCCGGTCAAGCAGGGCATCAAGATGGTGCCGGAGTTCAGCAAAGAAATCCTGGCGCTCGACCGCAAGGACACGCGGGTGCAGGGCTTCATGATTCCGCTCGATGCCGGCGACAAGCAGAAGCGCTTCCTGCTGACCGCCGTACCGTCGGGTTGCGCATTCTGCTTACCGGCCGGACCCGATGCGCTGGTCGAAGTGGTCGCGAAGACACCGGTGCGCTACACGTTCGAGCCGATCGTCGTCGCGGGGCGCTTCACCGTCCTCAAGGACGACAGTTCCGGCCTGCTCTATCGCCTCACCGACGCGTCCGAGGTCGAATCGGCGCAGCTCGCGCCGGGCGCGCCGGCGGGCGTGGTCCCCGCGCCAGCCGGATCGGCGGGCAAACTTCAGACCAAGTAGGCATTCGCCGCACCGCGGTCGGGTGCCGCGATTGCACTGACGCGCGGGTCATCGGCTTTCGCCTGGCTGCGTCGTTCGCTGCCATCCAAGTGCGCGCAATCGCGGCGTGACATCGCCGCCACGCGCGACACGCCGAGTCCGACCCGCGCCGCGTAGGCGCGAAAGCGCTCTCCGCTATAATTTCAGACTCTTGCACGGCTTGCGCGCAACTTCCCGCGCGCGGCATCCCCATGGAACTCGCGAAAAGCTACCAACCGCAGGCGATCGAGCGCAAGTGGTACCCGCTGTGGGAGTCGGGGGGCTATTTCGCGCCATCGATGGATCCCCGCGCGGCTTCATTCTGCATCCAGCTGCCCCCACCCAACGTGACCGGCACGCTGCACATGGGGCATGGCTTCCAGCACACGCTGATGGACATCCTGATCCGCTACCACCGGATGAAGGGGGACAACACGCTCTGGCAGGCCGGCACCGATCACGCCGGCATCGCGACCCAGATCGTCGTCGAGCAGCAGCTCAAGTCCGAGGGCAGCAGCCGACAGGAGCTCGGGCGCTCCGCCTTCATCGAGCGCGTGTGGAAATGGAAGGAGGAATACGGCGGCGCGATCACCCGGCAGATGCGCAGGCTCGGCGCCTCGGTCGACTGGTCGCGCGAGCGCTTCACCATGGACCCGGGCCTGTCGGCCGCGGTGCTGGAAACTTTCGTGCAGCTGTTCGAGCAAGGGCTGATCTATCGCGGCAAGCGGCTGGTCAACTGGGATCCGAAGCTCGGGACCGCGGTGTCCGACCTCGAAGTCGAATCGGCTGAGGAGCAGGGCAGGCTGTGGGAGCTTCGCTATCCGCTGGCCAACGCGGGTGACGGAAATGAGGGCTCAATCGTCGTCGCGACGACCCGTCCGGAAACGATGCTGGGTGACACCGCGGTCGCAGTGCATCCGGACGACGAGCGCTATCGCCACCTGGTCGGCAAGTCGGTGCGCCTGCCGCTGACCGATCGCGAGATTCCGGTGATTGCCGACGACTACGTCAATCGCGAGTTCGGCACCGGTGCGGTGAAAGTCACGCCAGCGCACGACTTCAACGACTGGGCGATCGGGCAGCGCCACAAATTGCCTGCGATCTCCATCCTCGACCTGGACGCCAGGATCAACGACAACGCGCCGGCGAAGTATCGCGGCCTCGACCGCTACGTCGCGCGCAAGGCGGTGCTCGCCGATCTTTCCGCCGCGGGGCTGGTCGTCTCCGAGCGCGCGCACAAGATGGTGGTGCCCCGGTGCGGTCGAACCGACGAGATCGTCGAGCCGATGCTCACCGACCAGTGGTACGTCGCGATGACCAAGCCCGCGCCGGCGACGCATCCGTTCTTCCCCGGGCGCTCGATCCAGGAGGTCTGCCTGGCCGCGGTGAGCGTGACCGGGTTGCCGCAAGGCGCGCCCGGCGCCGGCGACACCGTCCGGTTCGTGCCGGGCGAATGGATCTCGACCTACCTGCACTGGATGCGCAACATCCAGGACTGGTGCATTTCGCGGCAGCTGTGGTGGGGGCACCAGATTCCGGCGTGGTACGACGAACTGGGCAACGTCTTTGTTGCCCGCAACGAAGCGTCGGCACGGTCGCAGGCGGTGGCGAAGCTGGGCCGCGAGCCCGCTACGTTCACCCGCGACGAGGACGTGCTCGATACCTGGTTCAGCTCGGCGCTGTGGTGCCATTCGACACTCGGCTGGCCGAACCCGACCCCGGAGCTTCGGCGCTTCCTGCCTTCGTCGGTGCTGGTCACCGGCTTCGACATCATCTTCTTCTGGGTCGCGCGGATGATCATGACCACGACCTGGTTCACCGGGCAGGTGCCGTTCCGCGACGTCTACATCAACGCGATCGTGCGCGACGAGGAAGGCGGCAAGATGTCGAAGTCGAAGGGCAACGTGCTCGATCCGCTCGACCTGATCGACGGCGTCGATCTCGAGGCGCTGGTCGCCAAGCGCACGGCGAACCTGCTCGATCCGCGACAGGCGGAGTCGATCGAAAGGCGCACGCGCAAGCAGTTCCCGCAGGGCATCCCCGCGTTCGGGAGCGACGCGCTGCGCTTCACCTTCGCGAGCCTCGCGACCTACGGGCGCACGCTGAACTTCGACTTGAGCCGCTGCGAGGGCTACCGCAACTTCTGCAACAAGCTTTGGAACGCCGCTCGGTTCGTGCTGATGAACGTCGAGGGCAAGGACACGGGGCTTGGCGGCGCGAAGCCGGCGTTGACCTTCGTCGACCGCTGGATCATCTCGCGGTTGCAACACGCGGAAGCCGAGGTCGCGGCGCAGCTTGGGCAGTACCGCTTCGACCTCGCGGCCAGGGCCGTCTACGAGTTCGTCTGGGACGAGTACTGCGACTGGTATCTCGAATTCGCCAAGGTGCAACTTGCGAATCCGGATCCCGAAGTCCAGCGCGGGACGCGGCGGACGCTGGTGCGCGTGCTCGAGGCGGTGCTGCGCCTCGCGCATCCGATCATCCCGTTCATCACCGAGGAGCTGTGGCAGACGGTCGCGCCGCTCGCCGGCAAAGCGGGGGACACGATATCGCGGCAGCCGTTTCCTGAGGCCCAGGACACCAATCGCGACCCGGCGGCCGAGGCCGAAGTGACAGCGCTGAAGGCGCGTGTCGATGCTGCGCGGACCTTGCGCAGCGAGATGAACCTGTCACCCGCGCAGAAGGTGCCGCTGTTCGCGGCGCCGGGTACCCCGCGCGAACGTACCAGCCTGATCGCCGGTGCCGACTACATGAAGACCCTGGCCAGGCTCTCCGACGTGCATGTCGTCGACGAGTTGCCGGCCACGGATGCGCCGGTGCAAGTCATCGGCGAGTCCCGGTTGATGCTCCACGTCCAGATCGACAAGGCGGCCGAGCGCGACCGTCTCGGCAAGGAAATCGCACGGCTCGAAGCCGAGATCGCCAAGGCCAACGCGAAGCTCGCCAACGGGGGCTTTGTCGCGCGCGCACCTGGCGCGGTAGTCGAGCAGGAACGTGCGCGGCTCGCGGCCTTCTCCGCGACGCTGGCGAAGCTCAGGCCCGAACTGCAACGCCTCCTCTAGCGCCTGTCCGTCGTTCCCGCGAAGGCGGGAACCCAGCGTCGTTTCAACGCGGATCCGCCGGTTCCGGGAACACTGGGCCCCCACCTTCGCGGGGGCGACAATTGAGGCGTTACGCGGCCTGGGTTTCCGATTCCGGCCGGCTGGTTTCAGCCGCGTCCGGTTCGGGCGCAACGCTCGCCGGCGGGGCGGGGCGCTTCTGCAACAGCATCGGCACCGCGTGCGCGCGGAGCAGGGACGGCTGTGCGGACGAGCGATGGGTGAGCGAGGCGTGCGATCCCTCAGCCGTGCGCGCCTGCGCCGGTTGGTCGGGATTGCGCGCGAAGGCCTCCTCGCGCTCGCGCTGGCGGTCGGCGAAGCTTCGCGGCGCGCTCTCCCGCTCGGCACGTGGAGAGCTTTCCCGCACGGCACGCGGAGCGCGTACCGGTCGGTCGCCGCGCTCGCGGCGTTCGCGCGGCGCCAGCGCCATGGCGGCCTTCTCGGCCGAGAAGTCGTCCGGCTGGTGCACCAGCACCTTCTTTTTGATCAGTTTCTCGATCTCGGCAAGGTACTTGTCCTCGGCCGGGTCGACCAGCGAGACGGCCACGCCCGACGCGCCCGCCCGGCCGGTGCGGCCGATGCGATGGATGTAATCCTCGGGAATGTGCGGAAGCTCGTAGTTGATCACCATCGGCAGGTGATCGATGTCGAGTCCGCGCGCGGCGACGTCGGTCGCCACTAGCACCTGCAACTTGCCTTCCTTGAACGCATTCAGCGCTTCCAGCCGCGCGACCTGGGTCTTGTCGCCGTGGATCGACGAGGTCGCCAGGCCGTCCTTTTCGAGCTGGCGCGCGAGCCGCGACGCGCAGTGCTTGGTGCGCACGAAGCAGAGCACCTGCCAGAGGTTGCGCGTCTTCACGATGTGGACCAGCAGCGCGCGCTTGTCCTCCTGCTTCACCTTGTACGCGCTCTGGTCGACGGTCTCCGCGGCTGTGTTGCGGCGCGCGACCTCGATCAACTGCGGCGCGTTCAGGAGCTCGTCGGCGAGCTTCTTGATCTCCATGGAAAACGTCGCGGACCAGAGCAGGTTCTGGCGCTTGGCCGTCGCCGGCAGCAGCGCCATGATCCGCTTGATGTCGGGGATGAAGCCCATGTCGAGCATGCGATCACATTCATCGAGGACGAAGATCTCGACCTGCCCTAGGTAGACACTCTTGTGCTCGATGTGGTCGAGCAAGCGGCCGGGGGTCGCCACCAAGATCTCGACGCCACCCCGCACGATCGGAAGCTGCTGCTTGATGTCGACGCCGCCGTAGACAACCGTCGAGCGCAATCCCGTGTACTTGCCGTATTCGCGGATCGACTCCTCGACCTGGATCGCGAGTTCACGCGTCGGCGTGATGATCAGCGCGCGCACCGGGTGCCGCGCGGGAGACGGGCTGGTGTTCGCGTACTGGGACAGCTTGTGGAGGATCGGCAGGCCGAAGCCGGCGGTCTTGCCGGTGCCGGTCTGGGCGCCGCCCATCACGTCCTTGCCGGCGAGAACGACCGGGATCGCCTGCTGCTGGATGGGAGTCGGGGTGGTGTAACCGGCCTCGGCCACGGCCCGGAGCAACTCCGGCCGCAAGCCGAGCTCCGCGAAGCTCGGAACACTGCTCATCACATCTCCTGAAATGCGGCCCACTCGCGGCGTCGCGAGTTCCGGTCCAGGCAGCGTGGTCAACAGTGGCTTCTATGCGACCGGAAACAAAACCCTCGGATTATACACGGTTTTTTGGGGGCTGCGGCAGACCGCCTGCGCACTCGGCCGCAACCGCCGTGCCGCCGACGTTGCGAGGGTAACTACGTTATAATAAAAGGCTTTTTTCCCCGGAAGGCGCGTTCCTGCCCCGGGAGGCGCTTTCCAAGTTTCGCCCACCCAATGCGCAAGTCGCTTCGCAACATCGCCATCATCGCCCACGTCGACCACGGCAAGACCACGCTGGTCGACAAGCTCCTCGTGCAGGCCGGCACCTTCGCCGCGCACCAGCACCTGAGCGAGCGGATGATGGACAGCAACGATCTCGAGCGCGAGCGCGGCATCACGATCTTCGCCAAGAACTGCGCGATCCGCTA
>JBKKAZ010000129.1:0-12981 GCA_046714435.1 Casimicrobiaceae bacterium
CCAGCAGGCGAATCCCCGGTGCTTCGATTCCGTCATCGTTGCAAACCAGAATGCGCATGTCTCCCCCGAAGTCAGAGGTCGACGTGATCGCCCGTCGCGAGATCGGTGCGCAGCGATGGCACGTGCCCGGCGAGCCTTTCGAGCACGGCGCGATCACACGAATGGCCGATCACCGTCGTCGCTTCGCTGGTCGCGACCATGGCCAGGTTTTCCGTCAGTGTTGGGTGCGTCGGTAGTCGAATCCACGCCGCGCGCCCTGCCGCTATCATGCGTTCGCCCGGAGTGTTCGCTGGAACGTGACCCGTGAACAGCGTCGGATGTTGTTGCGCGAGAGCAAGGTCGAGCAGGTTGCGCGAGGGGCCCGCCAAACCCATCCCGTCATGGCAGAGCAGCGCGGCGCGCGGCAGCGCCATGCCGTCCTGCCAGTCGATGGCAGCGTCGAGCTGCTTGGCCAGCAGGAGGGCCGTGCCTTCAACCAGCCAGTGGCTGCCGTCGATCTGCGTGCGCAGCGCCTCCCTCATTCCCGGGGCCAGCGCCACGCGGCCCGGAAGGATGGCCAATAGCTCCGCGGAACGTCCGTAAAGCGGCGTCGGCAGCACGCAGCCCGTTGGTCTTGCGGCAATCCATTCGCGAATTTGCGTAGCGCGTTCTCGGGCCGAAACATCGTCGTCGCCGTACGAGGCATCAATCGCAATCGCCGTGCAGGGGACCATCGAATCCATGGCGAAGACGGGACTTGCCGGGACGACGTCGCCGCAATAATCGAACGCCACGCGCCCGTCGTCGATCCTGCACCAGACGCCGCCGGCAATGTGTCCGGAACGCCCGGTGGAAATCCGCAGCGGACCGAGCAGGAGCGTGCCTTCGCCTGAAGGCAGGTGCTCGACGGTGGCATGGCCGAACAGCGCCCGATGCTCGGGCGGTGCGTAGCCTGCCAGGCTGAGATCGGCGTCGCGCCGCGTCTCGGGCGTCATGAAGATGCGTCCGCCGAAGCCCCCCGCGATGCACCAACCGAGTGCGGCGGCATGGTCCTCGTGCCCATGCGTGACGACGATCGCATCGGTCGCCTTCAAGGTGGCTTTCGAGATAGCCGGGTAATAATCGTCGCGTCCGCACGCGCTCGTTTTCACGCCGACGTCCAGCAACAGCCGGTAGCCATCGCACTCGACGCCAACCGAGGTGCGTCCTTTTTCGCCGAAGCCGCCGTGCAGAACCAGCCGCATGCGTCAGTCCTTCGGCGAGTCTGCGATGACCCAGCCGTCGGCCACCTGGAGCTTGATCGCTGCGCCGGGCGTGAGCATGAACGGCTCCGGTGCCGTCAGGTGCAGCAGCAAATCGGATTTTTCCTCGACCTGGGTTTCGAGCCGAAAATGGCCGCCTTGATAGATGGCGCGGTCGACGCGAGCGCGCACGCCAGGGGCAGTCGGCTCGACGATCTTCAAGTCGCTGGCGCGCAGACAAGCGCGCGCCACGCGCGTGGGTTGTTGAGACCGCGGGCAACGCATGCGCACGCGGTGGCCGAACAGATCCGTCCAACAGGTGCCGTCGCCATCGACCGAGCACACCTCGACCGGCACGAGCATCCCCTCACCGATGAATTCGGCGACGACAGCGTTGGCCGGCTCCCGGTAGAGCTGCGAAGGCGTGGCGACCTGCAGCACGCGGCCCTTGTCCATGACCGCAATGCGGTCGGCGAGTGCCATCGCTTCGGCCTGATCGTGGGTGATGTAGATCATCGTGGTGCCGGTGCGCAGGTGGAATCGCGCGAACTCGTCTTCCATCGCGGCGCGCAGATGAACGTCGAGATTCGCGAGCGGTTCGTCGAGCAGCACCAGCGAGGGCTCGGTGACGAGGCACCGCGCCAGAGCGACCCGCTGGCGCTGGCCTCCGGAAAGCATCGCAGGGCTGCGCTCGGCGAAACCGTCGAGCTCGACCAGCGTTAGCGCGGCCTGCACGCGGCGCATGCGCTCCGGATCCTTGACGCCGGCAACGGTCAGCCCGTACGCGACGTTTTCCGCCACCGTCATGTGCGGCCACAGCGCGTACGACTGGAAGACGATCCCGATGCGCCGCCTCTCGGGCGGAATGTGGTGCTCCAAGGTCGACACGACCGTCTCGCCGATGATGATGCGACCGGCATCCAGCTTGTCGAAACCCGCGATCTGCCGCAGCAACGTCGTCTTGCCGCAGCCCGACGCGCCGAGAATCGCCATGAACTCGCCGTCCTCGACTTCGATGGAGACGTCGTCGAGGGCGTGGAAAGCGCCGAACGATTTGGTGACGTGATCGATCGTCAGCCGCGCCACGGCAGGACACCCTGGGCCAGCTTGCCCGTCGTGAGCAGCGTAGAGAGCATGAGCGTGATCGTGACCGCGACGGTGAGCACGGCAAGGGCCGAAGCGTAGGTCGCGTCGCCGCCCTGCTGGAACGAAAAGACGACGACACCGAGCGTCTCCGCGCCGGACGACCAGAGCAGCGCCGAAACGGTCAGCTCATTGAACGCGGTCAGAAAGATGAGCAGGCCTCCCGCCATCGCCACCGGCGCGACGAGCGGAAGAATGATCGTGCGCAGGCGCCGGAGCAGACGCGCGCCGGTAATCTGCGCGGCTTCCTCCAGCGTGCGATCGAGCTGGTAGTAGCCGCTGATCACTGGCCGCAAGCCCAGCACGAGAAAGCGCGCGAGATAGCAGAACAGGATGATCCAGATCGTGTTGTAGAGCGAAATGCCGAGTAACGGCAGCGGCTTCAGAAAGACCAGAATCGCGGCGATGGCGAGCACGACGCCGGGCAGCGCATAAGGCATTTCCGCTACCAGATTGAGCATGCGCAGCAGCCGCGAGCGACGCCATACCAGGAAATAGGCGAGCGGCACCGCGATGAACACGATGATGAATGCGGCCGCCGCGGACAGACCGAAACTGTTGACGAACGCACGCTTCGCTGCCGCATGATCGAACAGCACAAAGTCGTAGTTGGCGAGCGTTGCCGTCACCGCAGTCAGCGGCACGCCGATGGCGGGAACCAGCGAAGTCAGCACCAGCGCAAAGAACGGCAACACCAGCACGCTGATCGTGAAGGTCCACAGTCCGATCTCGACGGGCAGGCGCCAGCGGTGCAGCTCGAACGGTCGCATCGGGTTCGACGTCGTCGTGGTGCGGAAATCGCGGCGCCGCAGCATCAGGTCCTGCACCAACAGGCCGAGCACCGCGATTCCGCCGATCAACACCGACAGCACGGCCACTTCGGAGAGCACGCCCGGGCCGAGGCCGGCGAGACGCTGGTAGATCAGCGTCGGCAACACCAGATAGTTGCCCGGGATGCCCAGGAACGCAGGAATGCCGAAATTACCCAGGCACGACACGAAGCAAAGGGCGATGCCCGCAACCAGCGGCGGCGTCATCAAGGGCAGCACGATGGTACGCAAGATGGTGAACGGGCTGGCGCCGGCGGCGAGTCCGGCCTCGATCAGCTCCTGCGGCAACGTTCGCAGGCCCGCGCGCAAGGTCAGGAACACGAGCGGCGCGTACTGGACGCCCAGCAGCACGATGATGCCCTCGGCCGAATAGAGCGGATTGCGGCTGCCCATCGGAGGCGCGAGGCCGATCATATTCAAGAGCGCACTCGACGGGCCGAACAGCTGCAGCCAGGCCAGCGCAACCACTTGCGGCGCGATCATCAGCGGCAGCACGAAGCAGAAGACAAACCCATTGCGCCCGCGAATATCGGTCAGCGAGACGAGTACCGCGACGACTGTGCCGATCAGCACGGCAAGGAGGGTCCCGCCGAACGCGGTCACGAGGCTGTGCTGCGTTGCCGTCCAGGTGGTCGAGCTCGACAGGATGCGGATCAGCGCCGCCGCCGAAAACTGACCACCCGGCGCGACGCCTTCGAGCAGCAGTCGCGCCAGTGGCAGCAGCGACAGGATGGCGACGACGCCGACGAGCCCCCAGAGCAGAGCCGTATCCTCGCCGCGTTCGCGCCAACCCGCCGTGTCCACCATCAGGCCGCGCTCAGTGTCGTTTCGATTCAGTTGCCGAAGAGCTCGGCGAAACGCTTGAGATTGGCGCTGTTCGTCTGTACGACCATTGCGATGTCGGTCGGCATCAGCTTGATCTTCGTGCCGGGCGGAAGCCATGACGGCGATCCAACGCTCGACCTGGCCGGGATGTAGCCCATCGATAGCGCGAGCTTCTGCCCTTCGTCCGACAGTATGAAATCGATGAATGCGCGCGCCGCCGCGGGGTTTTGCGTGGTCTTGAGCATCGCCACCGGTTCGGTGACCGCCGGCACGCCTTCCGCCGGGAAAATGAAGTCGATCGGCGATCCTTTGGCCTTGGCGTTGAAGGCCATGAAATCGACCAGCACGCCATAGGGTTTTTCGCCGCTCGCCACGGCCGTCAGCACCGCACCGTTGCCGCGCACGGCCACCGCATCCGCGGCCTTCAGCTTCTCGAAAAAGCCCCAGCCAAGATCGGAACGGGTGGTCATCGTACCGAGCATGATCGCCGCCGCGCCCGAATAGAGCGGGCTCGGCATGGCAATCTGGCCCTTGTTTTCCGACTTCGCGAGATCGGCCCAGGAACCGGGTCGAGATTTGGCCGCGGTGTTCACCGCGATGCCGGTGGTGATGAGCTTGGAACCGAAATAGGACTTGTCGGCATCGAAGGTTCCGGGTTCGAGACCGGCCACCTTCGCTTCCGGATAGGCCAGCAGACGGCCGTCCTTTTTCAAGGTCTCCATGCTGGCGGCATCGGCGATCAGCAGCACGTCCGGCTTGGGCTGGCCGGCGGCAAACTCGGCCGCCAGCTTGCCCATGACTTCGGTCGTGCCGGAGCGAAACACTTCGACCTCGACCCCGGGGTAGGCCTGCTTGAATGCCGTCGTCGTCTGCGTGGCGTCCCGCTCGGGCTGCGACGTGTACAGCACGAGCTTGCCCTTGGGCGCCTGTGCCAGCGCCAAGGGCGACACCAGGGCGGCCGCGAGGACGGCCATTGCGATGAGGATGCGACGCGATACGTTGGTCATGAGTGTTCCCCCGTCAAATCAGGTAAGAGTAGCGGATTCTGGAGTCGCCGCGGCCGAATTCGCGTTGCCTTCGTCATTCGTCATAAATCCAGGCCACCGGCGTTCCGACCGCGATGGGCTCACCGGTGACCGGTGTCAACCGGCGAATGATGCCGCTTCCGGGCGATTCGACTTCCATCATCGCCTTGTTGGTTTCGAGGTCGAACAGAATGTCGCCCTGCCGCACCGAATCGCCCTCGGCGACCTTCCATTCGGCGATGATGCCGGTCTCCATGTCCATGTCGACTTTGGGCAGAATGACTTCGATCGGCATCAGGCGCGTCCCTCGCGTACGAGACGCCGCGCCGCGGCGACGATGTCATCTTCCTGCGGCACCGCGGCTTTTTCGAGAACGGGGTTGTACGGCAGCGGCGCATCGGCCCCGCCAAGTCGCGCGATCGGCGCGTCGAGAAAATCGAAGGCGTCGCTCTCGGCGATCATCGCGGAGATTTCCGCGCCAATGCCCATGATCTTGACGCCTTCGTAGACGATCAGCAGCCGGTGCGTCTTGCGCACGCTCGCCGCGATCGTCGCGAAGTCGATCGGACGCAGCGAGCGCAGGTCGATGACTTCCGCGTCGATGTCCTCGCGGGCCAGGCACACGGCGGCGGCCTCGGCGCGAATCGACATGATCGAGGTGCCGACGATGGTGAGGTCGCGCCCGGTACGGCGAACGGCAGCCTTGCCGATCGGAATGCGGTACGGTGCAGCAGGCACCGGGCCCTTGGTCTTGTAGAGAAGCTTGTGCTCGAAAATGAGCACGGGGTTCGGGTCGTCGATCGCCGCCAGCAGCAGTCCCTTGGCGTCGTGCGGCGTCGATGGCTGCAGCACCTTGAGCCCGGGCACGTGCGCGAACCAGGCTTCGAGGCTCTGGCTGTGCTGCGCAGCGGCGCCCGTGCCCGACCCGCCCGGCAGGCGGATCACCATCGGCACCGTGGCCTTGCCGCCGAACATGAAGCGGATCTTGGCCGCCTGATTGACGATCTGCTCCATCGCCAGCGTTACGAAATCGGAGAACTGCAGCTCGAGCACGGGCTTCATGCCGGTGATCGCCGCGCCGACCGCCGCGCCCGCGATGCCGAGTTCGCTGATCGGCGTGTCGATGACGCGCTCGGGGCCGAAACGATGGAAGAGGTCGCCCGAGACGCCGAACGCGCCGCCGTAGACGCCGACATCTTCGCCGAACAGGAAGACCCGTTCGTCCGCCTCCATCGCCTGGGCCAGGCCTTCGCGTATCGCCGCCGCGTACGACAATTCCCGCGTGTCGACCTCCAGCGCGGCAAGCTCAGTCGGCCTGCAGTCGGCATACACATCCCGCGTGAGTTCGCGGGGATCGGGATCGGGGCTGGCCTTGGCGAATGCCAGGGCGTCGTCGATCGTCTGTTGCGCGGCCTGCTCGATCGCGAGCAATTCGGCTGCGGTGCAACGAGCGTGCACGATCAGTTCTCGTTCGAGGCGGCGAATCGCGTCCTTCTCGCGCCAGCTCTCGATTTCTTCCTTGGTGCGATAGAGATTGCGATCGCTTTTGGAATGGCCCCGCAGTCGATAGGTCTTGCATTCGACCAGCGTCGGGCCGCATCCGCGGCGCGCGCGCTCGATCGCCGGTCCGGTGGCGGCGACGACCGCCGCCAGATCGTTGCCGTCGACCACGACACCCGGCATCGCGTACGCGGAGGCTCGATCGGCAACGTTGGGAACCGCCATCGCGCGGGCGATATCCATCGACATGCCGTACTTGTTGTTCTCGCAGACGAAGACGATCGGCAGTTTCCAGATCGACGCCAGGTTGAGCGCTTCGTGGAAAGCGCCTTCGTTCGCCGCGCCGTCGCCGAAAAAGACCACGCACACGCGATCCTGCTTTTGCGCCTTGATGCTCATGCCCACACCCACGGCGATCGGCAGCCCGCCAGCGACGATGCCATTGGCGCCAAGGTTGCCGCCCTCGACGTCGGCAATGTGCATCGAGCCGCCACGCCCGCGGCAATAGCCGTTCTCCTTGCCGAAGAATTCGGCGAACATCCGCGCCGGATCGGCGCCTTTGGCGATGCAGTGCCCGTGACCGCGGTGCGTCGAGAGAATGTAGTCGTCGGCGCGCAGCGGCAACGTCGCGCCGACGGCGCTCGCTTCCTGCCCGATCGACAGATGCATCGTGCCGTGAATCAGGCCGCGCATGTAGCTCGCCTCGGCCGTCTCCTCGAACTTGCGGATCAGGTGCATCCTCGACAACGCGCCTCGCAGCGTTGCGTCGTCGAGCGCGGCGAGTTCCGGGCGCTCGGCAGGGCGTTGGTTCTCGAGTGCAGCCGCTTGCGTCGTTGAGACGTGAGCCATCGTGCGGTCGATCTATCGATTCTTGCGCAATTGGCTCACGCATCCCCTCACCCTGACCTTCTCCCCGCATGCGGGGAGAAGGAACTCCTCCAGAAGCGCGGAGAAAGAACACTCCCTCTCCCGCCTTGGCGGGAGAGGGTTGGGCTGAGGGTGGCGCGCCCGCGCTGGCAAGGTCATCACACGACAGCCTCGATCCGCTCCTCGCTCGCGGCGCGAATGAACTCGTCCTGCGCGCGGCGCACCTGAACGATTTTCAGCCGCTCGTCAGGCTGGCAATTGGCGTAGGTGAGGTAGTCGCCCTTCGCGATTCCACGGGTGACGACGGCGCCTTGCGCCAGCCCGAGCGGCAACGCGTTGTGGGTGATCGCGTCGGCGCGCGTCAGTGCGAAGCCGCGATAGCAGTATTCGCCGATGGCGTCGAGCGTCTCGCCGGTGCGGAGATCGCGCTTGGCACGTGCGCCGACCTCGGCCGAGGGGACGGGCAGCGGTCGCATGTGGCTCTGCCCGAACAAGACCGCGGCCGCGGCGGATAACGGCACCTCGAGACTGGTCAGGTGATACGGCCGGAAGAACGTGTAATACGGACCTTCGCCCAGATGCAGGTCGTTCATCCGTTCGCGCAACCGCGGATGGCGCATTTCGGCGACGACGAAGACGCCCGGCGCGACGCCGGGTGAAACGGTGAAATCGACGACACCCTTGCGGGTCAGCACGCCGCCGTCTTCGCGGGGACACAACACCTTGTGCAGCGATGCGAGCGGCGCGTCGGGCCCGTGCATGCCGGGAATGTCCGGCACCAGCCCCGTGGCATTGGCGATCGCGACCATTTCCACCATGGTCTTGGACCCGTCGACGAACTCGACCAGCATCCGCGGATTCATGTTGCGGCGGGTGGCCTCCTCCACGTAGGCGTCGGGCGTCGCGTCGATGCGAAAGGCGTTGTTCTTGCCCTTGCCCGCGGCGACGATCGGATAGCCGAGACCGCGGACGAAATTGATCAGCTCCATCGTTGCCGTCGGTTCGTCGCCGGCACCCAGCGTATAAACGACCCCGGCTTCGGCTGCCTTGGCGGCAAGGTAGGCGCCAACGGTAACGTCGGCCTCGACATTCATCATCACGATGTGCTTGCCCGCGGCAATCGTCGCCAGCGCCACTTCGGCACCGACGTTAGGATTGCCGGTCGCGTCGATGACCACGTCGACGCCGTCGACCGAGCAGATATCGCGGTACGAGCGGGTGACGGCAAGCTGCCCGCGGGAAATCGCGCGGGACGTCGCCTCGATGCCTTCGGTCAATACCGGTTCGCGCGCCCCACGGCCGGCGATGGTGCGCGCCGCGAACACGTTGTCGGTGATCGCGTCGGCAGCGGCGACGACTTCGATCCCCGACATCAGCGCCGTCTGTACGACGATGTCGGTGCCCATCTGCCCGGCACCGATCAGCCCGATCCGGACGGGCCTGCCCTCGGCGCGGCGGAGTTCCAACGCCTCGGCAATCGAGCCGCCCGCATGAGGTTGGGTCAAGGATGCCATGGCGATCTCCTCGGAGCCGCGGTTAACGTCCGGACAGGCGCCCGGCGCGTGAACTTTTGTACGCTGATTCAAACATATATCCAATATGCATTGCCGTCAAGTCAAGGCTGCTCGTGAATCAGGTTTCGGCCTTATGGGCCTTGGCCCCGGCTTGCCAGTCGCGGACAACGATGCGACTCTCGCGCTTCCTGCGTCGCGTCGAAACGATCTGGATGGCCGCAAACAATCCCCCGCCGGACGAGCGGCGGCAGCCCACTTTTGACCTCAAGGTGCGGGCGGCCTGGCTCTATTACGTCGAAGGACTGACGCAAGAACAAATTGCTCGCGTCATGAACATTAGCCGCGCCAAGGTCATTCGGCTCCTGGCCGCGGCCCGCGACGGCGGCATCGTGCGGATTCGGATCGAAGCACGGGGCAGCGAGCAGATCGCGCTGGAGCGAAAGCTGGTGGCGGCGTTCGGCCTGCGCGACGCGATTGTGGTTCCCGCGCCGGCCGATGAGGCCGAGGTTGCCACCGTCGTCGGTCACGCGGCAGGGACTTATCTGAGCGACCAGGTGCGCGACGGCCTGTCGCTCGGCGTCGGCTGGGGCGTGACGCTGCACATGAGCCTGAAAGCGCTCTCCACCCAGCCGTTCGAGCGGCTCTCCGTCATCTCGCTCCTCGGCGGTATGACGCATTCGCGCGCCGTCAATCCGTCCGCCGTCGCGCGGCGCATGGCGGATGCGTTGGGTGCCGATTGCTATCAGCTCACGGCACCGCTGGTCGTCGCCGACGGGGCCATGCGCGCCGCGCTATGGGCGGAGCCCGGCTTGCACGAGTTGCTGGAGCGCGCCCGGCGCGTCGACTTGGCGCTGGTCAGCGTCGGCGACGTCAGTGAAGAGGCAACCCTGTTTCGGGAGGGGTTGCTGCCGCGGTCCCAATTGTCGAGCTTGCGTGCGGCGGGAGCCGTTGGTGATGTCCTGTGCCATTTCATCGACGCGGAAGGCCGCGTCGTCGACCATCCGGCGAGCCGGCGAGTGATCGCCGTCGACCTGGAGGATCTGCGTCGCGTTCCCAGGATCGTGATTGCGTCGGGCGGACGGAGAAAGGTCGGCGCCCTGAGGGCCGCGCTCAAGGCGATGACGGTGAGTGTGCTCATCACCGACGAGGCTGCGGCGAGTGGATTGCTCGAGAGGTGATTGCGCGACCGAGCGACAGCGGTACCGCACCATTCCGACCGGCGAGCCCCAGTGTATTATTGAATGTGGTACTGCAACCGATTGGACGCCATCCCCTTGGAAACAATAATTCGACTGCGCCAGCGGGCCTGCCAATGAGCTCAATCACCCGTGCGCCGATCATTCGTCATCGGACGCGGACCGCGTACGTCGGGGGCATCCCGATCGGCGGCGGGGCGCCGATCGTCATCCAGTCGATGACGAACACGGACACCGCCGACATTGCAGCCACGGTGGCGCAGGTCAAGGCGCTGGCCGATGCAGGCTCGGAACTGGTGCGCATCACGGTCAACGTCAACGAAGCAGCAGCCGCGGTGCCGGTGATTCGCGAGCGGCTCGACGCGCTCGGCTGTACGGTGCCGCTGATCGGCGACTTCCATTTCAATGGGCACAAGTTGCTCACCAACTTCCCAGATTGCGCGCGGGCGCTGGCGAAATACCGGATCAACCCCGGCAATGTCGGAAAAGGCAGCAAGCACGATCCGCAGTTCGCGATGATCATCGAAAAGGCCATCGAATACGGCAAGCCGGTGCGCATCGGCGTCAACTGGGGCAGCCTCGACCAGGACCTGCTCTCGAGCCTGATGGACGAGAACGCGATATCCGGGAGTCCGCTCGACGCGACTAACGTGATGCGCGAGGCGCTGGTGATCTCCGCGATCCGCAGCGCGCAGCTGGCCGAGGCACTCGGGCTGCCCAGCGATCGCATCATCCTGGCGTGCAAAGTCTCCAACGTACAGGACCTGATCGCTGTCTATACCGAACTCGCGCGACGCTGCGATTACCCGCTGCACCTGGGTCTGACCGAAGCCGGCATGGGCTCGAAGGGCATTGTCGCCTCGACCGCCGCGATTGCGGTGCTGCTGCAACAGGGCATCGGTGACACCATCCGCATATCGCTCACCCCCGAGCCCGATGGCGATCGGACGCGCGAGGTCATCATCGCGCAGGAGATCCTGCAGACGATGGGCCTGCGTTCGTTTTCGCCGCTGGTGAGCGCGTGCCCGGGCTGCGGCCGCACGACCAGTGCGTTTTTCCA
This sequence comes from Casimicrobiaceae bacterium, assembly GCA_046714435.1. Classification (GTDB taxonomy): domain Bacteria; phylum Pseudomonadota; class Gammaproteobacteria; order Burkholderiales; family Casimicrobiaceae; genus VBCG01. The sequence goes on from JBKKAZ010000129.1 coordinate 11,181, forward strand.
GGAGCTGGCCGACAAGATCCAGACCTGGCTGCGCGCGCAGATGCCGCTGTGGCACGGACGCTATCCGGGCGTCGAGGGCATGACCGTCGCCGTGATGGGCTGCGTGGTCAACGGGCCGGGCGAATCGAAAATGGCGAACATCGGGATCAGCCTGCCCGGTACCGGCGAGATGCCCGTCGCGCCCGTGTACGTCGACGGACAGAAAACGGTGACGCTCAGGGGCGAGGCAATCGCCGAGGAGTTCGAGCAGATCGTCGCCGAATACGTGCGCGCAACCTACGGCGGCGAGCCGCCCACACCGAATCTGAGGCCCCCGAAGAGGGTGATCAGCATCGGGAATCGGTAACGAATTGGGGTCAGCTTCGGTAATCCAGGCGCGCGGCGTGATCCGGACCTCCTATTGCGTATCCGACCCGGATCCGGATCCAACGAGCAGCACGCTTGCCAACGCCGCGATACCTTCGCCGCGCCCGGTGAACCCCAGCCGTTCCGTCGTGGTCGCCTTGACCGACACGCGATCGATCGCGCAGCACAGGTCCGCGGCTAACATGGCGCGCATTGCCGCGACGTGCGGCGCAAGCTTTGGCGCCTGCGCAATCACCGTCGCGTCGACGTTGCCGACCGCGTACCCCCGGTCGGTCGCGAGCGAGAGCACGTGCCGCAGCAACGCGCGGCTGTCGGCGCCTTGCCATTGCGGTTCGGTATCCGGAAAGTGCGCGCCGAGATCGCCGAGTGCGAGCGCGCCGAGGATCGCGTCCCCGATCGCGTGCAGCAGCACGTCCGCATCCGAATGTCCCTCGAGCCCGCGGTCGAAGGGAATCGTCACGCCGCCGATGACTAGCGGCCGGCCCGGCACGAGCGCGTGCACGTCAAAACCGTTGCCGATGCGCAGGTTCATCCACCCTCCTCGCGCTGCGCCGCCAGGATCGCCGCGGCGAACGCGAGATCCTCGGCATAGGTGACCTTGATGTTGGCCGGGCTGCCGCGCACGAGCCGCGGCGCGTGGCCGAGCGCTTCCACCGCCTGCGCCTCGTCGGTCGCCGCGAGGGCGCCGTCGCGCGCGAAGGCCTCGGTCAACACCGCATAACGGAACATCTGCGGGGACTGCGCCTGCCAGAGGAACGCACGCTCTTCGGTGGCGATCGCGCGCGGCGCTTCGGCGGCGGGATCGGGCCCCGGGACAGCTCGCTTCAGCGTGTCCGCAACCGCTACAGCCAGGAGTCCGCCGACTGGGTCGTCCCACACGGCCGCGACCAGGCGCGCGAGCGCGGCGCGCGGCACGCACGGACGCGCCGCATCGTGCACCAGGATCCAGTCGTCGTCGTCGCATCGCCCGGAAAGTGCCGCAAGCGCGTTGCGCACCGTCTCGCTGCGCGTGAGGCCGCCGCAGCGCAACGGCTCGATGCCCTCGCGAACGCCGACGACGTGCTCGTAGTGAGCGTCGTCGCGCGCGAGCGCCACGACGATCGCTTCGAGCGGCAGGCCGGACTTGAGCCGTTCGAGCGAGTGGACCACCAGCGGCACGCCGTCGATCAGCGCGTACTGCTTGGGCGTTCCGGTCCCAAACCGCGAACCGCCGCCCGCCGCCGGCACCACGCCCCAGAGCCGGCTCACGCTCGAGGTCCCTCCGGCAGCAGCAACGCGATGCGCTCTTCGTCGAGCGGGCGGAACCCGAGCCGCTGGTAGAAGCGCCACGCGACGACGTTCGCACGGTGGCATCCGCAATCGATGCGCGTGGCTCCGGCCGCGCGGAGCGAATCGGCCAGCGCACGCAGCATCGCGCTGCCCACGCCCCGCCCCC
>JBKKAZ010000130.1:0-2236 GCA_046714435.1 Casimicrobiaceae bacterium
GTGAAGATGGCAAAGCCCGACCGGGAAGTCGTGGTGATGGTCGGCGACGGAAGCTACCTGATGCTCAATGCCGAGATCGCCACCTCGGTGATGCTGGGCGTGAAGCTGGTGATCGTGGTGCTCGACAACCGCGGTTACGGCTGCATCAACCGCTTGCAGCAGGCGGTGGGCGGTGCTCCGTTCAACAACCTGTTCGACAATTGCGTGCAAGGCGCGGCAGGTGCGCCGCCGATCGATTTCGCCGCGAACGCCGCCTCGCTGGGTGCGTTGGCGGAGAGCGTGAAGTCGATTCCCGAACTCGAAGCAGCGCTGGTGAGAGCACGCTCTGCGAAGCGTACCTACGTGATTTCGATCGAAACCGACCCGGCGCGCGCCACTGCGGAGGGCGGTTGCTGGTGGGACGTCGCGGTGCCCGAGGTGTCGGGGCGGCCGGAAGTCGCCGCCACGCGCGAGCGCTACGAAATCGACAAGCGGTCGCAGCAGCCATGACCGATGCCGGAGCAGGCGGAGTCGACGTTCGGATTGGCATCAACCCGATTTCGTGGAGCAACGACGACCTGCCCTCGCTGGGCGGCGAGATCCCGCTCGAAACCGCGCTCGCCGAAGGCAAGGCGATCGGCTACGAGGGCTTCGAGCTGGGCAACAAGTTTCCCCGCGAGCCGAAGGCGCTACGCGACGTGCTCGGCCGGCACTCTCTCGCGCTGGTGTCGGGCTGGTACTCGGGACGGCTTGCGCGGCGCGGCGTTGCCGAAGAAATCGAGGCGGTCGGCCCGCATTTGCGCTTGCTCGCCGAAAATGGCGCGAAGGTGATGGTGTACGGCGAGGTGGCGGACGCGATTCAGGGACTGCCCGCTCCGCTGTACCAGCGTCCGCGTTTCTTCGCCGACCGCCAGTGGGCCGAGTACGGCGAGCGCCTGACCGAATTCGGCCGCCATCTGCTCGCCAACGGCGTGCGCCTCGCCTACCACCATCACATGGGCGCGTACGTCGAGACGCCGGCCGACGTCGACCGGCTGATGGCCTCGACCGGCGAAGAGGTCGGGCTGCTGTTCGACAGCGGCCACATGACGTTCGCAGGCGGCGATGCGGTCGAAGTGCTTGCGAGACATGTGGCGCGCGTCTGCCACATCCACTGCAAGGACGTGCGTCCCAATGTCGTGCGCTTCGCGCGGAACCGCAACTGGAGCTTCCTTCAGTCGGTGTTGAACGGCACATTCACGGTGCCTGGCGATGGGACCGTCGACTTTCCCGGATTGCTCGGTGTCGCGCATGCGCACGGCTACCGCGGCTGGTTGGTGGTGGAAGCGGAGCAGGATCCGGTCGTTGCGCCGAGCTACGCGTGCGCGGAGAAGGGCTACCGGCACCTACGCGAGATCGTCGAGGCACTCGAGCCGGCAGGGTACGGCAGCCGATGAGCCGCCTGCTCGTGAAGGCGCGTCCGACGTCGCGAGAGATCGTACGCGTGACGCCGACTTCGGCCGGCTGGCGCTACGTGGGCTTCGAAGCCTACCGCCTGGCCCCGGGCGAGCGGATCGCGCCCGATCTGCCCGGCCGGGAAGTTTGCGTCGTTGTCCTCTCCGGACGCGTGACAGTGAAGGCCTGCGGCGCGGAGTTTCGCGATCTCGGCGATCGCGACAGCGTGTTCGACGACCGGGCGCCGTACGCCGTCTACGCGCCGGACGGCGCGCAACTCGCGATCACCGCGCACACCGATGCTGAGATCGGCGTAGCGAACGCGCCGGGTGGCGGGAAGCTGGCGCCCCGCCTGATCGAGCCGGCGTCGATGCAGCACACGGTGCGCGGACAGGGTTCCAACACCCGCTACGTCCGCGACATCCTGCCGCAGAGCGAGCCTGCCGAACATCTGCTGGTGGTCGAGGTGCGCACGCCGGCGGGACACTCGTCTTCCTATCCGCCGCACAAGCACGACACCGAGAACCTGCCCGCTGAAAGCTCGCTCGAGGAGACCTACTACCACCGGCTCGATCCGCCCCAGGGCTTCGCGTTTCAGCGCGTCTACACCGACGACCGTTCGCTGGACGAGTCGCTCGCCGTCGAGAACCATGACGTCGTGATGGTGCCGCGCGGCTATCATCCGGTGGTGGTGCCCCACGGCTACGAGTCGTACTATCTCAACGTCATGGCCGGGCCGCAGCGGGCATGGCATTTCCGCAACGATCCGGCGCACGAGTGGATGCTGAAATGACCGACCCGCAGGCGGTCATCACCGTGAAGA
>JBKKAZ010000131.1:0-24369 GCA_046714435.1 Casimicrobiaceae bacterium
CAATCGAACCGAGCCCTACATCTGCGTCGAACTTCGGCGGCACCTCGTAATCGAAGGCCCGGTCGACTGCGGCGATGTCGGGCAGCACCCGCACTACGCGCGCGGGCGGGCCGCCATCGGTCAAAGACCCAGTGCGGACTTAAGCTCAGCGAGCCGGGGCGTGGCCTCCCACGTGAACCCATCGCCGCGGCGGCCGAAGTGGCCGTAAGCCGCGGTCGGCTGATACACCGGACGGCGGAGGTCGAGATCGCGCACGATCGCGGCCGGTCGCAAATCGAACAACTCGCGCACGGTCTTCTCGATGATCGCGGGGTCCACCGACTCGGTGCCGAATGTCTCGACAAGCAGCGACACGGGCTCGGCCTGTCCGATGGCGTAAGCCACCTGAACCTCACACCGGCGAGCCGAGCCCGAAGCCACCACGTGCTTGGCCACCCAACGCGCCGCGTAGGCAGCCGAGCGGTCGACCTTCGACGGGTCCTTGCCGGAGAAGGCGCCGCCACCGTGGCGGGCGAAGCCGCCGTAGGTGTCGACGATGATCTTGCGTCCGGTCAGCCCGGCGTCGCCGTGCGGTCCGCCGATTTCGAAGCGGCCGGTGGGATTGACCAGGAACCGGGTGTTGGCCAGGAAACCCTTCGGGAACACCGGCCTGATGATCTCCTCGATCACCGCCTCGTGCAGTTGCGGCTGGCGATCGTTCATTTCCGGCGCGTGCTGCGTCGAGAGCACGACCGTCTCGACGGACACGGGCCGCGCGTCTTCGTAGCGGACGGTGACCTGCGACTTGGCGTCGGGGCGCAGCCAGGGCAGCCGCCCGTCCCTGCGCACCTCGCTCTGCCTTTGCACCAGGCGGTGGGCGTAGTAGATCGGGAACGGCATCAGTGACGGGGTTTCGTCGCAGGCGTAGCCGAACATCAGGCCCTGGTCGCCCGCGCCCTGGTTCATGTAGTCGTCGGACGCGCGATCGACGCCTTGCGCGATGTTCGGCGACTGCTTGCCGTAGCAGACCATCACCGCGCAACCGTCGGCATCGAATCGCAGCACCGGGTCGTTGTAGCCGATGCCGCGGATGGTCTCGCGGGCGACGCGCCCGTAGTCGACCTGCGCCTTGGTGGTGATTTCGCCCGCCAGCACGACCAGCCCGGTGGAGACGAGCGTTTCCGCCGCGACGCGACCGTACGGGTCCTGCTCTAGAATCGCATCGAGGACGGCGTCGGAAATCTGGTCGGCGACCTTGTCCGGATGGCCCTCCGACACCGACTCCGACGTGAACAGATACTCGCTCATGGCCACTCCGTGCGCGGACCCGACAACGGGGTCCAGGGTTGACTGGATCGGGAACACGCGCCGCTTGCGACGGCGGCAGGCAAAGTGTCGGATTCTAGCAAACGGCGATCGGTGACCCTCCGCTCCCCACGGGTGATCGCGCGCTTGTCGCTGGCATGAACGGGCGCGCGCATCGCGTTGTGCAGGCGACACCCGCGAACGTCGACGCCGCGGCGCGGGTGCTGGCGGGGGGCGAACTGGTCGCCTTTCCCACCGAAACCGTCTACGGGCTCGGCGCCGACGCCTCGAATCCCGATGCGGTCGCGCGGATCTTCGCGGCCAAGGGCCGGCCCCCCGACCACCCGCTGATCGTTCATCTGCCTTCGACGACATCGCTCGCCGAATGGGCGCGGGCGATCCCGCCGGAGGCCGCCGCGCTCGCCGAGGCCTTCTGGCCGGGGCCGCTGACGTTGATCCTGCCGCGCACCCAGGCAGCGCACGACAGCGTCACCGGCGGCCAGGACAGCGTCGGACTGCGAGTCCCCGCGCATGCAACCGCCCGCGCGCTGCTTGAAGCGTTCGCGAAACTGGGAGGCCGCGGCATCGCGGCGCCGTCGGCGAATCGCTACGGTCATGTTTCGCCGACCACCGCGCACCACGTCGCGGTGGATCTTCCCGACCTCGCCATGATCCTCGATGGCGGCCCTTGCGCGCTTGGCATCGAAAGCACGATCGTCGCGTTTCCGCGGGGCGAACCGGTGCTGCTGAGGCCCGGCGGCGTCGGGCTCGACGATCTGGTCCGCGTGCTCGGCAAGCCCCCACGCATGGCCGGCGCCGACGCGCCGCGCGCATCGGGCACGCTGGCATCGCACTATGCGACGCGCACGCCCGCGTTCCTGGTCGCCCCCCGCGCGATGGCCAGCGAACTTGCCCAGCGCCAGGCGCGTGACGAACGTGCGGCCGTACTGGCGCGTACCGTAACGCCTCCGTCCGATTTCGAAGGGCGCTGGCTGCGCGCTCCGCAGGAACCCGGCGCCTACGCGCACGATCTCTACGCGAGCCTTCGTGCGCTGGACGCCAATGGCGCCGACGCAATCCTGATCGAAGCCGTCCCCGATGCGCCCGCCTGGCACGCGGTGCGCGATCGCCTGATCCGCGCAACCTCCGACCCGAGCGACGATTCCGACTGACGCGTCGCGCCGGCATCGTCGTCTGTGCGCTATCGCATAATGACCGGTTGATGAACGCCAATCTTTACGCGCTGCTCGCGAGCCACTTCCCGGAAGCTTCCGGGCAGCCCTGCGTGCTCGTTCCCGGCGGGCCGGTCATCGACTACGACCGCGTGGCGTCGCTGTCCGGGCAAATCGCCAACGTGCTGGTCGCGGCTGGTTGCCGGCCCGGTGACCGGGTCGCCGTCCATGTCGACAAGCACTGGCAGGTGCTGCCGCTCTACCTCGCGACGCTGCGGGCCGGACTGGTCTACCTGCCGCTGAACAGCGCCTACCAGAAGGGCGAACTCGAGTACTTCTTCGACGATGCGACGCCCCGGGTCATCGTGTGCTCGCCGGAACGCCTGGGGATTGTCGAATCGCTGGCCAACGGGGCGAGCGTGTTGACGCTGGACGGTAACGGCGGCGAACTCTACCAACGCGCCGAGCAGGCGTCCGCCGACGCGCCCGTGGTGACGCGCGTTCCCGACGACCTCGCTTCGATCGTCTACACCTCCGGTACGACCGGGCGGTCGAAGGGCGCGATGCTGACCCACCGCAATCTCGGCTCGAACGCGCTGGCGCTGGTCGATTCGTGGGGCTTCACCCGTGGCGACGTGCTGCTGCACGCGCTCCCGATCTACCACGTGCATGGGATGTTCGTCGCCGTCCACTGCGCGCTGCTGTCGGGGAGCCGCATGCTGTGGTTGCCGCGCTTCGATGCGCGCGAGGTGACGAGCTTGCTGCCGCGGGCGACGGTGATGATGGGCGTGCCGACGTTCTACACGCGCCTGATCGCCGAGCCCGCGCTCACGCACGAGGCCTGCGCCAACCTGCGCGTGTTCATCTCGGGTTCGGCACCGCTGCTGGCCGACACGTTTCGCGAATTCGAGCAACGCACCGGCCACCGCATCCTCGAGCGATACGGCATGACCGAGACCGGCATGAACACTTCGAACCCGCTGACCAGGCCGCGCAAGGCCGGAACCGTGGGCCCGCCGCTACCGGGCGTGTCGGTCCGCATCGTTACCGATGCTGGCCGCGCTTGCGCAGCCGGCGAGATCGGCGAAGTCGAGGTGCGAGGACCGAACATCTGCTCCGGTTACTGGCGCAATCCGGAAAAGTCCCGCGAGGCGTTCACCGCCGACGGCTGGTTTCGGACCGGCGACCTCGGCCAGTTCGACGGGGACGGCTACCTTTCGATCGTCGGTCGCGGAAAGGACCTGATCATCAGCGGCGGACTCAACGTGTACCCGAAGGAGATCGAGGAGCGGATCAACACGCTGCCGGGGGTCGACGAGTCGGCGGTGATCGGCATGCCGGATCCCGATTTCGGCGAAGCGGTGGTCGCCGTGATCGTGCCGCGGCCCGGCCACGCGCTGACTGAAGAGGGCGTCGTGGCGACGCTGAAAGCCGACATCGCGCGCTTCAAGGTGCCAAAGCGGGTCTACTTCGTGGACGAGCTGCCGCGAAACGCGATGGGCAAGGTGATGAAGGCAGTGTTGAGGGAGAGGTTCGCGCGTCCGGCCTCATGATCTGCGTCTTGCCGCGGCCGGTGGCGTGCACCGTAACCTGATTGGAGCGGTCGCTTCCGGCGCCGCTCAATCCGTTACGGCCGCACGTCGATGCGTCCCAGTCGTGGGCGCGATCAGCCCGTGACGCGGAGGGACGCGTCGAGTCTGACCCTGCTTTCAGGCGAGGAAGTCGCAGTGCTTCTCGACGTACGCGGCGAGATCGAGCGAATGCTGGCGCACCAGCCGCTCGGCGAGTTCGGTGTCGCGCGCTTCCAGCGCCTCGATGATGCGCATGTGATCGACGATCGATCGTGCCGCTCGATCGGACTGCGAAATCGTCATCCGCCGGATCGCGCGGACGTGGATGAACAGGTTCTCGATGGTCTGGCCCATCAGGTGCGAGCCCGACAGCCCGATGATCGCCTGGTGGAACGCGATGTTCGCGTCCGAGTACTCCTCGATGTGCTGGGCGGGCGTCGAGTTGCGGAACTCGTCGAACATCTTGCGCAGGCCGGCGATGTCCTCGTCCGACGCGTTGATCGTGGCCAGGCGCGCCGCCATGCTCTCGATCGCCGCCCACATTTCGATCATCTCGACGATCTGCCGCCGGGTCTTGCGGACGATGAAAATGCCGCGCCGCGGAACCGTCCGGATCAGCCCCTCCTGCTCGAGCAGCGTCATCGCTTCGCGGATCGGCGTCCGGGACACGCCCAGCGACAGGCTGAGCTGGCGCTCGTCCAGCCGAACCTCCCCCGAGTGGCTGTAGATGTCCGCCTCGGTGATGGCCTGCTTCAGCGCCGCGTAGGCCTGATCCCGGAAGCTCTGCGCAGTGGAAAGCGGCTGCAGCGCGAGGGAAGTCCTGGGGACGGTTGCACGCTCGGTGGCCATGGCGGATCGGCGGCGCAGAGGGGCAGGTGGCAGGAACTGCGTATCGAATACACCAACACCGCCGACAGGGAAATCCCGCGAAATCCGGGGCCCAGGCCGGACGAATCCCGGGCGCGATCGCTTGGTTGACGGATAGTGATATATCACATACCTTGTCCGCCGCGGTGGAAAACTGACCTTCGCCCCGCGTCCGCGGGGCAAAACGGGGTGGGGTCGGTACATCCCATCCACGCCACCACTTCGGAGGTAAGCATGCTCGACCAAGCCCAGAAGGCCGCCCCGAAGGCGGGAACCTCCACCGCCGAAGGCACGCCGAAGCAGGTACCCGGGGCGCGTCCACTTGAGGACCGTCGGCAGCGATCGCCGTCCGACGACAAGCCTGTACTGCGCGGCCGCGCGGCGCGCTCGATTCATTGATCCCAAGCGCGCCCGCCGCACGATCGGAGAGTTCACATGGACCACGTAGCCACCCAACCTGCGAAGCCGGCCCCGGCCACCACCGACGACGCGCTGAAAATCGCCAGCGGCGGCGAGATCAATCGCCAATCACTAGAAATCGACGGCTTTCAGCTCGTCATCGATGCCCTTAAGTTGAACGGCATCGATACGATCTTCGGTCTGCCCGGCATCCCGATTACCGACCTCACGCGCAAGTTGCAGGCTGCAGGACTCCGCGTGATCTCCTTCCGGCATGAACAGAATGCCGGGTATGCCGCTTCCATCGCCGGCTTCATGACGCAGAAGCCGGGCATCTGCCTCACGGTGTCCGCCCCCGGCTTCATGAACGGATTGGCGGCGCTCGCCAACGCCACTACCAACTGCTTTCCGATGATCCTCATCAGCGGCTCGAGCGAGCGCGAGATCGTCGACTTGCAGCAGGGCGACTACGAGGAGATGGACCAGCTCGCCATCGCAAGGCCGCACGCCAAGGCCGCGTTCCGGATCCTGCACGCCGAGGATATCGGCGTGGGCATGGCGCGGGCGATCCGTGCCGCGCTCTCGGGCCGTCCGGGTGGTGTCTATCTCGACCTGCCGGCCAAGCTGTTCCCGCAGACGATCGACGCGGAAGCGGGGCGGAAGTCGCTGATCAAGGTCGTCGATCCGGCGCCGCGCCAGATCCCGGCGCCGGACGCCGTGCAGCGCGCGCTCGATCTGCTCAGGAGCGCCAAACGTCCGCTCATTATTCTCGGCAAGGGTGCGGCGTATGCGCAGGCCGATGCGGACATTCGCGCGCTGGTGGAAAAGACCGGTATCCCGTACCTGCCCATGGCAATGGCCAAGGGCCTGCTGCCCGACACGCACGAGCAATCCGCATCCGCGGCGCGCTCGTACGTGCTGCCGGAAGCCGACGTCGTGATGGTGATCGGTGCGCGCTTGAACTGGCTGCTTTCGCACGGCAAAGGCAAGACGTGGGGCGGCAGCAGCGCCAAGGAGTGGGGCGGCCAGAAGTTCATCCAGATCGACATCTCGCCGCAGGAGGCCGACAGCAACGTCCGCATCGATGCGCCGGTCGTCGGCGACATCGGTAGTTGCGTCTCGGCCATGCTCGGCGCCATCAAGGCAACTGCGGGATCGTGGCCTACGCCGCCCGCCGAGTGGCTCGATGCCATCGCGGAGCGCAAGACCAAGAACGTCGCGAAGATGGGGGAAGCGCTGGCGAAGAACCCGGCGCCGATGAACTTCCACAGCGCGCTGAACGTCGTGCGCGACATCGTCAAGGCGAATCCGGATGCCATCCTCGTCAACGAGGGCGCGAACGCGCTCGACTTCACGCGCAGCATCGTGGACATGTACAAACCGCGCAAGCGGCTGGACGTCGGCACGTGGGGTGTCATGGGCATCGGCATGGGCTTTTCGGTCGCGGCGGCCGTGGTTAGCGGCGAGCAGGTGATCGCGATCGAGGGCGACAGCGCCTTCGGTTTCTCCGGAATGGAGTGCGAGACGATCTGCCGCTACAACCTGCCGGTCTGCGTCGTGATCCTGAACAACAACGGCGTCTACCGCGGCGATGAAGTGAATACTACCGGTGGACCCGATCCATCGCCGCTGGTGTTCGTCAAGGGCGCGCGCTACGAGAAACTGATGGAGGCCTTCGGTGGCGTGGGTGTGATGGCCACGACGCCGGCCGAGCTTCGCAACGCGATGGAAGAAGCGATCCGCTCGCGCAAGCCCACCCTAATCAACGCGGTGATCGACGAAAAGGCGGGCACGGAAAGCGGCCGCATCACGCGTCTCAATCCTTCTGCAAAAGAGAAACAGTGATGGCACGCCGCGTTCGAGCGTCGTCGGTGGAGCGACTTCCCGCAGACTACGGTCGGCGCGGCGACGCTCAACGCGGCTTGGCAATGCTGCGTCGGCGTTTTCCGCATGATCGCGGGAGTAACGGCCATGCTTAGGGGAATTTGATGGGCAAGGCACTCGACGGAGTTCGCATTCTGGATTTCACGCACGTGCAGTCGGGCCCGACCTGCACGCAGCTGCTGGCCTGGATGGGCGCCGACGTGATCAAGATCGAGCGCGCGGGCGAGGGCGACATCACGCGCGGGCAGCTGCGCGACATCCCGGGCGTGGACAGCCTCTATTTCACGATGCTGAACCACAACAAGCGCTCGATCACCATCGATGCCAAATTGCCCAAGGGCAAGGCCGTGATCGAGGCGCTGGTGAAGCACTGCGACGTGCTGGTCGAGAATTTCGCGCCGGGCGCGCTCGACCGTATGGGCTTCACCTGGGAGCGCATTCAGGCACTCAACCCGCGCATGATCGTGGCTTCGGTCAAGGGCTTCGGACCGGGACCCTACGAGGACTGCAAGGTCTACGAAAACGTCGCGCAGTGCGCCGGCGGCTCCGCGTCGACGACTGGCTTCGACGACGGCCCACCGCTGGTCACCGGCGCGCAGATCGGAGACAGCGGCACCGGGTTGCATCTGGCGCTGGGCATCGTCGCGGCGCTCTACCAGCGCAACACGACCGGGCGCGGCCAGAAGGTCCTCGCGGCGATGCAGGACGGCGTGCTCAACCTCTGCCGCGTGAAACTCCGCGATCAGCAGCGTCTCGACCGCACCGGCGTGATGGAAGAGTATCCGCAGTATCCGAACGGCAAGTTCGGCGTCGGCGTGCCGCGCGCGGGCAACGCATCCGGCGGCGGACAGCCGGGGTGGATCCTGAAGTGCAAGGGTTGGCAGAGCGACCCCAACGCGTACATCTACTTCATCACCCAGGCGCCGGTCTGGGGCGCGATCTGCAAGGTCATCGGCCGCGAGGAGTGGCTGACCGACCCGCGCTACGCGACGCCGAAGGCGCGCCTGCCGCACCTGATGGAGATCTTCGGCAAGATCGAGGAATGGACCCAGACCAAGACCAAGTTCGAGGCGATGGAAATCCTCAACAAGTACGACATCCCCTGCGGTCCGATCCTGTCGATGAAGGAGATCGCCGAGGAGCCGTCGCTGCGCAAGACCGGGACCGTGGTCGAGGTCGACCACCCGAAGCGCGGCAAGTACCTGACGGTGGGCAACCCGATCAAGATGTCGGACAGCCCCACCGAGGTGAAGCGTTCGCCGCTCTTGGGCGAGCACACCGACGAAGTGCTGAAGGAACTGGGCTATGGCGAGGATGAAGTGGCGGCGCTTCGAGCAGCAAATGTGGTGTGAGCGATGCAATGAAGCATGACGCTCGCTTCGCTCACATGACGCCGCCTCGCGGCGGCATGATCATCGGCGCGCAGCGCCGTCATGCGGCCCGCCCGAGGGCCGGTCATTCTTCATCGCGCTAACCGAAAGAACAACGATGGCACATAACAAGAACGCACTTCGTCAGCTCCTCGATAAGGCGCGCGCCGAGGGCCGCACTTCGCTGACCGCGCCCGAAGGCAAGCTGGTTTGCGACGCCTACGGCATTCCGGTGCCGAAGGAAGCTGTCGCGACCACGGCCGACGAAGCCGCGAAACTCGCCTCCGGCATGGGCTTTCCGGTGGTGCTGAAGATCGTATCGCCCGAGATCCTGCACAAGACCGAGGCCGGCGGCGTGCTGGTCGGCGTCGACAGCGCCGACGCTGCGCGCAAGGGGTTCGAGGCGATCATGGCCAACGCGAAGAAGTACGACGCGAAGGCCAAGCTGCTCGGCGTGCAGGTGCAGCAGATGCTGAAGGGCGGCCAGGAGGTGATCATCGGGGCCGTCACCGATCCCTCGTTCGGCAAGCTGGTCGCGTTCGGTCTCGGCGGCGTGCTGGTCGAGGTGCTGAAGGACATCACCTTCCGCCTGGCACCGGCATCGCGCGAGGACGCGCTGTCGATGCTGGACGGCATCGCCGCGGCGCAGATCCTGAAGGGCGTGCGCGGGTCGGCGGCGGTGAACCGCGACGCGCTCGCGTCGTTGATCCAGAGCGTGTCACAGCTGATCGCCGACTTCCCCGAGATCAGCGAGATGGACCTCAACCCGGTGTTCGCCACGGCCACCGGCGCGACCGCGGCCGACGTGCGGATCGTGGTCGACTTCAACCAGCCGCCGGCGCGCTTCCGCCCCAAGCACGAGGACATCGTGCGCGACATGAACCGGATCATGAAGCCCGACGCGGTGGCGGTAATCGGCGCGTCCGCGGAAGAGGGCAAGATCGGCAACTCGGTGATGAAGAACCTCATCAACGGGGGCTACCAGGGCCAGATCTACCCGATCAACCCGTCCGCCGACGAGATCATGGGCCGCAGGGCGTACAAGAGCGTCAAGGACGTGCCCGGCGTCATCGATGTCGCGGTGTTCGCGATCCCGGCGAAATTCGTCGCGGCGGCGTTGATCGAGTGCGGCGAGAAGAAGATTCCCGGCGCGGTGCTGATCCCCTCCGGATTCGCCGAGACCGGCAACGTCGAAGGCCAGAAGGAAATCCAGGCGATCGGGCACAAGTACGGCGTGCGGCTGATGGGGCCCAACATCTACGGCTTCTACTACACGCACAAGAACCTGTGCGCGACGTTCTGCACCGCCTATGACGTCAAGGGCAAGGCGGCGCTGTCGTCGCAGTCGGGTGGCATCGGCATGGCGATCATCGGCTTCTCGCGCTCGGCCAAGATGGGCGTGTCGGCGATCGTGGGGCTGGGCAACAAGTCGGACATCGACGAGGACGACCTGCTGACGTTCTTCGAACAGGACGACAACACCGAGATCATCGCCCAGCACTGCGAGGACCTGAAGGACGGACGCGCGTTCGCCGAGGTCGCGAAGCGCGTGTCGAAAAAGAAGCCGGTGGTAGTGCTCAAGGCGGGACGGACCAGCCTGGGTGCGCGCGCCGCAAGTTCGCACACCGGCGCACTGGCTGGCAACGACAAGATCTACGACGACGTCTTCAGGCAGTCGGGCGTGATCCGCGCCATGGCGCTGCGCGAGTTGCTCGAGTACGCGCGCGGAATTCCGGTGCTGGCGACGCCAAAAGGCGAGAACGTGGTGATCATCACCGGCGCCGGCGGCTCCGGCGTGCTGCTGTCCGACGCCTGCGTCGACAACGGGCTCAAGCTGATGGCGATGCCGCCGGACCTCGACGCCGCGTTCCGCAAGTTCATTCCGCCGTTCGGGGCGGCCGGCAACCCGGTCGACATCACCGGCGGCGAGCCGCCCAAGACCTACCAGAACACCATCCGCCTCGGTCTCGAGGACCCCCGCATCCACGCGCTGATCCTCGGTTACTGGCATACCATCGTCACCCCGCCGATGGTTTTCGCCAAGCTCGTCGCCGAGGTGGTTGCGGAAATGAAGGCCAAGGGAATCGACAAGCCGATCGTGGCTTCGCTGGCCGGGGACGTGCAGGTCGAGGAAGCCGCGGAGTACCTGTTCGACCACGGCATCCCGGCCTACCCGTACTCGACAGAAATGCCCGTACAGGTGTTGGGGGCGAAGTACCAGTGGGCACGTGGCGCAGGATTGATCTAGCGCGAAATGGCGGTAATCGGGTTACAGTTATTGGATTGGGAGCAGTCGTGCACGGCGCGATCGGGCCGCGAATTGCAGGCGAGCCGGGCGCACTACCGACGTCATTGATAGGAGGAGTAGACATGAATCGCAACATCGTTGGTCGGACCGCGATTGCGGTCGCATTGGCAGCAGGCGCGTCGCTTTCGCAGGGCCCCGCGTTCGCGGCCTGGGAACCCACCAAGCCGGTCGAGTTCGTCGTTACTGCCGGCACCGGCGGCGGCGCCGACCAGATGGCCCGCTTCATCCAGGGCGTGGTCGCCAAGCATTCGCTGATGAAGCAGCCGTTCGTGGTGGTCAACAAGGCCGGCGGCGCCGGCGCCGAGGGCTACCTCGAGATCAAGGGCGCGAAGGGCGATCCGCACAAAATCGTCATCACGCTGTCGAACCTGTTCACGACCCCGCTTGCCACCGGCGTGCCGTTCAACTGGAAGGAACTGACGCCGGTCGCGATGCTGGCGCTCGACGAGTTCGTGCTCTGGGTCAATTCCGAATCGCCCTACAAGACCGCGCAGGACTACGTGAACGCGGTCAAGGCCGGCACCAACGGCCAGTTCAAGATGGCCGGGACGGGCTCGAAGCAGGAGGACCAGATCATCACCGTCGCGATCGAAAAGGCCGTGGGCAAGAAGATGACCTACGTGCCGTTCAAGGGCGGCGGTGACGTCGCGGTCCAGCTAGTCGGCAAGCACGTCGACTCGACGGTGAACAACCCGATCGAGGCCATCGCGCACTGGCGCTCCGGCTCGCTGCGCCCGTTGTGCGTGTTCGACAGCAAGCCGATGCCCTATCCGGCCAAGGTGACGGCGACGCAGTCGTGGCAGGACGTGCCAATCTGCAAGACGGCCGGGCTCGACGTCGAGTACCTGATGCTGCGCGGGATCTTCATGGGTCCCGGCGTGAATCAGGAGCAGGTCGACTTCTACGTGGACTTGTTCAAGAAGGTGCGCGCGCTTCCGGAATGGACGAAGTACGCCGAGGACGCCGCGTTCAACGTCACCTTCATGACCGGCAAGGAGTACGTCGACTGGGTGCAGAAGGCGGAAGTCCGCCATCGCGACCTGATGCAGGAAGCCGGATTCCTGGCGAAGTAGCCGATGGACCGGGAGTCAATGGGAGAGGCCGCCGCGGAACGTGGCGGCCTGATGACGCGCTGGGTCGAGCTGATCGTCGGCGTGTTGATCGTCTCCGCGGGCAGCGTCGTGGTGTACGACAGTCTGCGAATCGGCGCGTCGTGGGAAAGCGACGGTCCGCAGGCGGGGTACTTCCCCTTTCTCACCGGTTCCGCGCTGGCGCTCGCCGGCCTCTGGATCGCCGCAAAGACGGTATGGGGCTGGAAAAAGCTCGCTGGCGATGTTTTCGTCAGCCGGGCGAAGCTGAAACCGGTGCTGTCGATGCTGTTACCGTCGATCGCGTACGTTGTGCTTATCCGCCTGATCGGCATCTACGTGGCGTCGGCGCTGTTCATCGGCGCGTTCATGATCTGGCAGGGCAAGTACCGGTGGCTCCCGGCGCTCGGCGTCGCGCTGGGCGTGCCGATCGTCACCTTCGCGCTGTTCGAGCTCTGGTTCCTGGTGTCGCTGCCCAAGGGGCCCGTGGAGCGAATGCTCGGCTTTTGACCAAGCCGAGCGATGAAAGATGACCTCGCCTTGCTCGCATGACGCCGCCTCGCGGCGGCATGATCATGGGCGCGCAGCGCCGTCATGCGGCCCGTGCGGGCCGCGTCATCCTTCATTAAGAGGACACTTGTGGAGGAACTAAGTAACCTCGCCCAGGGCTTCGCGGTCGCACTGACCTGGCAGAACCTGCTGTTCATGCTGGTCGGCATCCTGCTCGGCGTGCTGATTGGCGTGCTGCCGGGCCTCGGCGGGGCGAACGGCGTCGCCATCCTGCTGCCGCTGACGTTCTCCATGTCGCCGACCTCGGCGATCATCATGCTGTCCTGCATCTACTGGGGCGCGCTGTTCGGCGGGGCCATCACCTCGATCCTGTTCAACATCCCCGGCGAGCCCTGGTCGGTCGCGACCACCTTCGACGGCTATCCGATGGCGCAGCAGGGGCGCGCCGGCGAAGCGATGACCGCGGCTTTCACGTCTTCGTTTATCGGCGCGCTGTTCGCCGTCATCGTGATCACCTTTCTCGCGCCGCTGGTCGCGAAGTTCGCGCTGAAGTTCGGTCCGCCCGAGTACTTCGCCGTGCAGTTCCTGACCTTTTGCAGCTTCATCGGCATGAGCCGCGAGCCGCCGGTCAAGACCGTCGCCGCGATGATGCTCGGCTTCGCGCTGGCCGCGGTCGGCCTCGACACCGTGACCGGTCAGCTGCGGATGACCTTCGGCCGGACCGAGTTCCTGACGGGTTTCAACTTTCTGATCGCGGTGATCGGCCTGTTCGGGATCGGCGAAATTCTGCTCACGATGGAGGAAGGGCTGGCGTTCAAGGGCGTGAAGGGCCGGATCAACGCGAAGGTCGTGCTCGAAACCTGGGCCACGCTGCCGCGCTACTGGATGACATCGCTGCGGGCCTGTTTGATCGGCTGCTGGATGGGCATCACCCCGGCCGGCGCGACGCCAGCTTCGTTCATGAGCTACGGCATGGCGCGCCGGATGTCCAAGAACCGGGACCAGTTCGGCAAGGGCGCCATCGAAGGGGTGATCGCCCCCGAGACGGCCGCGCACGCCGCCGGCACCAGCGCACTGCTGCCGATGCTGACTCTGGGCATTCCCGGCTCGCCGACCGCCGCCGTGCTGCTGGGCGGCCTGCTCATCTGGGGCTTGCAGCCCGGCCCACTGCTGTTCATCGAGAAGAAGGAATTCGTCTGGGGCCTGATCGCCAGCATGTACCTCGGCAACATCGTCGGCCTCGCAATCGTTCTGACGACCGTACCGTGGTGGGCGGCGATCCTGCGCGTCCCGTTCGCGATCATCGCACCGGTGATCGTGGTGATCTGCGCGATCGGCGCGTACACGGTCCACAACAACATGTTCGACGTTGCGATGATGCTGGTGTTCGGCGTCGTCGGCTATTTCTTCAAGAAGCTCAAGTATCCGCTGGCGCCGCTGGTGCTTGCGTTGGTACTCGGAGACATGGCCGAGACTGCCTTCCGGCAGTCGATGCTGCTGTCGAGGGGCGAACTTTCGATCTTCTTCGCCAACGGACTGGTCGGAACGATCATGACGCTGGCACTGGTCCTGCTGTTCTGGCCGCTGGTGTCGCATGGGCTTGACGGTTGGCGGCGCCGGAGTCTGCTCGCAGAGCGCGACGCCGGTACCCGGTAAGGTGGGGCCGAAACGCATGACGCGGCCGGCCGTCGTAGACACCTCGCGCTTGCGCCGGCCGCTGCGCAGCGCCCCAAAGGGCCGCGCGGTCGATCCGGCCGCACTGGCCGAGGTGCAAGCGCTGCTCGGCGACACGCCGCGCCGGCGCGACCTCACCATCGAGTTCCTGCACGCCATTCAGGACCGCTACGGCTGCCTGTCGGCCGCGCACCTGGTCGCGCTTGCGCAGGAGATGCGACTTGCGATGACCGAGGTCTACGAGGTTGCGACTTTCTACCACCATTTCGACGTGGTGAAGGAAGGGCAAGCCCCACCACCCGCGATCACCGTGCGCGTATGCGAGACGTTGTCGTGCCGGATGGCGGGTGCGGCGGCGCTGCAGGCCGAGCTCGAACGACTGGATGCGCGCGAGGTGCGCGTCGTCGGTGCGCCTTGCGTCGGGCGCTGCGAGCACGCACCGGTGGCGGTGGTCGGACGCAATCCGATCGATCGTGCGACCGCGGACGCGGTTGCTGCCGCGATTCGCGAGCGCCGCACCGAACCGAAGCTGCCTGACGCGGTCGACCTCGCCGCGTATCGCCGCGACGGCGGCTATGCGACGCTTGCCGAATGCGCAGGCGGGACGCGAACCGCGGAAGCGGTCATCGCCGAGCTCGAGAACTCCGCGTTGCGCGGCCTCGGCGGCGCCGGATTCCCGGCCGGACGCAAGTGGAAGATCGTGCGCGGCGAACCGGCGCCCCGCCTGTTGGCGGTTAACATCGACGAAGGCGAACCCGGCACGTTCAAGGACCGCTACTACCTCGAACGCGATCCGCACCGTTTCCTCGAAGGCATGCTGATCGCCGCGTGGGCGGTCGGCATCGACGAGATCTACATTTACCTGCGCGACGAGTATGCCGCGTGCCGCGCGTTGCTCGCCCGCGAGATCGCCGCGCTGGAGCGAGATCCGCCGTGCGTGCTGCCCCGCATCCACCTGCGCCGCGGGGCCGGTGCCTACATCTGCGGCGAAGAGTCGGCGATGATCGAATCGATCGAAGGCAAGCGCGGCATGCCGCGGCTGCGGCCGCCCTACGTCGCGCAGGTCGGACTGTTCGGCCGGCCGACGCTCGAGCACAACATGGAAACGCTGTACTGGGTGCGCGACATCCTGGAGAAGGGCGCCAAGTGGTTCGCCGATCAGGGCCGCCACGGCCGCAAGGGCCTGCGCTCGTTCTCGGTGTCGGGAAGAGTCAACAACCCCGGCGTGCATCTCGCGCCCGCGGGCATCACCGTGCGCGAACTTATCGACGAGTACTGCGGCGGCATGCTGCCGGGCCACGAGTTCTACGCGTACCTGCCGGGGGGCGCCTCCGGCGGCATCCTGCCGGCGTCGCTCGGCGACGTCCCGCTCGACTTCGACACGCTGCAGCCCCACGGCTGCTTCATCGGCTCGGCGGCGGTGATCATCCTTTCGCAGCACGACCGCGCTCGGGATGCGGCGCTTAACCTTATGGCGTTCTTCGCCGACGAATCCTGCGGGCAGTGCACGCCCTGCCGCGTGGGAACCGAGAAGGCCGTGGCGCTGATGAAGCAGCCGCGCTGGGACCTGCTGCTGCTCGACGAGCTCTCGCGGGCGATGAGCGACGCGTCGATTTGCGGTCTGGGCCAGGCCGCGCCGAATCCGATCGCCTGCGTCGTGAAGTACTTTCCGCAGGAGCTCGAATCATGATCGCGCAGGACAACGTCGCGTTCCGCCTGAACGGAACCGAGGTCAGCGCGTCCGCCGGCGAGACCCTCATCGAGGTCGCCGATCGCCTCGGCGTCTCGATTCCCCGGCTTTGCTACCAGCCCGGGATGCGCCCGGATGGCAACTGCCGTGCGTGCGTGGTGGAAATCAAGGGCGAGCGGGTGCTCGCACCGTCGTGCTGCCGCAAGCCTGTGGCGGGCATGGAAGTGACGAGCGACAGCCCGCGCGCGCTCCATTCGCAGCGGATGATCGTGGAACTCCTCGCGTCCGACATGCCGGCGCGGGTCTACAAGCAGGATTCCGAACTCGAGTTGTGGCGCCGCAAGCTCGGCATCGGCAAGCCGCGCTTTTCTTCCCGCGCGCAGCCCGCTGCCGATGTCTCGCATCCGGCGATGGCGGTGAACCTCGACGCCTGCATCCAGTGCACGCGCTGCGTGCGTGCCTGCCGCGAGGAGCAGGTCAACGACGTGATCGGCTACGCGCACCGCGGCGCGCATTCGGCGATCGTGTTCGACCTCGACGACCCGATGGGCGAGTCGACCTGTGTGGCCTGCGGCGAATGCGTGCAGGCCTGCCCGACCGGCGCGCTAGCGCCCGCGCAGGACGCCTATCTCGCCGCGATCGACAAAAAGGTGGAGTCGTTGTGCCCGTACTGCGGCGTCGGTTGCCAGCTCACCTACCACGTCGACCACAACCGGATCGTGCGCGTCGAAGGGCGCGACGGCCCGGCGAACCACGAGCGGCTGTGCGTCAAGGGCCGCTTTGGCTTCGACTACGTTGCGCACCCGCATCGCCTGAGCAAGCCACTGATCCGTCTTCAAGGGGTGGCAAAGACTGCGGACTTCACTGTCGATCCGGCGAATTCGCTATCCGCATTCCGCGAAGCCTCGTGGGACGAGGCGATGACCCTCGCCAGCGGCGCGCTGCGTTCGATCCGCGACACCAGCGGTCCACGCGCGCTCGCGGGGTTTGGTTCCGCCAAGGGATCGAACGAGGAAGCGTACCTGTTCCAGAAACTGGTGCGAACCGGCTTCGGTTCGAACAACGTCGATCACTGCACGCGGCTGTGCCATGCCTCCAGCGTCGCCGCACTGCTCGAAGGCATCGGCTCCGCCGCGGTGTCGAACCCGGTGATGGACGTGATGCAGGCCGACGTGGTGCTGCTGATCGGCGCCAATCCGGTCGTCAATCATCCGGTCGCCGCAACCTGGATCAAGAACGCGGTGAAGCGGGGGACGCGGCTGATCCTCGCTGACCCGCGCCGTTCGGAGCTTGCGCGCCACGCGACGCATTACTTGCAATTCAAGCCGGACACCGACGTCGCGTTCTTGAACGCGATGATGCACACGATTGTCGAGGAAGATCTGGTCGACACGAAGTTCGTCGCCGACCGCACCAGCGGCTACGCGGAGCTCGTGCAGAACGTCGCCGCGTTCAGCCCCGAGGCGATGGCGAGCGTCTGCGGCATCCCGGCTGCGACCATTCGCGAGGTGGCACGCGCGTTCGCGACCTCGCGCGCGTCGATGATCCTGTGGGGCATGGGCATCTCGCAGCACGTCCACGGCACGGACAACGCGCGCTGCCTGATCGCACTTTGCATGCTCACGGGCCAGGTGGGCCGGCCCGGCACCGGGCTGCATCCGCTGCGCGGGCAGAACAACGTGCAGGGCGCCTCCGACGCGGGCCTGATCCCGATGGTGTATCCGGATTATCAACGCGTCGACAACGACGAGGTGCGGCAGAAGTTCGCTGCGCTCTGGGGCGACTTCAAGCTCGATCCGAAGCCCGGCCTCACCGTGGTCGAGATCATGGACGCCGTGCACGCCGGCGAGATCCGCGGCATGTACATCATGGGCGAGAACCCCGCGATGTCGGACCCGGACGCGAGCCATGCGCGCGAAGCGCTCGCCAAGCTCGACATGCTGGTGGTGCAGGACATCTTCCTCACCGAGACCGCCTACCTCGCCGACGTGATCCTGCCGGCGTCGGCGTTTCCGGAGAAAACCGGCACGTTCACCAACACCGACCGCATGGTGCAGCTCGGCCGGCAGGCGCTCGAGCCGCCGGGCGAGGCGCGCCAGGACCTGGCGATCATCATCGACATGGGCAGGCGGCTGGGACTCGACTGGCACTACGATCATCCGCGCGACGTGTTCGATGAAATGCGGCAGGCGATGCCGTCGATCGCGGGAATCACCTGGGACCGGCTGGAACGCGAAAGCTCGGTAACCTATCCCTGCGAACAGGAAGGCGATCCGGGCGAGCGGGTAGTCTTCACCGAGCGCTTTCCCACCGCCAGCGGCAAGGCACGGCTGGTTCCCGCGGGCATCATCCCTGCCAACGAGCAGCCCGACGCGACCTATCCGTTCGTGCTGATCACCGGGCGGCAGCTCGAGCACTGGCATACCGGGAGCATGACGCGGCGCACCGAAGTGCTCGACGCGATCGAGCCGGGGCCGGTCGCTTCGCTCAATGGCGCCGATCTGGTGATGCTCGGCGTAACGCCGGGGAACGCGATCACCGTCGCATCGCGGCGTGGCACGGTATCGCTGTACGCGCGCGCCGACGACGGCACGCCGCGCGGCACGGTGTTCCTGCCGTTCTGCTTCCACGAAGCCGCGGCCAATCTGCTGACCAATCCGGCGCTCGACCCGGTCGGCAAGATTCCCGAGTTCAAGTACTGTGCGGTGAGCGTCACCGCGGGCGGTCCGGCCAAGGATCGTTTCGGCTACGGCAACGAACGATCCACGATGCCGGCGGACTGAAAGAAGCACCACCTCACCGTGGGTGTCATCCAGAGCGAAGCGTGGGATCTGCTTTTTCATTGAGCAGTACGGTAGAAGCAGATTCCTCGTCCCTCAGAATGACACAATTTTTCTCAACTGACTGCGAGCAGATTAAAGTGAACGCACTCCGGCGACACACGCTGACCCTCTGCGCAGCGGCAATGGTGGCTGCGCCGGTCCTCGCGCAGCAACAGGATTTCTCGAAGGTCGAGATCAAGGCCGAGCAGCTCTCCGCAACCACCTACATGCTGACCGGCGCCGGAGGCAATCTCGGCCTCTCGGTCGGCGACGACGCGGTGTTCCTGGTCGACGACCAGTTCGCGCCGCTCACCTCGCGCATCGAGGCGGCGATCGCGAAGCTGACGCAGAAACCGGTCCGCTTCGTGATCAACTCCCACTGGCATTTCGACCACACGGGCGGCAACGAGAATCTCGGCAAGGCCGGCGCGCTGATCGTCGCGCACGAGAACGTGCGCAAACGCATGTCCACCGAGCAGTTCATCGAGTTCCTCGACCTGAAGATTAAGGTCGAGCCGCGGGCCGCGTTGCCGGTGGTCACATTCACGCGCGACGTCACGTTTCACCTCAACGGCGACGAGATCCGCGTCTATCACCTGCCCAACGCGCACACCGACGGTGATGCGATCGTGCATTTCAAGACCAGCGACGTCATTCACATGGGCGATATCTTTTTCAACCAGCTCTATCCGTTCATCGACACTTCGAGTGGCGGATCCGTCGACGGCGTGATCGCCGCGGCCGATCGGGGGCTCGAGCTCGCCGGCGAGAAGACGAAAATCATTCCCGGTCACGGCCCGCTCGCAAGCAAGGCGGACCTCAAGGCGTACCGCGACATGCTCGCCACCGTGTCCTGGCGCATCAAGGAGGCAATTCGCGCTGGCAGGAAGCTGGAGGACGTCGTGGCTTCGAAGCCGACCGCCGACTTCGACGCAGCCTGGGCCAAGGGCTTCCTGCAGCCGGACCGGTTCGTGCAAATGGTGTACAGGAACCTGGCGAAGTGAGCAGCTCGCCGGCTGACGTCCGGCAGGCTCGCTCGCCGCGCGAGCGCAGTTGTCGTGCCGCCGGAACCCCTCCTGCGGACGTTCAACGCGCCGGCGGCGGTCCCGGTACGTTCAACGCGCGGTAGGCGCGCAGCACCTGGCTGTCGTCGGCGGCGCCATCGCCGCGCCCCGACGCGGCCAGGAACATCTGGTGCGCCGCCGCTGCGAGCGGCAACGCGGCCTTGCTGTCGCGTCCGGCCGCGAGCACGATGCCAAGGTCCTTCACGAAGATGTCCACCGCGCTGGTGACCTCGGGCTCCGCCTGCAGCATCCGCGGTCCGCGGTCCTTCAGCATCCAGCTCGAAGCGGCCGA
Organism: Casimicrobiaceae bacterium; assembly: GCA_046714435.1. Lineage (GTDB taxonomy): Bacteria > Pseudomonadota > Gammaproteobacteria > Burkholderiales > Casimicrobiaceae > VBCG01. The sequence continues at coordinate 19,996 of JBKKAZ010000131.1, forward strand.
GCCGTTCAGGATCTCGAGCAGCACGCCAAGGTCGACGCCGACCTTGGCGGCGAGCGAGAAGGCCTCGGCGGCCACGGCGATGTGCACCCCGCACAGCAGCTGGTTCACGGTCTTGACCATCGCGCCCTGGCCGGCGTGCTCGCCGACGTGAAAGAGTTTGCTTCCCATCGCGGCGAGCACCGGCTGCACCGCGTCGAAGGTGGCGCGCGGGGCTGCAGCCATCACGGTCAGCGTTCCCGCCTTCGCGCCGACCACGCCGCCCGAGACCGGCGCATCCACGAAGCGCCGGCCGGACTTGAGCACGCGTGCGGCGATCGCTTCGACGGCCGCCGGCGCGCAGGTCGCCATCAGCACGACGATGCCGTCGACAGCCAGCGCCGCCAGTCCGCCCTCGGCGAACAACACCGCTTCCGCCTGCTCGGCACTGACGACCATGAGGACGGCGACATCGGCGCCTTCGAGCGCCTGCGCTACCGTCGTTGCTCGCTCGCCACCCGCTCGTACCAGCGCTTCGACCGCGGCCGGGCGCAGGTCGAAGCCGCGCACGCGGAAGCCCCGCGTGACGAGGTTGCCCGCCATCGGCGTCCCCATCGCACCGAGGCCGATGAATCCGATCTTCGTCATCGCTTGCGTCCCGTCGCCTAGTGTCCTGAGTCAGGGATTCGTTGAACAATCTCGGCCATCTGCGATACGCTTGCGCAAACGGGCCGCGTTCGCTTCCAGGCGCGACGCCCCCGCGCGGCGAGGTAGGTCACCTGCCGCGCGGGGGCAACAATGCCCGGGAGCGAACCGGTCCGATTTGCACAACGAATTTCTGACTCGGGACACTAGAGCCAGCCTTTGATCGACTTCGCGACGCCCGCTGCCGAGATGCCGTAGCGCTCGTGCAGTGTCGGCAGCGCGCCCGCATCGAGGAACTGGTCAGGTAACGCGATCTGCCTGAACCGCGGCGTCACGCCCGCGCGCAGCAGCACGCCGGCCACGGCCTCGCCGAGTCCGCCGACGATCGAATGATTCTCGGCAACCACGACCAGCCGGCCGGAGCGCGCCGCCTCGCGCTTCAGGGCCAGCTCGTCGAGCGGCTTGATCGTCGGCACGTGCAACACGCCGACATCGACGCTGTCCTGGTGCAGCAGCTCGGCCGCCTCGAGCGCACGCATCGTCATCAGGCCGGTCGAGATCACCAGCACGTCGCGCCCGTCGCGCAAGCTTGCGGCCTTGCCGAGTTCGAATCGGTAGTCGTACTCGTCGAGCACCAGCGGCACCTGGCCGCGCAGCAGACGCATGTAGACCGGGCCGCGGTGCGCGGCGATCGCGGGCACCGCCTGCTCGATCTCGAGCGCATCGCACGGGTCGACGATGGTCAGTCCCGGAACGCCGCGCAACATCGCGATGTCGTCGGTGGCCTGGTGGCTGGGACCATATCCCGAGGTCAGCCCAGGCAGTGCGCAGACGATCTTGACGTTCAGGTTGTCCTCGGCGATCACCTGGTGGATGAAATCGTAGGCGCGGCGCGAGGCGAACACGGCGTAGGTGGTTGCGAACGGCGTGAAGCCTTCCTTGGCCATGCCGCCGGCCGCGCCGAGCAGCAATTGCTCCGCCATGCCCATCTGGAAAAAGCGCTCCGGGTAGGCCTGCGCGAACGGGACAAGATCGGTGTACTTGGAGAGGTCGGCCGTCATGCCGACGACGTCCGGACGCTCGCGGGCAAGTTCCACCAGCGCCTTGCCGAACGGTGCCGTTCGCGTGCGCTGGCCCTCGCCGGCGATCGAGGCGATCATCGCCGAGGTGGTCAGCCGCGGTTTCTTGTCCGTGACGGTGCTCATGCCGTGACTCCCGCGTGCTCGGCATCGAGGACGTCGATGGCCTGCTGCCATTCCGGCGGTTCGACGCGGATGAAGTGGGTCTTCTCGCGCCGTTCGAGGAACGGCACGCCCTTGCCCATCAGCGTGTCGAAGAGGATCACCCGCGGTTTGCTCTCGCGCAGGCTGCGTGCGTTGTCGAAGGCAGCGCGCACCGCGTGAAGATCGTTGCCGCCGACCCGCTGCACGTGCCAGCCGAAGGCCGCCCACTTGTCGGCGAGTGGCTCGAAGCCCAGCACCTTTGTCGAAGGCCCGTCGGCCTGCTGGTTGTTGATGTCCACCAGCGCGATCAGGTTCGACAGTCCGTGATGCGAGGCGCCCATGGCCGCCTCCCAGGTCGCGCCCTCGTTCAATTCGCCGTCGGACATCGAGTTGTAGACGAACGCCGGGTTGCCTTTCTGCCGCAGCGCGAGCGCGATGCCCACCGCGATCGCCAGGCCCTGCCCGAGCGAACCGCCGGAAACCTCCATACCCGGCGTGTAGCTCGCCATGCCCGACATCGGCAGGCGGCTGTCGTCGCAGCCGTAGGTCTCGAGCTCGTCCGCGGGAAGGATGCCGGCGTCGATCAGCGCCGCGTAGTGCGCGATCGCGTAGTGGCCGTGCGACAACAGGAAGCGGTCGCGCCCCTCCCACTCGGGATCTTCCGGACGAAAGTTCAACGCGTGACCGTAGGCCACCGCGAGCACGTCGGCGTAGCCCAACGCCTGGCCGATGTAGCCCTGGCCCTGCACCGCGCCCATCTGCAGCGCGTAGCGGCGGATGCGGTAGGCCCGCTCGGCCAATGAGGTGTCAATGTCGTCGGTGTGCTTCATTGCGTGACCTCACTCAAGGGTCATCCAGAGCAAAGCGAAGGATCTGCTGTTGCCATGCTGCCCAAGGAAGAAGCAGATCCCACGCTTCGCTCTGGATGACACCCGAGGGCAGATTATTCGCTTCGCTCGGGAGATTCCTCGCCCTCGGAATGACACGACAATTTTGGGCAAGCCGCTAATGGATCAGCATTCCACCGTTGCTGTTGCGCGCGGAACCAACCCGGATTCTGCCACGCCCCGACGGGCACCGAAAAACGAGCAAAGGATGCAAGCGAGGCGCTCACACGGCAGGGGCAAGCGCCCGCCACCACATGTACCCGCCGAGCACGAACAGCATCGTGGCGAACCCATAGCGCAGTCGCGCGACCGGCCAGGCATGCGCGACGCGTGCGCCAACCGGGGCGAGCAGCATGCTGGCGACGACGATGGCGGGCAGCGCCGGAAGGTAGACGTACCCGGCTGACCACGCCGGCAGACCGGCCCGCCCGAACCCGGCGAATACGAACCCGAGCGTCGCCGCCAGCGCGATCGGCAAGCCGATGGCGGCCGAGGTCGCGACCGCGGTGTGCATGGTCACCTTGCGCCGGATGAGATAGGGAACGGCCATGAACGCGCCGCCCGTGCCGACGGTGCCCGCCATCACGCCGATCCCGGTTCCGACCCCGAACAACGCCGCCTTGCCCGGCAACTCGCCGATCGCCTGCAGCGCGGGTTTGCGCAACGTGCGCAGTGCCGCGAACCAGATGAACGCGCCGAAAATCGCCGCAACGATCCGCGATGGCAGGGCGCTTGCGATCTGCGGACCGATCAGCGAGCCGACGACCAGCCCGGGCGCCATCGCCCACATGATCGGCCACGCGACGGCGCCCCGCGCGTGATGCGCGCGCGTGGACGCAAGGGCAGTGAACACGATCGACGCGGACGAGGTTCCGATCGCCAGCGGGAGCACGTGTCCCGAATCGACGCCCGCGTGCGTGAAAACGGCAGCGAGCACCGGCACGATCGTGAATCCGCCGCCGATGCCGAACAAGCCGGCCAGGAAACCGACGAACGCGCCCAGCGCGAGAAAAATCAGGATCAGTGCGAGGTCCATCAACCCGCCCCGGTGTCGATCAACTCTCCCGGGGCTTGCGCGATGCGATCTTCACCACGGTCTTCCACTCCGCGGCCGTTACCGGCGTAATCGACAGGCGATTGCCGCGGCGCAAGGTGACCATGTCGGCGAGCGCGGGCACGGCACGCAACTCGTCGAGCGCAAGCAGACGCGTCTTCTCGACCAGCTTCACGTCGACGCCGATCCAGCGCGGCGCCTTGCGCGTCGACTTGGAGTCGTAGTACGGGCTTGCGGGGTCGAACTGAGTCTGGTCGGGATGCGCGGACGCGACGATGCTGACGATTCCGGCAATGCCCGGCTGCGGACAGCTCGAATGGTAGAACAACGCCTGGTCGCCGACCTTCATGTCGTCGCGCATATAGTTGCGCGCCTGGTAACTGCGCACGCCGAACCACGACGTGGTCTGACGCGGCGCCTTGACCAGATCGTCGATCGAGAACTCGTCGGGCTCGGATTTCATCAGCCAGTAGTGCATGAGTTGCACCCGCAAAACAAACGCGGCGCCTTGCGCGGGCGCCGCGCCATCATGACGCCGGCGACGTCGGTCGCCGGCACCGAAAGGGTCCCCGCAGGTGCCGTTCTGCCC
>JBKKAZ010000132.1:0-1763 GCA_046714435.1 Casimicrobiaceae bacterium
GTGCGGGAAAGGGTCGGTAGCCGGCCGCGCGAATCGCCTGCGCGATCACCGACGCACGCGTGCGTGCCGGATCCCAGCGCACGACCGCATGGCCGGTGAGCGCATTGACATCCGCCGATTCGACGCCATCCACGCCATCGAGCACGCGCTCGATATCGAGCGAACAGGCGCCGCAGTCCATGCCCTCGATCGAAAACAGCGACTCGGCGCGGCGCTCCCCCGCGCTACCCCGCAGCCAGCGCGTGAATCGATTCAATGCCTCGGGATCGTCCCAGGCGTGAACGCCGCCGCATGGGTCCGGCGTCGACGGCGTGAATTCGGTGGCGACGTTTCGCATCGTGGGTACGTGCATGGCCGCGTGCTCGCGGTAACGAGCACGGTGAGGGGATATTGCAGCGCACGCTCTCCTGCGAACTTGACGTGGGTCAATGACATGCAGCGATCGGGGCGCGCTCGGCCGGTCACCTCGGAAGGGGTCGGCGCGGCAGCACGGCTGCTGCCGCCCCGACCGAACCGGGCCGAGGTTTGATCGCACGCACCCTTCGGGGGTTTGGCTTGCCATGACCTGCGTGCAGGTACTACGATGTCACCCGGAACGATCCCCCCTCCTTCCGAGTCCCCTCCTGGCCACCCCTTCCGATACCGACGATCGGGAACTTCGGCGCGCCGATCGCCGCGTCGGCGTGCAGGGCGCGGCGCCCGCGACGCGGCGTGAAGAGCTTCGCAGCTTCCTGTTCTTTACCGTAGTCATGGCGCCCGTGATCGCTGTACTGCTTGTCGCAGGCTACGGCTTCGTCGTGTGGATGCACCACCTGCTTGCCGGTCCGCCGGCCAGCTAGCCTCGAGGAAAGCGCGCATGAGAATTTCCCGCCGCAGTTTCATCCGGACTTCCGCCGCCGCTGCCGCGACAGTCGCCGTTCCAGTGACGTTGGACGCGCAGAACATCGTCACCGAGGCCGACGCAGCGAGGGTCAAATGGTCGAAAGCGCCCTGCCGCTTCTGCGGCGTGGGCTGCGGCGTGCAGGTCGGCGTGCGCGACAACCGCGTGGTCGCGACGCAGGCCGATGCGCAGTCCGAGGTCAACCGCGGCATCAACTGCATCAAGGGCTACTACCTGTCGAAGATCATGTACGGCGCCGACCGTCTGACGACGCCGCTGCTGCGCATGAAGAACGGCCGCTACGACAAGAACGGCGAGTTCGCGCCGGTGTCCTGGGACCGCGCGTTCGACGAGATGGCGGCGCAATGGAAGAAGGTGCTGCGCGAGAAGGGACCCACTGCCGTCGGCATGTTCGGCTCGGGACAGTGGACGATCTGGGAAGGCTATGCGGCCTTGAAGCTGATGAAAGCCGGCTTCCGCACGAACAACATCGACCCGAACGCCCGGCACTGCATGGCGTCGGCGGTGGCGGCCTTCATGCGCACGTTCGGCATCGACGAGCCGATGGGCTGCTACGAAGACATCGAGGCTGCCGACGCGTTTGTGCTCTGGGGCTCGAACATGGCCGAGATGCATCCGGTGCTGTGGTCCCGGGTCACCGACCGCAGGCTGTCCGCGCCGAAGACCACGAAGGTCGCGGTGATGTCGGTGTTCGAGCATCGCTGCTTCGATCTCGCCGACCTGCCGATCATCTTCCACCCGCAGACCGACCTCGCGATCGCGAACTACATCGCGAACTACATCATCCGCACGAACCGCGTGAACCGCGAGTTCGTCGAGAAGCACACGGCGTTCAAGCTCGGCAACGTCGACATCGGCTACG
>JBKKAZ010000133.1:0-11719 GCA_046714435.1 Casimicrobiaceae bacterium
CTTCACTTCATCACTTTCTCACTTCACCTGCGCGAGCAGGTAGTCGACCGCTGCTTTCACCTGCGCGTCGGAGAGCGCGGCCTGACCGCCCTTCGGCGGCATCGCGCCCTTGCCCTTGATCACCGAAGCGACCATCGCATCGTTTCCGGACTTCAGTCGCGGCGCCCAGGCGAGCCTGTCACCGGCCCTGGGCGCGCCGGCGACCCCTGTGCCGTGACACGCAACACAGGCGGACGCATACACGCTCTTGCCGTCGGATTGGGGTTGAGCGGCGGCTGCCGAAGCCGCAGGCGGGATGGCGGCGGCAACGGTTGCCGGCGCTGCCTGGTTCGTCGCGGCAGATTTTGCAGGCGCGGCCGCCGTCAGTTTCCAGTTCGCGCCGGATGCGTTGGCCATGTGGACGGCGGCGGCGTCGACCTCCACCTCCGAAAGATCCGGATTGCCGCCCTTCGGAGGCATCGCGCGGATGCCCTTGATCGCGTTCGCGACGCTTGCCGCCTGGCCTTGCGCGAGCACCTTGCTCCACGCGGCCTTGTCGCCCAGCTTGTGCGCGCCGGCGAGGCCCGCGTCGTGACAGGTCTTGCACACCTGCGCGTACACCTCGCTGCCGGACAGGACCGTTCGCGGCCCGGCGATGGCGACGGTTCCCACCGGCTGGATGCGCGCGAGCACCGTCTTCTCGTCGACGTTGACACCCTTGCGGCCGCTGGTCACGAGCGCCGCCAGCATCGCTATCACAATCACCGGCACGACCAACGAAGCAACGGCGACGATCACCAACTGCTTGGGGGTCTTGATCGGGGAAACGTGATGTTCGCTCATGAGGCTGCCGTCGTCGCCAAGTTTCCCGCGAAGGCGTGGGCGGGCAAGCGGCGCATTATACCGTCGCGCGCGACCGAGTTCCGGCCTGCGCTGGACGTCACAGCGCACCGGCGGCTACAATAAGCGGTTCATGCGCCCGTAGCTCAGTTGGATAGAGTGTTGGTTTCCGAAGCCAAAGGTCACAGGTTCGACTCCTGTCGGGCGCGCCAGTTTGCGATGGGTCCCACGCAGGTCGCCTCGAACCTACCGAGGTCGAAGCGACCCCTAACAGCGTGATGCAAGATGGCATCGAGATGCACAGCGCCGCGCATGTTGCACGTTGTTCGGTGCTGTCGCCGGCGGGCGCCCGAAGTGGCCAATGCGCGCCGCCCTCATTGCCCGATAAGGCGCCCGCCTCAATCCCATCCCGATGCAAAAGGCGCAACGACGCCCTCCCTTCACGCACCGAACTCCCGGACGCCTTTTGCATCGGTCTGTTAACGCCAGCTGCGCCTGAAGTTGAGCGCGACGCCGCTGGTGGTTCCTGCAAACGCGGAGACGGTGAGCGCGCGCGTTAGCACGTACTCGATGCGCAGCGCGTTGGTCGCGATCGTCAATCCCTGTTCGTAGGCGACGTAGAGGTTGTCGGTGATCCGCTTGCCGAGCGTCACTACCTGACCGCTCAGCGGGGTGGCGGTAGTGGTTGTCGTTTCGCGCTGCGCGACCGAAATGTCATCGAGTCCGATGTTGTGCGCGATCTGCTGGGTGACGGGCTTCCCGCCCGTGCCGAGGAGGGCGGCGCTCGCCGCCTGCAGTGCCGCCGATTCCCGCGCGGTGCCGCTCCCCGAGGGTCCGCCGGTCAGCAGCCAGGCGAGCTTTTCGGCGTCGGGCACCAGCGGACTCGAGGTGAGGCGGATCAGCGGCGCCCTGGCGGTACCGGTAATCTCGACGCCGGCCTCGACCGCAAGATTCTTGCGCAGTGCGACGACGTCGAGCGAAGGATTCGCGAGTGGGCCATCGAAGATCACGCGGCCGCGCTCGATGGTGAGCCGTTGTCCGAACGCCCAGTAGGTGCCGCGCTCGGCACGGATGACGCCGCGGCCGATGACCGGCCCGCCGCCTTTCGACGTGACCTGCACCCGACCGGCCAGACGCGCATCGAGACCTTCGGTAGTGAAGCGCAGATTGCGGCCGAGTTCGAGCGTGAGGTCGAGGTCGAGCGGCACCTCGCTCGCCAGCGCCGAGTCGGATCGGATGCGTCCTGGGCGCGGGCGTCCCACGACCACGATGTCGTCGGCAAGCGTGGTGTCCGCTTCCGAGCGGTAGTCGATGTTGCCCTCGTCCGCGGCGAGCTTGCCTCGCAGCAGCAGTCGCTTGGCTTCGAACCCGAGCGTCCCTTCGCCGTCGACGATCAGGCGCCGGTCGGGCCGATTGAGCGCGCGGAAATTCTCTACCTTCCATTCGATGCGCGAAGGGGCAGGGGCGGACGCGCCGACTCGCGGCAGGCCGATCAGACCCGCCGCGATGAAGCGGCCGTCGCCAGCCTTGAAAGAAAGCTCCTCGAGCTTGAGCCCTTCGGGCCCGCTCGCGATGCGCAGCTGGCCATCCCGGTAGCTCACGCCGTACTGCGGCATGTCGACGCGCAGCCCGTAACCCACGAGTTGGCCCGACAGCGCGGGACTTTCGAGCGTGCCCGCGACCGCGACGTCGCCGATGGCCTGACCCTGCAACCGCATCGCGGTGCCGACCCACGGTTGCAGGGTCGCAAGCGACGGCAAGTGTGCGCGGATCGACGCACGTAGCGGAGCCTCAGCGCTGAACGGATGGTTCGATCCCGACGGCGCGCTCAGCTCGAAATCCGCCAGCGCGTCGCCGCCGAGCGTCGCGCGGAGCTCGGCCGTGCCGGACAGCCGGCTCCGGTCGAGCGCCGCCTTGAGCACCACCGTCTCGAGACCCAGCGCGATGCGCTGCGCGCCTTCGATCGAGGGATCGTCGATGTAGACGTCACCCCGCTCGCGCGCGATCTCCAGGCTGCCGTGCCAATCCGGCTGTGAGCCGAGCATCCACGCACCGCCGACGCTCATGTCGGTCGAAAAACGCGCTTCCAGGCCAGCCCGCTTGATTAGCGGCGCGAGCGATAGGCCAGTGAGTCGGCCACGGGTTTCGAGCGCGCCCTGGCGCCAGCTTGCGCCGTCGATGTCGAGCGTCACGCCGGCTCCTTCGAGGCGCGCCGCGCCGAGCACAACATGGCCGTCACCAAGCTCGAGCGCCGCGGGCGCGCGCAGCGCCGTTGCATCGAAGCCCGGAAGTCCGCGTGACGCGAGCGACTCGATGCGCCCACGCCACCGGATCGGCGGGGACGCGGCCGCGAGCGTGCCGTTCAGCCGGCCTTCCAGGCTCAGTTCGCCGTCGTTCGCCGCAAACGTCAGCCAGTGCGCGTCCGCGTTGCCAGTGAGCGTCGCGCGCGCGCGCGTCGCCCGACCCGCTGGCGCGATGACGCCGGTCGCTTCGACCTCCAACGCGACATCGCGCAAGGCGTCGAAATGGAGCTGCTCAAACGGGGCGGGGTGCGCCAGTTGTCCTTGCGCCGCGATCGTCGCGAACTGCCATTTTCCGAGTTCGACGCGAGTCCCGCGCGCGTCGATCGCGAACTTCGAGTCCCGTCCGAGGTTTTCGATCGTTGCCATTGCATCGAGCGCACCCGCGAAAGGACGCGGAAGCTCCGTGGGCAGCAACGGAACAAGCTCGGCGAGGCGCCTTGCCGCGACCTTTACGGCAAGCTTGTCCCCGCTGCGTCCGTACGCTCCCCAGGCCTGCAAGCGGTTCGCGCCGACCGTCAGATCGGCGTCCAGTGCCTGCACGGCCGATGGGGTGAATCGTCCCCGCAGCTTGCCGTTCGCCGCGAGTCCGGCCAACCGGCTGCCTGGGGCGACGACGAGTTGCACGTCAGCGGCAGGCTCCGGCGCGAGCGTGCCCGTCGCCAACAGCGTCCCGTCGAGCGTTCCCGCAGGAAAATTGCCGAATCGCGCGGGATCGAAGCGTTGCGCGCTGAGCTTGGCCGTGAACGGTCGCGCGCCGGCGATTGCGATCCGGCCGCTGCCTTCCAGCAAGCCGCCGTAGCCCCGCACGAGCATCCGGTCGGCAACCAGCGTCTCGCCGTCGAAGCCGGCGTCGAAGGCGAGATGCAGGTCGCGCTGCGAAACATCGGCAACGATGCGCTGGGCGCGCGCGTTCGCCTCGGCGTCGATGCGACCGTCGAGCCGGGTCGAGGCCAGCGCGGTGTGAATCTGCGCCAGATCGAGCCCCCGCACCGCGACCTTCCAGCGGCTGTCTCTGCTGTCGATGTTGACGGTTCCGCCACCTTCAATCGCGCCGCCTCCGGCAGCCCGCGCGGTCAGTCCGTTGAAGGCGAGCGCCGTGCCGCTGAACGTGAACGAAGATTGCGCCTGCTCGAGCGGCAACCGCTTGGCGTCGAGGGGACCGGCGATCGCGTTGACCAGCTTCGCGCGTCCGGCGAGGCCCCCGGGTGCGGGGAGCACGTCGATCGTCAGTTCGAGCCGGGTCACGGGCCACGCGGGATCGGCGCGCGACAGGTCGAGGTCGCGCGCTTCCAGCCGGCCTTCGACCAACCAGGCACGCGCAAAAGGCGTGAATTTCGCACGCGCGTTCGCGGGCAGTCCACCGACCCCGGAATCTAGCTGCACCTGAAGGGCTTCGAGGTCTCCGCTCAGCGTCGCCTGAACGCGACCCTCCGGAAGCGGCTTCGACAGCGCGAGTGAAAGCGATCCCGTGATCGCGAACGGTGGCCTGGTGCGAAGACTGGCCGTGCCGGAAAGTTTGAGGCCGGGCGCCGCGACATCGAGATCGCGCAACCGGTGGGTCGACTTGTCGCTGCTGTACGCCAGCGTCAGTCCGGCGAGCGCCCCCGAGGTCCCGCCGAGGCGCCAGTCCACTCGATCGATGTGCAGTCTTTCGATGACCAGGTCGATCGGCAGCGCCACACTGTCAGGCAGCGCAATCGGCTCGGTGTTGCCGGTGGCGAATTCGAGGACGACGTGCTTCACGCGAAGCTCGCTCACGACCAGTCGTCCAGCGATCAGATTTCGCGGCTGGAAGTCGATGGTGACGTCCTCGGCCACGAAGCTGGTACCGGCATCGCGGTAGCTGATCCGAGCAAGCTTGAGCGATCCCAGCAGCGATCCGCTCGCCTCCTCGACTCTGATGCGCCCGTCGCTTTGAGCAATCGCAAAGTCGATAAGACGACGAAGCGCCGCCTCGCTTGGCAGCCAGGCCACGCCGACGGCGAGCGCGAGCAGCATCGCAAGGCCGAGCGCGTACGACGCGATGGCGAGATAGTTGCGACGACGCGCCCGGGTCCGGGACGGCGATGCGGAGGGCGGCTTTTTAACGGCGACAACCATGGGCGCGGTCGGATCTCGAAAGCGGTGCTAGAAGCTGAGGCCGACCGAGAAGTGCAGGCGCACCTTGCGCGTTTGTTCGCCGTAGGCGACGTCGAGCCTGAACGGACCGATTGGCGTGCGCAACCGCGCACCGAGCCCGTAGCCGGCCGCGAACGAGAATTCGTCGCTGGCGTCGAAGGCATTGCCCGCATCCACGAACGCGGCAATCCCCCAGGTCTCGTTGAACCAGCGGATCACTTCGACGCTCAACAGTGCGTAGTAACGGCCCGCGACGGTCGCATCGCCCTCCTCGACGCCCAGGCTCTGGTACGCGTACCCGCGCACCGAAGTGTCGCCGCCGGTGCGAAAGCGCAAGATCGTGGGGACCTTTTCGCGCGACGCGCCGAATACGCCACCGGCTTCCGCCCGCAACGCGAGCTGCGTCATGCGGTCGATCGGATACCACGCCGCCGCCAGCGCCACGGTGCGCGCGAAGCCCTCGCTGGACAAGCCCGGGATGCCGCCGCCGACCCGCATGTCGGCCATGTAGCCGCGGGTCGGCGACAGCAGGTTGTCGACCCGACGGATGACATAACCGGCCTCGACGTAGGTCGCGAACGACGTCGTGCTCGCTGCACCTGCGGGCTCCTGACGGTCGTAATAGTAGGTCGCCCCAAAAACCGCATGTCCGGTTTCGTCGAGTCCTCGCCGCTCGACGCCTATTCCCGCGGTCGTCTCGAGGGTGTTTTGAAAGTCGGTCTGCTCCGCGCCGATCGACAGCGTGTCGATCCACTTGCTCGAGCGCGGCGGCCGGATGAATGCGAGTTTCGCGAGCTGCTGCTGCGACTCGAGGCGCGCTTCGGCGCGCAGCTTGAGACCCTGGTCATCGAGATTGACGTTGGAGTAGCTTGCGCGCGCACCGAAGCGTGTATCGGTCGTGTACCCCAGCGAGCCTTCGAAGCGATGGGTCGGCGCTTCGTGCACGGAGACGCGTACCGTCGCGTCGCCGGGGGTCGCGGACTCGGGGTCGACGGCAGCGTGCACGCTGTCGAAGTAGCCGCTTGCCGCGAGCCGCCGGACGTAGGCATCGAGCGCCGCCTCAGTGTACGGCTCGCCGCGCTTCAGCGTGCTGAAGTCGACGACCAGCGAGGCCGGGTAACGGCTGACGCCCTCAACCTCGATCGCGCCGATCGCGAACGGCGGACCGCTGTCGATCGCGACCTCGAGCGCCGCGGATCGCTGCGCCGGATCGACACGCGCCTGGCTGCTGACGATGGTCGCGGCCGCATAGGGAGTCCTGCGCATCGCGCGCAGCGCGTTCGCCTTCGCATCGTTCCATGCGCTCTGGCGAAACACCTCGCCGAGCGGCAGGGCCCAACTTGCCCGGGCTTGTTCGATCGCTTCAGTTCCGAGCGGTCGGTGGGTCGACGCAGGTCCGGTCACCGCGATGTTCACGCCGGCAACCCGCACCGGCTGACCCGGGTCGATACGCAACGTGACGACGTACGGTCGCGCGTTCCGGTCGATCGAGACTTGCAGGTCCGCGTCGTAGTAGCCCTCGATGGCAGCGATCTCGCGGGCTTGCGGGATGCTCTCGCGCACCAGGAGTTCGAGCAGTTCGAGCGTCATCTCCTGGTCGGACTGCCAGCGCGCGAGATCGAGACCTTCGCGAATCGCGCCGGCAGGAGGATCGGGACCTTCGACGACGAGCCGATAGCGAATCGCGTCGCCGGCCGGCGCATCCTGTGTGCGCTTCGAAGTTGACGCGTCCTGCGCCGCCACGGGTGCGGCGCACAGAGCGATGATCAGGAAGAGGGCGGCAGGAAAGGGCGGCACACGGTCGGGGCGACGCACCCCTCCGTGCGGCCACTACTGAAAGTCTACCCGTCCGTGCGACCGGAGCCGCGGATCAGAAAAACGGAGGCCAGTTGGCCGGCAGCGGGACCGGCGCCGGACCGCGGTCGGGAATCAGCGTCGTGCGCATCGGCGCCAACGTGGGTAGCGACGGCGCGTGCCAGAGCTTGGACTGGTCGTCGTACTCCGCGCCGAGGAGCGTGAGCAGTGGATCGCGCCCGGGCACGTCGAAGCGCTCGCTGAACGTGGTGCATCCGGATGCGAGTCCGGCGGCGGCAAGGATCAGGACGGCTGCAATTCGACTTTTCGTCATGAGAAGTCCCGGAGCGTGCGCTTCGCATCGAACGGCCGGCAATCTGTAACCAGCCTAGTGTTATGAGCTTATCACCGTGCTCGCGCCATCGCCGCGCGGAACGAATATCGGCGACGGACGGGCGCGCGGGCGAACGGATTGTTGCATTTTCGCCATGATCGGCGCGCCGTCGGTGCTTGGGTGCCGGACAGGTGAGTGTATCCGGGGGGATCAGTTCGGGGTTGCCGACGGCCAATCCGACCGAACGACCTAATTCATGCCAGCAGCATGACGCCGCGTGACCAGTCGGCACCGGGCGGCTCCACGCCGTCGGCGGGGCGCCTAGCGGATACCCGGAGTCGACGCAGGCGTGGCTGGTACGCGGCCGGACAAAATCGAACGAACGTCCGACGTCGCGCCGCCTTGACCATTGTTTTCTTGCTAATCAACTTTGAGTGTTGACGCTAAGTATTTAATTTTTATGATATTTCAATATTGTTGCGCATTCAACGCTAAGTCGTTGTTCAGTAAACGGAAACGCATTGACCGGGGTCCAGGCGCATCGTATAGTGGCGTTGCGTGGTAAAAAGTGGGTCGAAGTGGGGGAAAATTGTCCCCAACGCTAGGCCATCGGACCGCACCAGCAGCGATGTTAGTGTGCGCTCACACCAAGTCGGGGAGGTTTCGGCGGTGTCGGACGGGAAAGGGACGGCCGGTAGCGACCAGGGCAGAGGCGACCGCGAAGGCCCGGCCTTTCGTGGGGTCGCGCAGCTCGTCCTCGATGCCAAGGGCCGTCTGGCGATTCCGTCGAAGCATCGCGAGGGTCTTTGCAATGGCGGCTCGCGCCTGGTGATCACCGCCGACCCCGGCGGATGCCTGCTGCTCTACCCGCTCACCGAATGGGAGCCCATCCAGGCGGAGTTGATGCGGCTTCCATCGTTCGACCCGACCAGCCGCGGCATCCAGCGGCTTTTGGTGGGCCACGCGGACGACGTCGACATCGACGCAGCAGGCCGCATTCTCGTTCCACCCGCGCTTCGACAGTACGCACGCCTCGACAAGAACGTGGTGCTGGTGGGGCAGGGACGCAAGTTCGAACTCTGGGACGCCGCCGCGTGGCAACGGGAAACGGCGCAGGCCATTACGTTTCCCGCGAGCGGACTGCCGTCCGAGCTGGATGGCTTCAGCCTGTGATCGCCGATGACCAACACCTTCCCGTCCTCCTCGAACCGGCGCTCGCCGCGCTGGCCATCAAGCCGGACGGGGTCTACGTCGACGCGACCTTCGGGCGCGGCGGGCACGCGCGCGCGATCCTCGCGCGGCTCTCCGGGCAGGGACGCCTGGTGGCGGTGGACCGCGACCCCGCGGCCGAGGCGGCAGCGCGCAAGCTCGACGATCCGCGCTTTGCGTTTCGCCGCGCCTGGTTCTCGGAAATCGCTCCGGAACTCGACACCCTGGCGATTGCGAAGATCGACGGCGCGCTGCTCGACCTCGGCATCTCCACGCCGCAACTCGATCAAGCCGATCGCGGCTTCTCGTTCCGATTCGACGGCCCGCTCGACATGCGCATGGATCCTGCGCGCGGCGAGAGCGCGGCCGAATTTCTCGCTCGCGCAACAAAGCGCGAACTGATCGAGGTCCTGCGCAACTATGGTGAGGAACGGCTTGCTCAACAGATTGCAGCAGCAATTGCAGCGGCTCGCGCGAAGGAGCCCGTCACGAGGACCCGGCAGCTGGCCCGGATCGTCGCCGAAGCCGTCGGCGCGCGGACGCGGGGTGATTGGCGTCAGGATCCGGCCACGCGGACCTTTCAGGCCCTTCGGATTCAGGTGAACCAGGAACTGGCCGAATTGGCGCGGGCGCTGCCGATGCTGTGCGCGCGGCTCGAAGTCGGCGGGCGGCTGGCGGTGATCAGCTTTCATTCGCTCGAAGATCGCATGGTCAAGCAATTCTTCGCGCGGGCGGCGCAACCGTTCGAAGGCGACGCGCGACTCGCCAAGCTGCCGCTCACAGCCGCGTCGCTGCCGGTGCCGCCACTGCAGCGCATCGGCCGCGCGACCAAGCCCGATGAGCGGGAAGTCGCCGCCAATCCGCGCGCGCGCAGCGCCGTGCTGCGCGTTGCCGAGCGCACCGCGGCACCGTGGCCGCCCAAGCTCGGTGCCGGTGCATGACGCGCGTGAACCTGGTGCTGCTGGCCGTGCTCATCGCGTGCGCGCTGTCGCTGGTCAGCTCGCGGCACCAGTCGCGCAAGCTGACCTCCGAGCTGACGCGCGAACAGGCGCGCGAACGCGCCTACGAGGTCGAGTACGGTCAGCTCTCGCTCGAGCAATCGACCTGGTCGATGCCGGCGCGGGTGGAGAAGGTCGCCCGCGAATTGCGCCTGCTGCATCCGGGCCCCGGTCGGGTCGAGATCGTCGATCTGCCGGGACCGGGCGGCAAGTGAGGACGCCGGCATGAGAGCCGATGCAGCGGTACGCGGGGCTGCGGTGAGCCTCGAGCTGCCGGCTTGGCGGGCGGGCACCGTGTTCGGCGGACTGGTGCTGGTGTTCGTCGTGCTCGGCGCGCGCTCGGTCTACCTGCAGAGCATCGACACCGAGTTCCTCAAGGGTCAGGGCCAGGCACGCCACTCGCGCGAACTCGAGGTCCCTGCGCATCGCGGTCGCATCGTCGATCGGCACGGCGAGGCGCTCGCAATCTCGACGCCGGTCAAGTCGCTGTGGGCGTTCCCGGACCGGCTCGCGGCGACGCCGTCGCAATGGGCCGAACTCGCGAAGCTTCTCGAAACCTCGCCGCAGGCGCTGCAGCGCCAGGTCGACGGCGCCGACGACTTCGTCTATCTCGCGCGCCGGCTGCCGCCCGACGTCGCCGAGCGCGCGCTCGCGCTGCGCATCAAGGGGCTCCACGACGAGAACGAGTTCCGCCGCTACTACCCGGGCGGCGAAGTCATGGGTCAGGTGGTCGGCTTCACCGGCGATCGCGACCTCGGCCAGGAAGGCGTCGAACTCGCGCAGCAGGCGTGGCTGGGCGGACAGGCGGGAAGTCGTCGCGTGATCATCGACCGCCGCGGTGACGTCGTCGAGGATGTCGCGGCCATCCGCACGCCGCAGGCCGGGCGCGATCTCGCGCTCGCGATCGATTCCCGCCTGCAGTACCTCGCGTTCCGAGAGCTCAAGAGCGCGGTCGAACAGCATCGCGCCAAGGCCGGGGGCCTGGTGATTCTCGACGCCGGCTCCGGCGAGATCCTGGCGCTCGCGAACTGGCCGGCGTTCAACCCCAACCGCCGCGACAACCCCGCGCGCGAACGGATGCGCAACCGCGCGCTGACCGACGTGTTCGAACCCGGCTCGACGCTGAAGCCGTTCACGATCGCCACCGCGCTCGAGGCGGGCACGGTACGGCCGGACACCGTGATCGACACCGGGCAGGGCTCGCTCACCCTCCAGGGCGCGACGATCCGCGACACCCATCCGGCGGGTTCGCTCACGGTCGAGCAGGTGATCCAGAAGTCGTCCAACGTAGGTGCGGCCAAGATCGCGCTGGGCCTGCCCGCGCAACGGATGTGGCAAACGCTCTCCGAAGTCGGCTTCGGCGCACCGCCGGCGAGCGGCTTCCCCGGCGAGTCGACCGGCCGGTTGCGCCCCGCGAAGAGCTGGCGGCCGATCGAACAGGCGACCATTTCCTATGGCCACGGCATCTCGGCCAGCCTGGTGCAGCTCGCGCGCGCCTACACGGTGTTCGCGACCGACGGCGAGTTGAAACCGGTGACGCTGCTCAAGTCGAGCGGACCGGTTGCCGGTCGGCCGGTGCTGAAGCCGGAAACCGCGCGGACCGTGCGCAGGATGCTCGAGCTTGCGGCACTGCCGGGTGGCACCGCGCCCAAGGCGCAGGTCGTCGGTTATCGCGTCGCCGGCAAGACCGGAACCGCGCACAAACTCGAGGGCAAGGTCTACACCAACAAGTACCTGTCGTCGTTTGTCGGATTTGCGCCCGCGTCGCAGCCGCGACTGGTGATCGCGGTGATGATCGACGAGCCTTCCGCCGGCCAGCACTACGGCGGCGTCGTCGCGGCCCCGGTGTTTTCCGCCGTCACCGGCGCCGCACTGCGCCTGCTCGGCGTGCCCGCCGACGCGCCCGCCAACAACGTGATCCTCCCGCCGGAAGGCGCGGAGATCCACGAGGAAACCTGATGGCGCGCGGCATGGCACGCACCGAAGTGGTCGCGCTGATCGCGCGCCTCGGGGCGATTCCGCGCAGCATCACCTCGGACAGCCGCAACGTCGCGCCCGGGGCCGCCTTCGCTGCCTATCCCGGCACTGCGCGCGACGGGCGCGCGTTCATTCCCGACGCGATCGCGCGCGGCGCGGCCGCGGTG
>JBKKAZ010000134.1:0-4579 GCA_046714435.1 Casimicrobiaceae bacterium
GCGGTCTCGGTGAAACCGGTGAAGCCGCGCAGATCCACGAACACGACGGTGATCTCGCTGCGGCGCGTCTTCAGCGGGTCGTCGGCGTCGCCGGCCATGATGAGATCGCTGACCTTGGGCGAGAGGAAGCGGGTGAGCTTGGACATCTGCCCGATCTTCGCCACCTGTTCGGTGACGCGCGTCTCCAGCCGCGCGTTCCATTCGGCGATCTGCGCCGCCTGTTCCTCGAGCTGCACGTTCTTGTCGCGGATTTCGGCAAACAGCGCTTCGAGCGTCCGGTTCTTTTCGGTGATGAGCCGGTTCGCTTCCTCGGTGCGCAGCGTCGCCTCGATGAGATCGCGTTCGGCCTGCTTCTGCACGGTAATGTCGGTGATCACGGTGACCGCGCCGCCTGACGCAACGCGGCGGCGCAGAACGCGGTACCAGCGCCCATCCGGCGCGTGGTCTTCCAAGCTAAGGCCCGAGGGATTGCGCAGGCTCTCGGCGCGCTGGGCCACCAACGCGTCGACATCACCCTCGCCGTAATAGCCGTTTTCCGCCAGATAGCGCAGGAAGGCGAGATAGGGACGGCCGGGTTGCAGGAGCTCCTCCGGCACGATGTACATCTCCCTGAAGCGACTGTTGCAGACGACGATGTTCAGATTGGCGTCGGTGTACGCAAGCGCGCCCGGCAGGTTGTCGAGCGCAACATGGAGCTGAGCTTCCTTGTCCGCCAGATCGCGCTCGGCCTCTTTCTGCTCGGTGATGTCCGTCATCACCGTGACTGCGCCGCCTCCCGCCACGCGGCGCCTGAGGATGCGAAACCAGCGTCCGTCCGGCGCGTGGTCCTCGAAGCTCCGGCCGGTTGGATTGCGCAGGCTCTCCACTCGCCGCGCGACCAGCTCGTCGACGTTGCCCTGGCCGTAATAACCCATTTCGGCCAGATGGCGCAACAGGCCGGCATACGGTCGGCCGGGCTGCAACAGCTCCGGCGGCACGCGATAGAACTCCCTGAAACGATCGTTGCAGAACACGATGTTCAGGTCGTCGTCCGTGTAGGCGACGGCGCCCGGGATGTTGTCGAGCACGACACGAAGCCTTGCATCCGCACCGGCCCTCAACTCATGAGCCTCGTTGCGGTCGGGCGATGGCACCATCGACGCCTCCCTGCGTGCTCGGGCAACTCGAAGCGCCTCATGCTGACCGCGCCGGCAATTCCCGTCAACCCGGTCGCATCAACCGCGGAACGCGACGCATCAAGGTCAAAAAAAACGCGCAACACCCAGACCAATCGCCTTTGCGGCATCGGCCATCGTCTTGTCCGCCGTGGCCAGGCGGCGGCAATCAATTGCCTGGGCTATCGCCAAATGCAAGGCATCGAGGGTGCGCAACGGGTGCCGGCCGAGGCGGGTGATCAGTCCCAGTGCCGCAACCAGGTGCTCGTCGGCGACCGGGTACACCTGCAGGAATCCCGCACCGACATCTTTCTCGAACGCGGCGTACACGCGCGACTCGATGGTTCTGGTGACCTCGCCCGCCC
This sequence comes from Casimicrobiaceae bacterium, assembly GCA_046714435.1. Classification (GTDB taxonomy): domain Bacteria; phylum Pseudomonadota; class Gammaproteobacteria; order Burkholderiales; family Casimicrobiaceae; genus VBCG01. The sequence continues at coordinate 1,520 of JBKKAZ010000134.1, forward strand.
GCCGCCGCCGGGCGAGCAGGCAGCGAAACTCGACGACGGTCAGACGGCTGACGGCCGCTGTGGGTTGTTCCCGGATGTAGGTCTCGAACGCCTCGGAAAAGGGCTCGTTGAGATACCACTTCGCAAGTGCGCTGGTGTCGAGGTAGGGCCCCTTCATCGCTCATCGCGCTCGGTGCGGACGTGCCTTTCGCTGCCCTTCAAGAGGCGAGGCATGCTGGCTCGCAGATCGGCGTGTGATGGCATCTGCTGCTTGCTCCGCAACGGGAGCAGGCGTGCTATCGGCTGACCGCGGCGCGTGACCACCACCTCGCCCTCGCGCGACACCAGATCATCGAGCTGCGCCAACTCCTTGCGGACCTCCCGGATGCTGAGACTCTTCATGGAGCCTCCTTCATGTGTCACAACGTCGCATATGGTGACACAACAATTCGCCGCTCGCAAGCGTGCCTGCGAGTGTCGGGCAGGCGATACGGTCGGCCTCAGGATTGCGCCCTGCCGATCAGCACGAACGCCGAAACCGGCTTGTCGAATCCCTTCAAGGTCAGCGGCGTCAGCGTTTCGATGCCGAATCCCTCCGGAAGGGCGGCGCGCGCGCGCCGGTCGAGCAGCACCTGGCCGCCCTGCGCCTCCGCGCACAATCGCGCGGAAAGGTTCACGACGCTGCCGATCGCCGAGTAGTCGACGCGACCTTCATAACCCACAGCGCCCAACGTCGCGAAACCGCGGGCAATGCCGATGCCGAGGTCGAGTTCGTGGCCGGCCTTCTGCCATCGCGCGCGCAGCGGCACAAACGCAGCCTGCATCGCGAGCGCCATGCTGGCGGCGCGTTCGCAGGGCTCGGCCACCGGCAGCGGGTCGTTGAAAAACACCAGGATGCCGTCGCCGGCGAAATGAGGAACAGTTCCCTCGTGCTCGGTGATGATCGCGCCCATCGCGCCATGGAATTCGCCGAGCACGGCCATCACCTCCTCCGGCTCGGCGTTGTCGGTGAACGACGTGAAGCCGCGAAGGTCGATGAACACGCAGCAGATGTCGCGCCGGTGCGGCGCGAGCAGCGACGCCTCGCCGGACGACACGATCGCCTCCGCCACCGGGGCGGAGAAGAAGCGCTTCAGCCGGCCCAGCTTGTCGATTTCGGTGAGCGAGGCCTGTACGCGCGCCTCCAGCGAAGCGTTCCACTCCTTGAGTTCCGCCGCCTGCTTCGAGACCTGGTCCGTCAGCGACTTGATGCGCAGCAGCGATCGCACCCGCGCGAGCAGTTCGGCCTGCTGGATCGGCTTTTGCACGAAATCGTCGGCGCCTGCCTCGATGCCCTTGAGACGCTCCTGCTGCGGATCGAGCGAGGTGACCAGCACCACCGGCAGCAGCGCGGTCGCCGGATCCGCGCGAATGCGCCGGCAGACGTCGTAGCCGGACAGCCCCGGCATCATGACGTCCAGCAGCACGATGTCCGGTGCCTCGGACGCGAGCTTCGCGAGGCCCTCCTCGCCCGACGCTGCGGTGATCGCCGTGAAGCCCTTGGCCGTCAGGATGTCCGCCAGCAGCTTGACGTTCTGCGGCGTGTCGTCGACCACCAGCACCTTCGCGGGATTCACTTCGCGCGTCCCTCGACGCCGCGCCGCACGGCATCGAGGAATTCCTTCAAGTTGATCGGCTTGCCCACGTAGCCATCGAAGCCCGCGTCGGTAATCTGGCGCCGATCGGAAGCCATCACCGACGCGGTCACCGCGATCACCGGGATCGACGCCGTCGCAGCGTCTTCGCGAAGCTGCCGCAGCGCCTCGATGCCATTGATCCCCGGCAGCTGGATGTCCATCAACACCAGATCTGGCAGTCGTTCCTTGGCGAGCCGCACGCCGTCCTCGCCGGTGATGGCCTCGATCGTCGCGTAACCCTTCGCCTGCAGGACGTCGCGCGCCAGCTTCATGTTCTTGTCGTTGTCTTCGACGATCAGGATCGTGCTCATTGGTGTGCCCCCACTGAATCCGTCGTTCCCGCGCAGGCGGGAACCCAGCGACTTTCGTCGTACGACACTGGGTCCCCGCCTGCGCGGGGACGACAAAATCTACACGTGCTGTCTCCCGTCTCCGCAAATCCGCCAGGAGGCGGCTCGTCGGCGCTCATGTCCGGTAGGGAATGGCGTAGGTGAATGTCGAGCCCTTGCCCAGCTCGCTTTCGACCCAGATGCGGCCCCCGTGCAGCTCGACGAAGCGTCGGGTCAGCGTGAGGCCGAGCCCGGTGCCTTCCTGCTTGTTGGTGTAGTGCCGGCCGACCTGGCGGAACTCTTCGAACACCGCCTCCTGGTCCGCCTTGGCGATACCGATGCCGGTGTCGCGCACCGCCACTTCCAGATCATCGCCGTTGCGCTTTGCGATGACGTCGACGCGCCCGCCGTCGGGCGTGAACTTCACCGCGTTAGTGAGCAGATTCAGCAGGATTTGCTTGAACTTGCGCTCGTCGGCCTCGATCTCGTCGAGCGCCGGGTCGACCTCGGTGCCAAGCGCGATGCCGTGCCGCTGCGCGCGCTCGCGCACCAGCGTCATCGCATTCGAAATCGCGGTCGGTACATGGAACCGGGCGGTCTCGAGCTCCATGCGACCCGCCTCGACCTTGGCGAGATCGAGGATGTCGTTGATCAGCATCAGCAGGTGCCGGCCCGAACTCAGGATGTCCTTGAGGTAATCGTCCTGCTTGTCGTTCAGCTCGCCGAACATCCGCTCGATAAGCACCTCGGAGAAGCCGATGATCGCGTTGAGCGGCGTGCGCAGCTCGTGCGACATGTTGGCGAGGAACTCGCTCTTGTGCCGGCTCGCGATCTCGAGCTGCCGGCTCGTGTCCCCGATCTCGCGGAAGAGCCGCGCGTTCTGTATGGCCAGCGCCGATTGCGTCGCGAACGTCTTCAGCAGATCGATCACATGCGGTGCGAATTCGCCGGCGATCTTCCGGTTCACGACCAGTCCGCCGAGCAGGTGGTCCTCGCGCAGGAGCGGTACTGCCAGCAGTGATCGATACCCGAGGCGGATCAGGATCTCGCGGACGCGGCTCTGGTAGATGCTGGCA
>JBKKAZ010000135.1:0-8235 GCA_046714435.1 Casimicrobiaceae bacterium
GATCAGGCCAGCCACGAGGATGTAACTCACCAGACCGTAGACCAAGCCACTGGCGCCGATGTGTACGCCGTTTTCGGCGAATGACCATACGGCGACACCCGGAGCCAGGTAGATCACCGGCAGCACCACGAGCGCCGAGTGCGGATAGAGATGCAGCATCACCGTGAGCAGCACCAGCAGCGGCAGCGAGTTGGCGACGAGGTGGGCGAAGCCGCCGTGCATCAGCGGCGCGAACACGATGCCGGGCAATCCGCCTAATTCGCGCGGACGGATGCCGAAATACTCCGGCCCGACGTCGAGGCCCCAGTTCACCAACTGGATGAGCCATAGCACCGCGACGAAACCCGCCGCGATCCTGACCGCCAGCCGGAAGTTGGCGCGGGCGCGCGCGGTCCCGGTATAAGTCGGGTCGGGGTGGTCAACTTGCATGACGGCACAGAGTACCAGCGCCGATGTCGGCGGTGCGAGTGACGAAGGTCAAGGCGCTTGGTGGCAACGTGATGAAAGACAAGTCCGAGGACAAGGACATGGGCTGGCTCGCGATCATCATCGATCCGACCGGCGCCATGCTCGGGCTGTGGAAGTCGAAGATATGGGGTCGGCGACCACCGACCGCGCGAGGTAGGCCGAACGGAGGATAGGGACTTCATTTGAAGTGAGTTAGCAGTTTTGCTAACCATCGCGAAAACGGGGTCCAACCATGTCGCCAACCGCTGCAGCGCGATCCCAAATCCTGGCGACGAGTCTCGCGACAATGGCATCACGGCGTCGCGCGAAACACAAATCGCGCGCTCTTTCCGCCGACAACACCCTGCAGCAGCTCGTTGCAAGCTTGATTACGGCGCGGATACGCGCCGGCTTCACACAGGCAGAAGTCGCCGCGAAGATGTGGACGACCAGGAGCGTGGTCTCCCGCCGCGAAAGCGGGCGGCATACTCGTCCCACGTTGAGTACGATCGAGAAATACGCGATCGCGGTTGGGTGTCAGGTCGAGGTCAGGCTGCGATCGTTGCGATGACGACGGGGCGTCCGGCGCAAAGGTATTCCCGGCCGTTGGCCGATACCATCCGAGGTCATCGCGGTCCCTACAATTTCGCAGCCGAACGGCTAGTCGCACTCCTTGATCTGGTGTAGGTAGCTTCGCTAGATGAACTCGCTAATCCCACGATAGTGCCCCACCAGTCTGATACTCGATCACCCGCGTCTCGAAGAAGTTCTTCTCCTTCTTGAGATCGATCATCTCGGCCATCCACGGGAACGGGTTGTCGGCCTTTTCGTATAGCGGATCGAGCCCGATTTGCTGGCAGCGCCGATTGGCGATGAAGCGCAGGTACTCCTTGAACATCGGCGCATTCAATCCCAGCACCCCGCGCGGCATCGTGTCCTCGGCGTAGCGGTACTCGAGTTCCACGCCCCTTTGCATCAGGTCGGCGATCTCGGCCTTGAACTCGTTGGTCCACAGATGCGGGTTCTCGAGCTTGATCGTGTTGACGAGGTCGATGCCGAAGCTGCAGTGCATCGACTCGTCGCGCAGGATGTACTGGTACTGCTCGGACGCGCCGGTCATCTTGTTCTGGCGGCCCATCGCCAGGATCTGCGTAAAGCCGACGTAGAAGAAGAGGCCTTCCATGATGCAGCTGAACACGATCAGGCTTTTCAGCAGTTGCTGATCGGCTTCGGGCGTCCCAGTCTTGAACATCGGATCGGTCAGCACGTTGATGAACGGGATCAGGAAGTCGTCCTTGTCCTTGATCGACTTGATCTCGTGGTACGCATTGAAGATTTCGGCTTCGTTGAGCCCTAAGCTCTCGGTGATGTACTGGTAGGCGTGGGTGTGGATCGCCTCCTCGAACGCCTGGCGCAACAGGTACTGGCGGCACTCGGGCGCGGTGATGTGCCGGTAGGTGCCGAGCACGATGTTGTTCGCGGCGAGGCTGTCGGCGGTGACGAAAAAACCGAGGTTGCGCTTGACGATCAGCCGCTCGTCGTCGGTCAAGCCGGCCGGGTTCTTCCACAGCTCGATGTCGCGCTGCATGTTGATCTCTTGCGGCATCCAGTGGTTGGAGCAGCCGGCAAGATACTTTTCCCAGGCCCATTTGTACTTGAACGGCACCAGCTGGTTGACGTCGGCCGTGCCGTTGATGACACGCTTGTCTTCGACGCGCACCCGGCCCGTTGAGGTCACCGGCAGCTGGCGCTCGACGTCGAGGTCGTGCACCGGCTCGCGGGAAAGGATGCCGCCGGTCACCTGCGCGCGGATGGTTTGCGGCGTGCGTGGCGCCAGCGGCGGCATCGAGGGCGTCGGGGAAAGGTCGTCTTCGAACGTGAGCATCGTGGTCCGGTCTCCGGGAGCTGGTCGGCTCGTCTGCTTGATCAGTTCATGGCCTTGAGTCGTTCGTAGAGGAATTCGGGCGCGAAATCCTGGCCGCCCAGCCAGGCGATCGATGCGAGTCCGAAGTCGAGGTAGAACTCGGCGAAGCGATCACGGTTTCTCAGCGGCATGAGTTCGTCGCCTACCAGCTCGTCGGACAAGTCGACCACCCCCTTGCGTCCATCGTTGAACTCCAGCCAGACCTTGTAATCACCCAGGTACCGCGCCTCGATCACATGCCGAGGGAAGTGCTCGTATCGGGCCAAACGTGAGCCTCCAGTCGCGAAGCCGAACCCGCGCCGCTGGCGGAAAAGGCGGCGCGCGGCACGGCACCGCCGCGCGCCTTCCGTCACACGCTCGACGCTGCCGGCGACCGTGCAAGGTCACCGGCTCACGCGTCGACGGCCCGCTGCGTACGGCGTTTTGGATGCCTGCCGTACGGCGCTGCCGCTTCGGTCGGTTTGCCGCCAGATGCGCGTTCAACTGCACGGTTCCTGTCCGGGTTCGCGCGTCCCGCGTCCACCTTCGGGCCACCGCATCCGCGAGGACGTTCGCTCTATCGGCGCGTCCAAGGTCGTGCGCGAGGGCCCTGCCGAATCTTCGCTGCTGCGTTCGCTTCGTCGTCGCCGCTTCCCTGCGGCTTCGTTCGTTGTTCAGCCGACGCGCGCTTCCATCTCGCCGCGCCGGTCCAGATGGTTCATCCGCCGATCCGCTTTGTCTACTGGCAGGCTTCACATTCCGGGTTGTCGAGTGCGCACGACTGCGGCGCTTCGGACTCCGCGGCCGTCGCCTTGGGGCCCGCGGCCGGTGTTCCCTTCCTCGCCGGCGCGGCCTGCGCCGCGCCTGAATGAGCGCCTCCCGAAGCCGGGACGGCGTTGAGCTCACCGCCCTTTCCGGTCGACTTCTCGGCCGAAGTCGCCGCAAGTGTGCGCAGGTAGTAAGTGGTCTTGAGGCCGCGCAGCCAGGCGAGCTTGTAGGTTTCGTCGAGCTTCTTGCCCGACGCGCCCGCCATGTAGATGTTGAGGCTCTGCGCCTGGTCGATCCACTTTTGCCGGCGCGCGCCAGCCTCCACGATCCAGGTGGCATCGACCTCGAACGCGGTCGCATACAGCGCGCGCAACTCCGCGGGCACGCGGTCGATCCTCGCGAGCGAACCGTCGAAATACTTGAGATCGGCGACCATCACGTCGTCCCACAGGTCGAGCGCCTTCAGGTCCTTCACCAGCTGCTCGTTGACGACGGTGAACTCGCCGGACAGGTTCGACTTGACGTAGATGTTCTGGTACTCGGGCTCGATCGACGCCGAGACGCCGATGACGTTGGAGATCGTCGCGGTCGGCGCGATCGCCACGCAGTTGGAGTTGCGCATGCCATGCTGGCGAATGCGCTCGCGCAGGCTTTCCCAGTCCAGCGTCGATGACTGGTCGACCTCGACGTAGCCGCCGCGTTCCTCGCGTAGCAGCCGCAGCGAGTCCTGCGGCAGGATGCCCCGGTCCCAGAGGCTGCCCTTGAACGAACTGTACCGGCCGCGCTCCTCGGCCAGTTCGGTGGAGGCCTGGTAGGCGTAGAAGCAGACCGTCTCCATCGAGGTGTCGGCGAAGGCCATCGCCGCGTCCGACGCGTACGGCAAGCGCATCAGGTGCAGGCAATCCTGGAAGCCCATGATGCCGAGTCCGACCGGCCGGTGCCTGAGATTGCTGTCGCGAGCCTTCCTCACCGCGTAGTAGTTGATGTCGATTACGTTGTCGAGCATGCGCATCGCGGAACGGATGGTGCGCTGCAGCTTGTCGTGGTCAAGCGCCCATTCGCCCGAGTCTCGCTGCAGCATGTGCGCGCGCAGGTTCACCGAGCCGAGATTGCAGACCGCGATTTCGGTCGCGCTGGTATTGAGTGTGATCTCCGTGCACAGGTTGCTGCTGTGGACGGTGCCAACGTGCGACTGCGGCGAGCGCACGTTGCAGGCGTCCTTGAAGGTGATCCACGGATGCCCGGTCTCGAACAGCATCGACAGCATCCGCCGCCACAATTGCAGCGCCGGGATGCGCTTGAACAACTTCAACTCGCCACCCGTCACCCGGGCCTCGTGCGCGATGTAGGCCTTCTCGAACGCGCTGCCCCACAGGTCGTGCAGGTCCGGCACGTCGGAAGGCGAGAACAGCGTCCAGTCGCCGCCTTCCATCACCCGCTTCATGAACAGGTCGGGAATCCAGTTCGCGGTGTTCATATCGTGGGTCCGGCGGCGGTCGTCGCCGGTGTTCTTGCGAAGCTCCAGGAATTCCTCGATGTCGAGGTGCCAGCTTTCGAGATAGGTGCAGACCGCGCCCTTCCTCTTTCCCCCCTGGTTTACCGCTACCGCGGTGTCGTTGACGACCTTCAGAAACGGCACCACGCCCTGCGACTTGCCGTTGGTACCCTTGATGTGCGAGCCCATTGCGCGCACGTTGGTCCAGTCGTTGCCCAGGCCGCCGGCGAACTTGGACAGCAGCGCGTTTTCCTTGATGGCCTCGTAGATTCCGTCCAGGTCGTCGGCCACCGTGGTCAGGTAGCACGACGAGAGCTGCGAGCGATGGGTGCCGGAGTTGAACAGCGTCGGCGTGCTCGACATGAAATCGAATGTCGACAGTACGTCGTAGAACTCGATCGCGCGCGCCTCCCGGTCCACTTCGCTCTGCGCGAGCCCCATGGCCACGCGCATGAAAAAGCACTGCGGCAGCTCGAAGCGCCGTCCCGCATTGGCGTGCTTCGCGTACTGGTCGACAAGGAAGTAGCGGTCGTACAGCGTCTGCAGGCCGAGGTAGCCGAAGCCCAGGTCGCGCTCGGGCTTGAGCGCCGCGCCGAGCTTGGCCACGTCGTATTGCAGCAGCGTCTCGCTCAACAGCCCGATCTTGACGCCGTGCTTGATAAAGCGAGGAAAGTATTCGGCGTACTTGTCGCCCATGTCGGTTTGCGATGCCTCCTCGCCGAGCGCCTCGTAGCGCAACGCGTCGAGCAGCAGCCGCGCCGTGACGTAGGAGTAGTGCGGGTCCTTCTCGATCAGCGTCCGCGCGGCCAGCACCACGCATTTGCGCACTTCGTCCATCGGCACGCCGTCGTAGAGGTCCTTGCGCGCGGCTTTGAGGATCAGCTCCGGATCGACGTCGGAGAGCCCTTCGCAGGACGCGCGCACCAGCGCAGTCAGGCGCGCGACATCGAGCGGCTTCCTCACGCCGTGTTCGACGACGTGGATCGCGATCGTGGCGTCGGCCCGGGCCGGGGTCTTTTGCGCAGCGCGCTCCTGGGAGCGTCGTTCGCGGTAGAGCACGTAGGCGCGCGCGATCTCGTGCTCGCCGCCGCGCATCAGCGCCAGCTCGACCTGATCCTGGATCTCCTCGATGTGGATCGCGCCGCCTTGCGGCTTGTGCTTCATCAACGCGCCGACCACGCCGTCGGTAAGCTTCACCACCTCGTCGCGCACCCGGGCCGAGGACGCGCCCTGGCCGCCGTGCACGGCGAGGAAGGCCTTGGTGAGCGCGATCGAAATCTTCGCCGGTTCGAATCCCACCACCGATCCATTGCGGCGAATCACCTTGTAGGGCGCGAATCGCGGATCGGCTCCGGTGCCCACCGGGCTGCCCGGCTCGCCCGCGATCAACTCGCGCGGGGGGGCGTTCGGCCCGGAAGCACTGGAGGCGGCGGGAAGGATGTGCATGGGTGTTGGCTCCTGGATTTTTCGACTTGTCGGGGCAACTCACGGGCCCTCGGGGCCTTACGCTCGGAAGGGGATGGTTGAGTCCGATACCGCGTCCGCTGGGGCGTTGCTACGTGCTCTCCCCGGCCGCGGCCGGGGCAACTCGGCGCGGTCCGCGAATCCGCTTACGAATCAAAATCTACTATATCTTGTGTTGAAGTACAGGGTCAACACAAACCGTTGTGTCGACGCAAGTTTCGGCCCGACGCAGTTGTCCACACCGGCGGCCTTGCAATTGGCCCGCAAAAACAGCGAACTGGCTCGCCCTGGCGCATTCATCCCCGGTTGATCCACGGGCTATCCACTGCCTTGTCCACCGTTGACGCCCTTGCGTGTGTTTTGCACACGACGTTGCGTCTTTACGACACCCGCGGTTCATTGCACTGCAGCACAACGCCGCGGACCGAACCCGTCCGATGGCCCGAACTCCGGCGGTGTGCGGTGCAACAACGGCGGTTGACGCGCGGCCGGCCCGTGGCTGCGGCGCGTCGTAGCGGTGGCAGGCGGCAGCGAACCGGCGCTTCGCTAGAGCGCGACGCTCATCCCGCCGTCGACGAAAATCGTCTGGCCGGTGATGTAACTCGCGGCGTCCGAGACCAGGAACACCGCGAGCCCTGCCAGCTCGTCGGGATCGCCCCAGCGGCGCATCGGCGTGCGGCCACGCACCCAGTCGTCGAACTTCTTGTCGTCGATCAGCGCGCGGTTCATTTCGGTCATGAAATAGCCGGGCGCGATGGCGTTGACGCGAATGCCGGTCGGACCGAGTTCAGTCGCGAGTCCGCGGGTCAACTGCCGTACGCCGCCCTTGGCCGCCGTGTAGGGCACGATGGTCGGACGGCCGAGTTCGCTCATCAGCGACGCGATGTTGACGATCGACCCGCGAGCGCGCTTGCGCATGCCGGGGATGACGGCCTGGGCGACCAGGAACGGCGCGGTCAGGTTGGTGGCGAGGATCGCGTCCCAGTCGTCGGCAGGAAAGTCCTCGATCGGGTGCCGGCGCTGGATCCCGGCGTTGTTCACCAGGACGTCGATCGCACCGTGGCGTGCTTCGATCGCCGCCACGCCCGCGCGCACCGCATCGCGATGGGTGACGTCGAACACCTCGGTATCGCAGCGTCCGCCCGCTGCGTCGATGCTGCGCTTCGCCTGTTCCAGCGCGGCGGGGTCGCGGCCGTTCAGAACCACCAGCGCGCCCGCGCGCGCGAGCCCGGCGGCGATGGCGAGCCCCAAGCCGCGGGCGGCACCGGTAACCAGCGCCACGCGACCGGAAAGATCGAGCGAGAGCGACATGAGGGGACGCCACAGGTGACGAGGGGAGCGCGCATCCTACCGCGTCGCCCCGCAGTCCCTGCGCTGTCGCCGTCGAGAGACAGGCCTGTGTCTCGCTCGCGCGACGTCCGGGTCGCTGGGAACCGGCGGTCGCCGGCAAGCCTTGCCCTGGCGGGCGGGCCCCCCGTACGATCGGGATAACCGTCGCACCAAGGATTGCTTCATGCTGCAGCGTTGGCTGGGCGCGCTATTGGTCGCCCTCGTTTCCGGGACCGCCGGGGCGGACTCCGTGTCCGGTCCGGTCCAGCTCGCGCCGTCCGCGAACTGCCAGGCGCTGGCCGACGTCCTCTGGTCGTTCACCTACACGCAGAACCCGGCGCGCGAGTTCGGCACGCTCACCAACCTCAGCGGGACCGTCATCGGCAGCTATTCGAGGCCGAGTCCGCTCACTGGCGGCAGCTTCAGCGGCACCTGGCAGCAGCCGATCACGCTGCCCCAGCCGCCGAACACCGTGATCGGCAGCTACGGCGGCGCCGGCGACAACCCGCCCACCGCCGCACATACCGCGGAGTTCTTCGTCCTCTACAACTGCACCACCCGGCAGGTCCTGTACGCCTGTTCGGGCAACCTGGGTGCCTGCCCGACGACCGCCTCGCAAGGCTTGAACAAGATCTCCGAGGCCATTCCGTCGGCGTCGCCAGCAGGCTTGGCGGCGTTGTTGCTGTTGCTAGCCGGTAGCGGCGCGATAGGCCTGCGCCGGCGAGCGCGGTCGAGCGCCAACGTTTTTCGCTGAGTTCCGCATCGCTGGCAGTCATGGCGGCGCCCGCGTCGTGCCGGCGCCGCCGGTTTCCCGGCCGGAAAGTTGCAA
>JBKKAZ010000136.1:0-9598 GCA_046714435.1 Casimicrobiaceae bacterium
TTGTCTATTCCGGGGGGGGGGGGGGGGGGGGCCGGCGCGGCCGCCGGCGCCCTGGGGCCCGCAACCATCCCGCCCGCGCGCGCGCGCGCGAGCGCATGTCTCATCTTGCTCTCCTCCAGTTGGCCGAGCGAGGCTCTGCGGCCCCTTGCGGTCGGGATCAGGATCCGGCGCGGACCACCACTTCGTCGGTGCGCGTGTCGCTCTTGTTGTCCTGCCAGGTGACCGAGAGCTTGTCGCCCGCCTTCGCGCCCTTCACCTTGAACGCGAACACCGGGTTGCGCGACACCGCCTGGCTGACGTCGGCAGCGAACACCGTCCTGCCATTCAGCTGTGCGGTGATGCTCTGGATGAAATGCGGCGGCACGAGATTGCCTGCCGCGTCCTTGCCCTGCCCGGTCTCCATCGGATGCGCCATCAGCACGCGCACGTCGGCCACGTCGCCCTGCAGCGTGGCACGGATCTTCATCGGTTCTGCCATGGTCTCCTCCGCTCAGCCGCCGCAGCCGCCGATGGTGACTTTCACTTCCTTGGCGCTGGTGTAGTGCCTGCCGCCGGCTGCCACTACCACGCGCACGGGCGACGATTCGCCGATCTTCACCCGCAGGTGCACATAGGGCGCCGCGCCCAGCGAGACGTCGAAAGTACCCGTGTACGGGAACGGGTTTTTCTCGATGAACACCGAGATCGCGGTTGTGCCGGGAACGTTGCTGGTGATGTCGATCGGCACCACCGCGCCGTTCTCGGCGATGTCGGGGGCGCGGATCTGGATCTCCTGGCTGGGCTCGGCGTTCGTCACGCCGAGCGCCTTCATCGCGTCAACCACGCTCTTCGCCTCGAACGCACCCTTGTTCCCGGCGGCGAACGCGCGCGCGGGGCTGAGCAGTCCAGCGGCGACTGCGCCTGCCAGCGCCCCGAAGGCCCAGACGCCTTTCAATGCGGTTCTGCGGATAGGATGCATTCGGGATCCTCCTGCTCAGGTCGATTGGTAGGATATATGCTTGGGCTGCGATGCGTAGCGTAATCCAAATCCCCTCGCCGTGTACAAGCCTGGCGGTGCGGATCGGTGCAAGGAAATTTTGTTCGCCCCATAATCCCGCCTAATCTCCCGCGTTGGGAGGATTCGCGCTAGGTTGGCTGTCAGGAGGTGGCAATCATGGACCAGGAGAACAAGCAAGTCACTCGTCGCGATTTTCTCGCGGGCGTGGCCGGTGCCGGCGCGCTCGCCGCCGTCGGCGACACCTTCGCCCAAGCTGCGGCACCCACGGCGCTTCCCGGAACCCTCTCCAGCGACGCGATCAAGGCGGAGAAGGTGCCGGCGATGGAATGGCACTCGGAGCGCCCGCTCACCGGCAGCGTTCCGGCGCACGAGCACGATTTCGACGTGACGCCGAATCAGCGCATGTTCGTGCGCAACAACCTGCTTACTCCGCTGATCGACATCAACAGCCACCGGCTGACGATCAAGGGGCTGGTGGACAGGGAACTCAGCTTCTCGGTGTTCGACCTCGCGAAGCAGTTCCAGACCGTGAGCATCCAAGGCATGCTCGAGTGCGCGGGCTCCGGCCGCTCGGGCTACCAACCCACGGCGAGCGGGACGCCCTGGCTGTTGACCGGCGGCATGGGTTGTCCCGATTGGGGCGGGGTACGGCTCGCCGACGTGCTCAGGGCCGCTGGCCTGAAGCCGAACGCCGCGCATGTCGCGGGCCAGGGCGGCGACCCCGGCATGGTCGCGACGGCCGCGCCGGTGATCCGCTCCATCCCGATGAAGAAGGCGCTGGACGAGGACACGCTCATCGCGTGGTCGATGAACGGCGCGCCGCTGCCTTTCGTGCACGGCTATCCGCTGCGCCTCGTGGTGCCGGGCTGGGTAGGCTCGGCCTCCACCAAGTGGCTGCACACGCTCACCGTGCTGGACGCGCCCTTCAAAGGCACCTACATGGACTCGAGCTACCGCGTGCCGAAACACCCGGTGCAGCCCGGGCAGAAGATGCCCTCCGATGCGGTGTCGGCGGAAGCCTGGCCGATCAAGTCGATCATTACCTCCCCGGCGCCGAACCAGCGCTACAAGGGCGGCGCGACGATCACCGTGCGCGGCCGCGCCTGGGTTGGCGAAGGGTCGGTGGACCGCGTGGAAATCTCGACGGATGAAGGCAAAACCTGGCGCCCGGCGCGGCTTGCGCGGGCGGGCGGCCGCTACGCGTGGCGCGCGTTCACTTACGAGCACAAGGCGGAAGCGTCCGGTTACATCACCTTGCTCGCGCGCGCGTGGGACGACCGCGGCAACGCGCAGCCAGCAATGCCGCACTGGAACCCGCTGGGCTACTTCTGGAACGCCTGGCACCGCGTGGGGGTCATGGTTGAGGCTTGAGGCCTGGCTGTTCGCGGCGCTGCTCCCGGCGGGCGCATTCGCGCAGGATCGTCTGGTGTCGGGACCCGGCTCCACGCTCACCGAGAACAAGTGCAAGATCTGCCATGAGTTGAAGCACATCCAGCGCACGCCGCTGTCGCGCGGCGAGTGGTCGGACAACCTGAAGAACATGAGGGAGCGCGGCACGCCGATGGACGACGCCGAAACGGCGGTGATCCTCGACTACCTCGCGACCTACTACAACCGCGAGAAGCCGGCGCCGCCGCCCTCGCCCGACACGCTGACGGGCGGCGGGGACGACCCGGTGCAAAAGCTGCTGGGCGCGAACGCCTGCGTGGGCTGCCACGCGACGGACAAGCGCGTGGTGGGGCCGTCCTTCCGGGAAATCGGCGTCCGGTACGCGGGCGATCCGGGCGCCGCGACGCGGCTGGGGGCGAAAATCCGCGATGGCGGCCGGGGCGTCTGGGGCGAGGTGCCGATGCCGCCGAATCCGGGACTGTCGGACGCGGACCTGAACGCGATCGTAGGCTGGGTACTCACGACCAAATAGTTACGCTCCATCACGCGTCCTCGCGCAGCATGCGCCAGTACTGGAACTTCATCGTCGCGGCCGAACCCACTACGATGGCGAGGAAGGCAAGGATCGAGCCGGCGGCAAGCGTCGAGACGCCGGTGATTGCCTGCCCGATCGTGCAACCCATCGCCAGCACCCCCCCGATGCCCATCAGGACACCGCCCGCGGCGTGGTTGGCGAAGTCGACCTTGCTCGCGAACCACTCGATGCGGAAAACGCGCGCGGCGAGCGCGTAGACGAACGCGCCGACGATGACCCCGATCAGCGCCACGATGCCGAAGTTGACGAGCGAGAGATCGTCCGGCGACATCAGGTAGCGCAGCGAGTCGCCCATCGGGCTCACGAAGGTGAACGACTGCACTTCGACCCGCGAGGGTGGCGGCGCAGCCATTTCCGCGAAGTCCTTCCATTCCCGGCCGAGCCCGCCGCCGGTGATGTACCAGCCGGCGACCACCGCGAGCCCGATCACAACGCCGCCGAGGACATGGTCGCGGTTCGCGCGAAATTCCTTCGAGCTGAACACGAACGCGGCGAGCGCGGCTGCGACTGCGAGGCCGATTGGCGCGTTGAGCCTTCCGCTCTGCCCACCGCTCACGAGGTCGCCGAGCGCCTGGCTCGCGAAGCCGCGCTTGCCAAGATCGAGCGTGGTCGGCGCGATCCAGCTCATGAACGCGAGCTGGAAGAAATCGGTCCAAAGCATCAGGTAGGCCGCGATCGACGCGAACACCAGGACCACGACCGACTTCAGGTTGCCGCCGCCGATCCGCACCAGCGTCCTGCTGCCGCATCCCGAGGCGAGCGTCATGCCGACGCCGAACAGGAAGCCACCAAGGACGTAGCGCAACCACGCGAAGCTGGCGGTGCGGTAGGGTGGAAAGGTCGAGGTGCCAATGGTCAGCTGGCCGGTCGCCTCGAGCGCGAGCGCCCCGGCCATCGCCACGGCGATCGCGAGCAGCCACGCCCGCATGCGGCCGGTGTCGCCCATGTTGACCCAGTCCGATACCGCGCCCATCGTGCAGAAATGGGTCTTGTTGGCGACCGCACCCATGATCACCGCGATGACGAAGATCGAGGCGAGGACCTGCAGGTGTGGATTGAACTCCATCAAGACCCCTCCGGGTAGGTTAGCTGCCGCCGCAAGGTAATCCCGGCTCCGGTTCGCCCCAAGCGACCCCCGGCGGCGAGCCAGCCTGTCAGTAGCCGCCCTTGCGCATGCTCTCCGGCAACCCGGCGATCTTGCCCGCCTGCTTGGAGGGGTTGCCCGGGAAGAGATCGAACAGCGTCTTGCTCTCCACCTTGCGGCCGGGCCATCGGTCCTGCATCGCCTTGAGGATGGCGCGGTTGTTCGGCTGCTCGCCGTTATGGTTGAGGTAGGCGTCGCGCAGGTACTCGATCACGTCCCAGTGGTCCCGGGTCAGCGTGACACCCTCGACCGCCGCGATCGCCTCCGCAACGTCACTGTTCCATCCGTCCGGCGACTCCAGGAAGCCGGTCTCGGTCGCTTCGAACAGCTTGCCGTTCACTTCGTAAGCCATGATCTCCTCGTCTACGAATTGTCCGACCGCGAACCCAGGTCGGCGATAGCCTTGTGCGGAATGAACAGTCCGCAGCCCAGCAGGCGCTCGGCGCCCAGACCGTGCCGCTGCAGCGCCAGCGATTGCTCACGAGTCAGGCCCGCTACCAGCAGGCTGCGGGTAGCGTAGCTGCGTGTCGGAGTCGCGAGCGGCGTCATCCGGCCGCACACCATCTTCCCCGGGTCGATGCGCAGCGCGTCGAGCTCGGCGGCGGCGGCGGCCGTGAACGCTGCTTCGTCCTCCGCATCGACCAGGATTACGCTGCGCGAAAACAGGGTCGTTATCCGCGACAGTGGCCTGACGGCGATCCTGCCGACACCGAGCGGCCAGCCGGCCACCTGCAGCGTACGGCCCACCAACGCGGCGGCTCGATCGAGCCGGTGGCGGGGCAGGCGCAATGCGAGCCTGGCGCGATGCGAAAGTTGCAGCAGGGCATCCGGCGCTTCGGGGCGCATCCAGCCGCTTCCCGATGCCGCACCATGAATCGTATGCACGCCGGCGCCGGGCTCCTGCGCAAACCAGGGCAGCGCCTCCTGGATCGCGTGCGACAGCGCGTAGGCATGGTCGACCGGCAGGCAACGACACGAGATCGCGAACACCGCGTCCACGAATTCGTCCGGCAATGCCTGCTCGCGCGCCGCGCACTCTTCGTCCTGAAGCATCGAACGTCCCTCAGTTCACCGGCAGCGCGGCCTGGAGGGCCTCGCGGTCGAACCACCAGTCGTCCTGCACCAGCACGTCGACGACATTGCGCAGGCGCGGCAGGAACCGCGCCGGGTCGTTGAGCTCCATGCTCTCGATCCACCGGTTGAAGCTCTGCTGGCCGTCGACGCCGCTGTGCCGGCGCGCCACCGTTGCGAGGACCTGATTGGTGTACAGGAGCAGGTGATCCCGCTGCGGTTCCCGCGCGCGCAGGTCGACGAGATAGTACGCAGTGACTGCGGCGACTGCCGCGCCGTCGGCGTCGTGAGGCGTCTCATCGACCACGTGCTGGAGCAGCGCGACGCTGAGCTCCGGGTCGATGGGATAGGTGACGGCGAGCCAGATGCCCTGACCGAGTGCGGCGAGCGAAGCCAGCTGGTCGCTGAGAAACAGGATGTCGCACGCCTGCGCCGCTCCTTCGAAGGCCTGTTCGGCGAGGTAGAGATCGAACGCTTCGCGCGCCGTGCTCCAGGCCTCGGGCTGCTTCTCGAGACGCACCAGCGCGCGGCCGAGCTGCAGCAGCAGATCGGCGCGCCGCAGCGCTGCCGCGTTGGCGGAAAGCGCCGCCAGTTCGCCGCGCAGATCGGCGACCAGCCGCTCCAGCATGCCGGTCGATTCCCTGGCGTCCTCGCTGCTGTCCGCGTTGCCGACGCTCCGGTCCTCGCGGATGTATTTGAGCGGGATGTACTTCATCGGCTGCCGGCCTCTTGCTGACGACGTGAATCGCCTTCGGAACGCGGCGACCCTTCCGCGATGCGATCGCGATAGCGCGCGCGGTAGACGAGCCGGCTCGATCCGCGCGCGGCATCGTCGGTGAAGGCGCTGCGATTGTGAAGCACGTTGTTGCACACGATGCCCTGGCCGCTGCCGAGGCGCAGGTTGAATACGTAGGGTGAATGCCCGTCGAGAACCCCGCTGAGAAATTGCACGGCGGCGCGGGTCGTCTCGTCCGGCCGCCATTCGATGCTGCGGGTACGCGCGGTATAGCGCATGTGGAGCGTACCGTCGGCGGGGTCGGTGGAAAACACCGGGCCGGTCTGGAGAGGTCGCCTCCGGGCCGCGTCCTCGACATTGGCGGGAATGGTCATGGCGCCGGGCTCGAAAAGCGCGCGGATGAATTCCGGATCGGCATCGCGCAGCAGCAGGTAGGCGATCTCAGGGTCGAGCAGGCAGTTGTCGCCGCCCGCGCCCGCAGGCTGGACGCAGTGCAGGATGAACGCGCCGATGCGCTCCTGCGGCGGGTTGTAGTAACCGTCGGTATGCCATAGCAGGCGCTCGTTCGAGTAGGGCAGGTAGCCACGAGCGGATTTTCCCGGCGCCGCTTCGAGCGAGCTGATGCCGTCCTCATCGGCGAGCGGATTCGCCTGCAGGCGCGCGAGTCCCAGGCGCGCGGCCAGGCGGCGCAGGATGTCCTTGTCCGCGACGCCGGCGAGCGGGCTCGCATAGACCGCCATGTTCGCAGTGCGGCACAGGCGTTGCAACGCCCCGGCTTCGCTGTCGCTCAGGTTGCGCGGATCGCGCACTTCGACGATCAGGTCCTCGACATGGCGAGGGTAGCGCGCGAGCTTGCGCTCGCGCCAGCGCAGGTACGCCTCTTCGGCGCCTGGCGCAAAAGGGGGTTCGAAGTGGTTCGGCAAGGGAGTGAAGGCAATTGCCGGGGCGTGGGAGCGAGAACGTACCGCATAGTCCGCTCCTGGAGAACGCCTTGGCGAGCGCGATCCGGATCCGCGGTGCCGCGCAGCGGCTGCGGGGAGTCGATCCAAGTCCTTGAGTAAACGCCATTGTTCCCGTCGGATCGCGGCGCGTCTATCCCCTAAGGGAGGGGTCCGGCAGCATCCGACTATCTCCAAAGATCGCGGAAACGACGCGCGGCCCCATCGATACTGTCAGCGCCGATTTCGCGTCCGCTGGAGGCATTCATGTCCGATCCGCAGAAGCCGCCCAAGAACCCCGAGCGTCACAGCACCTTCGTTCCGGTGGCGAGGAAATCGACCAAGCCATTTCACCCGACGCCGATGCTCGACAAGCTCGAAAGCGGCCCGTGGCCGAGCTTCGTCACCGGCCTGAAGCGCCTGGCGCACGAAAACAACATGATGGTCGACCTGCTCGGCCAGCTGGAGCATTCGTACAAGACGCGGCTGGGTTACTGGAAGGGCGGCACGGTGTCGGTGTTCGGCTACGGCGGGGGCATCATCCCGCGCTTTTCCGAAGTCGCGAGCATGTTCCCGGAGTCGAAGGAGTTTCACACGCTGCGCGTGCAGCCGCCGGCCGGCAACCACTACACGACGAAATTGCTGCGCCAGCTTTCCGGTTCCTGGAGCAAATGGGGCTCTGGGCTGATCGCGTTCCACGGTCAGACCGGCAACATCATGTTCATCGGCGCGACCTCCGAGAACACCCAGCATTTCTTCGACGAGATCAACGAGTACGGCTTCGATCTGGGCGGCGCGGGCCCCTGCGTGCGCACGGCAATGTCTTGCGTCGGCGCAGCGCGCTGCGAGCAGTCTTGCACCAACGAGCATCGCATTCACCGCACGCTGGTGAACAACTTCATCGACGACATGCACCGTCCGGCGCTGCCCTACAAGTTCAAGTTCAAGGTTTCGGGCTGTCCGAACGACTGTATGAACTCGATCCAGCGCGCCGACTTCGCCGTGATCGGTACCTGGCGCGACGACATGCGGGTCGACCAGAAGGAAGTCAAAGCGTATGTCGACAGCCATGGTCGCAAGTACACGATTGACAACGTGATCACGCGCTGCCCGACCAAGGCGCTGTCCCTCAACGACGACGACACGCTCGAGGTCGACAACCGCAGTTGCGTGCGCTGCATGCACTGCATCAACGTCATGACCAAGGCGCTCAAGCCGGGCAAGGACCGCGGCATCACGCTGCTCATCGGCGGCAAGCGCACTCTCAAGATCGGCGACACCATGGGCACGGTGATCGTGCCGTTCATGAAGATGGAGACCGACGAGGACTACGAAAAGCTGCGCGAGCTCGCCGCCACCGTCATCGATTTCTGGGCAGAGAACGGCCTGGAGCACGAGCGCTGCGGAGAGATGATCGAGCGCATTGGCCTCGCCAACTTCCTCGATGGCATCGGCGTCGACGTCGATCCGAACATGATCGCCCATCCGCGCACCAGTTCTTACGTGCGCCTGGACGACTGGGACAAGGAAGCGCAGAAGTGGATTGATCGCAAGGCACAGGCGGCCGATTGAAGAGCGAGTAGAGGAGGCGGCAGTGGCACAAGCACAGGTGGCAGTGGCAGCGAAAAAAATGCGCACACCGATCGAGAGCGGGTGTCCCGACGGCATGCAGTACATGCATCCGCTGATGCTCAAGAACTTCGGCAACTGGAAGTACCACGACCGGCCCCGGCCGGGCGTGCTGCATCACGTCGCCTACTCGGGCGACGAGATATGGACGGTGCGCGTCGGCACCCAGCGCCAGCTTGGACCCTACGAGATCAATCTGCTGTGCGACATCGTCGACCAGTACGGCGAAGGGCACGTTCGATTCACCATCCGCTCGAACCTGGAGGTCATGGTCTCCAGCTGGGACAAGGTCGGCCCGCTGATCCAGGCCTTCAACGACGCGGGCTATCCAGTCGGTGGCACCGGCAACTCGGTGACCATGATCGCGCACACGCAGGGCTGGCTGCACTGCGACATCCCGGGCACCGACGCCTCCGGTGTGGTGAAGTCGCTGATGGACGAGCTCTACGAGGAGTTCATCAAGGAGGAGATGCCGAACCGCGTGCACATCACGACCTCGTGCTGCCAGATCAACTGCGGCGGCCAGGGCGACATCGCGATCAACGTGCAGCACACCAAGCCGCCGAAGATCAACCATGACCTGGTGGCGAACGTGTGCGAGCGCCCGTCGGTCGTGGCGCGCTGCCCGGTGGCGGCGATCCGCCCGGCAATCGTCAACGGCAAGCCGTCGCTCGAGGTGGACGAGAAGAAATGCATCTGCTGCGGCGCCTGCTATCCGCCGTGCCCGCCGATGCAGATCAACGATCCCGAGCACTCCAAGCTTGCCATCTGGGTCGGCGGGAAGAACTCGAACGCCCGCTCCAAGCCGATGTTCCAGAAGCTGGTGGCGGCCGGCCTGCCCAACAACCCGCCGCGCTGGCCCGAAGTCGCCGCCGTAGTGAAGAAAATCCTCTACACCTACAAGAAGGATGCGCGCGACTGGGAGCGCGTCGGCGACTGGGTGGAGCGCATCGGCTGGCCGCGGTTTTTCGAACTGACCGGGTTGCCGTTCACCAAGTTCCACATCGACAACTGGCGCGGGGCGCGCAACAGCCTCAATGCCTCGGCCCACATCCGCTTCTGAAGGCGCGAACGAGCATGAAATTCGGCATTCTGGTCA